>JAZRUN010000037.1:0-12352 GCA_045652565.1 Candidatus Enterousia sp. | reverse complement strand
GCGGGACACTCAAAAATTTTAAGCGTGCACTTTGTTGTGCACGCTAACAATTTTTGGTGGTGCGGTTAGGGGGACTTGAACCCCCACGGATTTCTCCACAAGTCGGAGGCCAAACGGTCTTAGGAAGACAAATTAAATCCTCAACTCCTTGGCTCACAGAACGACATGGCTACGATCCGACTTGCGGGACACTCAAAAATTTTAAGCGTGCACTTTGTTGTGCACGCTAACAATTTTTGGTGGTGCGGTTAGGGGGACTTGAACCCCCACGGATTTCTCCACAGCATCCTTAGTGCTGAGCGTCTACCAATTCCGCCATAACCGCAGTGCATTCAAACGGATTCGCGAACCATTCTACATAATTTAGTTTTTTTTTCAATCATTTTGTGATAAAATAAAATGATGCTTGCTATGGGAGTGAGATTATGAAATCAAAAAATATATGGCTGACTTGTTCTTTCTTGGCGGCGGTTGCGCCGGGGCTGGCTTATTCTGCGGGTACGTATTACACAGGGAATTATCGTTCGCCCCAGCAGAATTATTCTCGGTCTGGCTATGCAAGTCGCCAGCAGTACAGCCCACAACAAAACAGGCAAACAGTTATACCAAATGCAAATGTTTATGTCGGACAACAGTATCAGGCATACAGTCGTGATACAAGTGTCGTGTCATCTCAGGCGACAGACCAGCAAAATAAATCGCGCAGTAATAATACTGCGCCAAAGCAGGGGTTCTTTTTTAATGCGGGGATTTCGCACGAATTTGCGAATTGGAATTTTGATATGAAAAATGCCGGCAGTAAATTGCATTATGATAACATTCGCTGGAATGTGTTCAGTGCGGATGCGGCGTACAGATTTGCGGCGGGCAATACCCCGATGCAAATTGATATGGGCTTTAAATATGGTATGCAGTTTGGTACTTCAACTATGATTGATGATGATATTACCAATGGTGGGTATGTTGTCACAGAGTGGTGGGATGATACGGATAATGATGGCATCGGTGATCAGTATATAGGCAGTCAAATCGGAAATTCCCTTTCGATTGGCAGCAGCGAAGGCGGCAATTTAATGGGCTTTCACGCCGGCTTTGGTTTGACCGATGTGTTTAAGTTTGGTGCCGCGCGAATCACGCCGTCTGTGGGATATAGATATTTTAAGTACAAATTGGAAACGACCAAAGATTATGGTATGACCATCGATACTGGCTTTTGCGAGACTATTACAGGTAGTAATGAAACGCAATGTAATCCTATTGTTATTTTGCAATATGGTAATGCGCAACAAGTTTTGTGGGAACCTGTATATGACGAAGCTGGCTTTATGCAAATCAATCCTGGGGCAACTGGAATCAGTACTGGTGGAACGTACAAATTTGAATTGCCCGGCGTCAGTCATTCTTATGAAACGACGTGGATGGGGCCGTACTTGGCACTGGATTTGAACTATGATATAGATATTTATAACAGTTTTAACGCACGCGTAGAATTTGGCTTGCCTACGTACACTTCCGAAGGAGACCAGCCGTATCGTGTGGATTGGCAACATCCCAAAAGTGTAGAAGACAAAGGTGGCCTGGGTGATGCGTGGCACTTTGGTTTTGGTGCAAATTATATGACCGCGTTGTCGGAAAGCATATCTTTGTCGCTTGGTTTCACGTTTGATTATTATTCTCTTTCGGGGGGCGAGGCAAATACTTACCTAAACAGCGGGTATTATATGGGCATATACGACAGTTTGTTGGCGCAATATGTAAGTGCGGGTTATACAGAGGCCTATATGCTGGAGCACGATGAAAATGCCAAGGCGATTAAACAGATGCAAAATGCTGGTTGGGTCGCTAAATCAGACGGCGAAATAGAATCTATTTATAAATCTATGGGAATTCGTGTCGGGCTTCAGGCGAAATTTTAATAATGGTGTGTCCGGATGAAATTGGTAAGATATTTTTTGATGTGTATGTGTGTTGGCTTGGTGTCGCGTGTTGCGCTGGGGGCCGATTTGTTTGGTACTGCGGCGGTTAATGTCACCAGTGATACCGCCGCCACAGCGAAAAAAATGGCCTTTGATGAGGCTCGTCGCCAGATTATTATGGATGTTTTGGGTCAGTATGCAGATTTGGAAGCATTGCGTGCCCAGGTTGTATCAGAAAAAGCATCTGTTTTGACCAATTTGATTGCAAGTTCCAGTATTAGCGGTGAACGTCAATCCGATACGACCTATTCGGCGAATATATCAATGACGATAAATCGACAAAGTGCAAAAAATTGGCTAACTGATAATGGAATTCAAAATTGGCTTGTTGCCACAGAAGAGGCCGGTGATAAATTTTTATTGTTTGTCGATTTAACAGACAGAATGGCCGATTGGGCACAAATTAAACGCGCGGCGGCAACCACTAGGATTGATTTGAACACCGAATTTATCGACGGGGCCCAGATAGTGTTTTCTGCGCCGGTTGGAAAGCGTGGGGCTTTGACCATTTGGGCGCGTGAAAACGGATGGCGTTATCGCAACGTTGATGGGAATTTGCATATATTTAAATAAGGGGTACAAATGAAAAGGCTGTTGTTGCTGGGGTGTGCAGTCGTGATGCCGTTTGCATCGGTTGCGTCTGATGTTGATTTAGATGGCAAAGAATTGATTCTTGATATACGCAGAATTGGTTTGGATTTGTCCAAAACCCAGTTGCGGCATGTTGATGAGTATGTCAATTCGCCGATTTCTGCGCTGAACACCGATGGGCAAGATTATATCAAGGCCGCATTTGACACGTTTTTGGAATATAAAAAAAATCGATTTAATTGGGATAATGGGTTGCTGATGGAATATGGCAAGACAACTTTGTATCCATACAATGCGCCGAAAACTGTCAACGAAAACGCAGATAAAATTTTATTCAGCAGTAATTTGTCATATGCGTGTTGGGATTTTGATTCTTTTAAACTGGGACCGACGGTGCGTGCGGCATACGAAACAGAATTTGAACCAGCCCCGGGTACCGAGCACAGATTAAAAGTTGCACGTGGGTCGGGCGGTGTGTCGCTGTTTGATTCTGATATTATAAAGTCTTTATATTTGACCGCGGTGTATGAATATGATTTTACCTATGGTCACGACCAAGTCAGCAAGTTTGCAATGGAAGCGGGCTGGCGTTTGGAATACCTGGTTCGCGAAGGCGTAAAGTTATCTACGGATGGTTATTATCGCGAATATTTGGACTATTCAACCTATGTTGGCACAGATTTGGAGCGCGATTTAAGTGTGACGGCGCGTATGGATACAAATCTGTGGAGCGCATTTACTATGGGCCCTTATGTGCAGTATCGGCGTGCCAAGGCGCGTGATGCCGAACATTATGGCAGTAATTTGATGATTGGCATATCTTTCAACTATATCAACAAATTCGGCCTTAGATAAGATATTGGTGTTAGTTCGGCACAACCGCGGCATGGGGCGTATAATTTTAACCACCGATCACGCTGAATTTGATTTCTGTTGCGGTGCCAGTGGTGTCAACAACGCGTAAAATGTGATCGCCCATAGAGACGTTATATTCCAATGTTTCGCCGTTTTTTGTCCCGCCCAACGCTTTGTCATCCAAAAACCAAAGTAATTTGCTGTCTTGTTCGGTACCGAATGCGGCAAAACCAACAGGTTCGAAATTTTTACCAGATGTGATAACTATTTTTGAATCTGGCATTGGTGAGGTCACCAGTGGGGCAGGGTGATAGTCGGGCAGGTCGTTTATATCGCACCCAGGCATAAACTTTGGTGGTATTTTGCGTTTAATCCCCGCGCGTCTAAACATATCAAGGTATTCGCCATCCCAAAATTCATACACCGCCATATGGGTTGTTTTTGGGTTTGCTGTGCAGGCGCGCAGACCAGTCGCGTCATCTATTGCAACAAGGCGATGGATGCTGTTTTGTGCAATGGGCGATTTTCCAGGTATAAAATAGCCTGCGGTTTGTTTGGGGCAATATGGCCCCGCTATGTCACCACCGATTTCGCACATATCAATTTGGATAATATTCATATCGTCGCGCGAAAAATTATTATTTTGAATTGGCTTGCCAATGCTTGCCATATAGTTTTGTGTGGCACGCGCCAAAGAAAAATATATTGGTGCCGCAGCGCGTGCGCCACTAAATGCGTTGTTCGGTGTGCCATCAAAGTTGCCAACCCACACGACAAGCACAAAATCACCAAAAATGCCCGCCGTCCACGCATCACGATAGGATGACGATGTGCCTGTTTTCCAGTAATGTTTTATCGAATTTTGGGCACCCTTGGTGAAAGGGATTTTTTTTGTTGGAATTGATTGCCCACCAAGCATATCAAGTGTCATAAAAAATGCTTCTGGTGATAACAAGTGGTTGATTTCTGTCACGGGCGTTGATAAATCAAACTTTGTGTTGCGGTGCTGTCCAAGGTTTGCGATGGTCGCGTATATGTTTGCAAGTTCCAGCATCGAAACTTCTGCGCCGCCAAGCGCTACTGATACACCGTAATGTTCTGGGGAAACCAGGTTTGTTATCCCAGATTGCTGTAATAGTTTATAAAAATTTTTTGTGCCTATCGCGCGCAGCAAATTTATTGCCGGAATATTTCTGGAATGTGTCAATGCATCACGCGCCAATACTGGTCCAAAAAATTCGTTGTCAGAATTTTCGGGTGCATAGATTCCAAAACTTACCGGTGTATCACGCAACAAACTAAATTCGTGTATAATCCCGTTATCAATTGCCGCAGCATATATCAATGGTTTTAATGTTGACCCAGGACTGCGTCGCGCACGAACACCATCATTTTCCCCATAAATATCACGATTGAAATAATCCGCTGAACCTATATAGGCCAACACTTCCATCGTTTTATAATTTAATAAAATTGCCGCGGCATTGGTGATGCCCAGTTTCTTGCGTGTGGCGATTTCATCTTGCAATGTGCGTTCCAAGGATTGCTGTAATTTTAAATCAAGGGTTGTGCGAATTTCTGGTTTTTTGTCATCTAATTTTTGTGTGTTTAGATTATCAATAAAATGTGGTGCCAAAAATGGCAGGCCTGACATCGGGCGCACCTGCAACGGCATTTGTGCTAACGCAATTAAATTTGCATCATCTGGGTGTTGGGCAACCCAATGTGCCACTAAATTTTGTCGCACATTTTCCATATTTTTGATGCCACTGGTCGTATTTAGTCCGCGTTTAACTGGATTTTGTGGCACTGTTGCCAAGGTGACGGCTTCTATTTTGGTCAGGTTGTTTGCTGTTTTATCAAAGTATATTTTGGCCGCTGCGCCAATGCCTTCTATGTTGCCACCGTATGGCGTCAGGTTAAAATATGCTTCCAATATTTCGGATTTTGAATGGAACAAATCAATATAAATTGCAGCGGCGATTTGTTTGAATTTGCCCCACAGTGTTTTGCTGTTTATATCATACACCAGACGCGCGACCTGCATAGTTATAGTTGAGGCGCCGACGGGGTGTGTGATTCCGCCGTAATACTGGCGCGCCGCCCGCAACATTGATATTGGATTTATGCCAAAGTGCCGATAAAAATGTTTGTCTTCGTACAAAAGCACCGCGGATATTATATGCGGACTGATTTCCGAAAGCGGTGTATATATGCGGTATTTATCGTCTTCTGTCAGGGTCAGACGCAACAGTTGACCGTTTCGGTCATAATATGCGCGGGAAAAAGAAACATCCTTTAAAATTGGTGCGACAAAGACAAACCTGATGACCAACCAGACAGCAAAAATGATACCAAATATAATTACAAATTTTTTAATCTGCTTCATTTGATACAGTGAAAGTTCCAGATGTTCCTGTTGCGTTTATCGCGGCGTTGTACATATCTGACGCAGATATTTGTGGAACCGTAAATCTGCCCGCGCTGGACATTTGTACGCGATAGGTAAATACAGACGGAACGCGCGACAGACCGGTATATATCAAGATTCTGTCTTCGCGAATTTCTGCAAATTTTTTGTCGCCGATTAAACTGTCGCCCAATGGAATAAACCCACCTGGCAATAAATCTGATATTACGGCGTTATCAATTTGTTCTGTGCCGCCACGTGTGCGCGCGACGATTTTAACATCTATGATATCACCGATTTTGCCAGAGTTTATTTCGTTTCCGTTTGCATCATAATAGCGGCGGCTGATTTCTATGCCGTTTGATGTGGTCGCAAGTTTTTTAGGAAAGCCTTGTTGGACAAATGTGGCGAATAATATATTGTTTTGGTCACAAGTTTTGCAATTTATACGTACTTTAGTTGCATTTTGTGGCACAACGACGTGAATGAATTCGGATTCTTGCGCGATTTTCAACTTTTTATCGTTTGCAAATATTGATACATCGTCCAGCCCCGCCGCAGCACTTTCCGATGTCGTTGCCAATGCCGCAATAATGGCCGCCGCCGTAAAGGAATCGTATTTACCTGTGTTTATGTATTTTTCAATAATTCTAAAGAAGTTATCATCGCCAGTATTGAAATAGCGGCGCAATATGAAGGCGTACCAGGCATCGTTTGCAACGTCTGTATCAAATTGGTTTGTTGATGTTTTTGCCTGATTGCCAGAATGGTATTTTGCAATTAGTTCTGCGGCTTTGTCTGTTTGCTTTAACATTTTATAAGATGCCGCCAAATATGGGCCGATTATGCCAGATTCCCAATTTTTGATATTTGCTTTTGCGTATTCTTGCAGCGCATCAATATAACTTGTTGTGACATAGTCATTCTGGGTCAGCGTGTATATCGCCAGAGCCTTGGCCAAGGCATTATCAAAATTTGTTGTTGTTTGTCCTGCAAAATCACGCAGATAGTCGATTCCACGTGCGAACATAGATTGCGGCACACTGAAACCGTTTTGTCGCGCAAGACTTAAAAAATTCATTACATAAGCGGTTAAATACGCTGTACGTGCGTCGTTTATATTATCGCTGTATTCAGACCCCGCCGCCCATGTACCAAAAGAACCGTCTGTGTTTTGGCGACTGATTAACACCTGAACCGTTTTGGAAATTTTTTCCAAAGAATTTTGGTAATTTGTTCCAATCAATTTATTGTCGGACATTAAAACATAGGGCAGTGTGCGCGAAACAATCTGTTCTGTGCATGAATAATCGTAATTTTCAAGATACGAAACCAATGGACGTGCCAATATCGCCGGCGTTTTGGCGATGAACAAATTGCGTGTCAATTTTTCCGTAAACATATCATCAGCGCCAAGACGCATCTGGGTATTCACATCATTTATTACTTTTGTTTGAATATTTGTCTGTGCGGTTGTTGCCGGCCGGACGGACAATTCTGTATTTGTAGAACGATCCAAGATTTGTTTGTCTTTGGCATCAAATAATTTTGCCGATACATTTATGTTCGCGGTCCCGGGTTCTGGTTTTGCAATTGCGTTGAATGACCATAATTTTTCGGTGTTTTCTGGTAATGGCATATTGACACTGATGTTGTCCAAAGATAACAATTGGCCGCTGGTTTTTGCGCCAACTTGGACATTTGCATCGTGACCAGATTTTGGTGCGAGGTTAGACACAATTGTATTCACAACAAATTCATCGTTTGGTGCAACAAATGTTGGTGCAGATATGGATATTATAACAGGCGATTGGATTTTGCTTGTTGTGTCTGTGCCCCCCACAGCACCAGTGTTTGCGGCAACAGCATATACAGTAAGTTCCCCATTGAAGTATTCGGGAATATCGAATGTTATTTCCTGGGGTTTGTTTGCGGTTGTTTTAATTATTCCAGAATAAAACGCGACTGGGGGCAGGTTGCTGCGTGCAAAAGGATTCGTCAAAGGTGTATCGATACCGCCAAATTCGTCTGAAAAATCACCGCCGCCCGTTTTGGCAACTTCACGCAAGATTTTGTATTCGGGCAACAGCAATGATAATATTTGATTGGTTTCTACCTGTAATGCAGCCTTTTGAAAGAAATGTTTTAACGGGTTTGGAATTTTGTATTTTGCAACCTGTAAAATTCCGGTGTTGATGGCAAATATCATAGAATCAGAATCTTGATTGGTTGTATATTCCACTTTCAATTTATTGTCACGAACAATATCTGGTACGTTCAATGTAGTTTTTATTTTATGCTTGTCGATTTTTGTTGAAAAAGGCGCAACCGCATAGGTATATGGATTTGTAAAAACATCACGACTGTTTATATCACGAACGAATGAAACGTTGACATAGCCTGTGCCTTCAAAATCAGCGGGCACAGTAATTTGCTGGGTTGAAGATGTTGTTTTGGCAACAAACCATTTATGTGCATAGACTTTGTCGCGCTCAATAGTGATTAAACCTGTGCCTGTATATGGTGCAATAATGCCCATTTTGATTGTGTCGCCAGGTTTGTATTCCGCGGCATCCAGTTTTACCTTTAATTCTGCGGCATTCGTTGCGGACAAATCAACATTTTCATTTGCGGCAACGAAATATTCCAGATTGGTTAAAATGGTGCCATCGGTATCTGTTAGTTGCATGTAGTATGTGCCGCCAGTTGATGTGTCCAGTGTGATTTCAGAGCCGCTACGCGAAATTGATATCAAAGATTCTTTAATAACCGCATCGCGCGAAACAGTTTGATATTTATATTGATTATTTGTGTCTTTTATTAAACTGGTCAAATTTTCGCGACGAACCAGACGCAGTGTTAAATCCGGCAAATCTATTGGTGTCGCGTTTTCATCTATTGCAATAAGTTGCACTTTTTTCGTGTCATTCCGTTGTACGTACGATATGTCAGATTCAGCCTTGTACCCGACTAAGTATTTCAAATTTGATGCGCGTGAATTCACCGCGGTTTGAACGCTTTTCCCATCGCTTGCGTCGAATCCGTTCACATTGATATTCAGCATATATGTGCCTTTTGGTATTTCGCGATCGAATTCTATGTTTATTTGTGCGTTGCCGTTTTCATCTGTTCTTACGTCACCTATTTCTGTGACAAAAGTTTCAAGATTGCGGGCAAGTTGTTTGGCAGAATCGGCCTTTACATTTTGGGCAAAGGTATAGCCCGCATATTGTGGCAATTTGAAATCGGTTGGACGCAGGTATGCAACCGCAGTCACGCGACGATTTGTTGCGGGCGTTCCATACAAATTATTTAATGCCACATTAAGGCTTATATTATTTGTTGAAACCCATCCTTCGCGGTTTTCTGTGGCAAGATTTGCCATAATTTTCATTGTGTCCGGAATAAAATCTTGAACGGTGAAAGTAGTGCCACCAATAGAATCTTGGACGTGCCCGCGTTTGTTCAGTGAATACAGCGTCACATTATATTCGCCAAGTGGTGCGCCCCCCGTCAGTTTATATTTCACATCAAACATTCCAGTTGCATTCAGCGAGATTTTTTTATCCACCACAGTTCGACCACGTGGGTCGGTGATTTCTATTTTAATCGGGGTTTCCGCAACCGATGTGAAATTTTTATTTTCAACGATTGCGCCAATGGTGACGGTTTCGCCGTTTCTGTAAATCCCACGGTCAGAGAACACAAAACCCTGGAGAGGTGTTGCAAAAGATGCATAAACACCGCCGACCTCGAATTTAGAATGGTCGTTGGTTTGTGCGCTGTCTGCGGAATATGGAATAAAAGAAATGTCCGAATTTTGTCGTGCAACTATCGCCACTGGTTGTTTTTCATTTTTATATTCGTCGTACGCAAAATATGGAATATCAACGCGTCCACCTGCGTCCGAAACCCCCGCCCAGATTGCCTGACCATTCCGCCCAAGTACTGTGACATCAACATCTGGGGCGGGTGCGCCAGATGAAATTTGTGATATGAATACGGTTGAACTGCCGTCCAGATTGATTTTGCGTATGATGCCAAGGTTAGTGAGCAATACAAGGCGAGCATCACTGTATGCGGCTTCTGATTCAGTTGCGCCAGTTTTAATGATGAATATACCTGTTTTATCTTGGTATGTGCGATCCAGATATTCGCCCAAATTCAGCGAAGCATAATTTACGCGGTTCATAGATGTATTTGCAAAAGGAATTTTTTTCTTGAACACAACCGCCATATCGTATGCATCAAATGCCCAAGGTACCCGAAACTCCAGATCAGAAAACAGGTTATAAGTTTGGGTTATTAGGTGATTTATTTCTGTAGATTCTATTTTGTACAGGTTGACATATGCGGTATCTACGCCGCCTTGGGCAACAATCCCCAGTGTTTTGTCGCCTGCAAGTGATAGCAATGCGCCTTTGCCCGCGATTTTGACGCTGCGTTCGGGATATGCCACAGGCAGCACACTGTTCAGACCGTTTTTAGACACGAAACCATTTTCTGAACCGATTCCGGGGGCAATGACAGTGTATATGTACCTGGGCAGGGCATCGGATACCGCAT
The DNA here is from genome assembly GCA_045652565.1 of Candidatus Enterousia sp. GTDB lineage: Bacteria > Pseudomonadota > Alphaproteobacteria > Rs-D84 > Rs-D84 > Enterousia. The sequence continues at coordinate 1,954 of JAZRUN010000037.1, read as the reverse complement.
ATGCAAAGGCATATTGGTATGTTCCCGCGGGATTTACGAAATCGATTAATTTTAAATCCAGTTTTTGCGATTGTTTTATAACCTGGGGCGTGACTTCGTCCAGTGTCCAGTTGTGTGAATCTTCATCAGAATTATTTTTTGCGTGCAGTGGCAATAAATACGCGGACACATACTTTTGCCAATCGGTTTTAGACTTTGCCGCGGCGGACATATTTAGCAAGATTAATTGTTGCGGGTTGCCAGTTTTGTCGTTTGCGGTGATGCTTTTCACGTCCAGCACTTTGAAAAACGTGTCCAAAGAATTGATAATAGTTTTGGCGGTAATTTTTTCTGTGCGTGACCGACCGTCCGCATCTGGTACGCGGTTCAGTTTCAGGCGCAGCGTTTGTGTGTCATCTGTGATTTTAATCGGCGCGGTTTGAATAATCGCGGTGCGCATATAGCGGTCAAATTTGACCGAAAAATTTATGTTTTTGCCATCAAGTCGCATAGATACTTTGTCTGAAAAATCTTTGGTGGATATTGGGTAATTAAATGATATTACTGCAACGCCGACCACAGATTTATCGTTCCCGGGTACAGGGTATATATTAAACGTATCTGTGTGTGCGGAAACAGGTGCGGTTGTGAACGATATTGTTTTGGTGTTTGGTCGGGCATCGGATGCGAACAGTCGCCCATCAATCTTGACATCAAAGCGTGTGTTTGCCGGCCAATTATGTTCTGGGGTGAACCTTAACATATACGGTGACAACATCGCCCACGTTCCACGAATCGCCGGCCGTATTTTTATATTTTGTGCCAAAGTCGCGTTTGAATTATTAAAATTGAATGGGGGTGAATATGTGCCGCCAGATTCCGCTTCGTATGTGACCTGGACATAAGATTGCGGTATTATATTACGATTATTATTCACATCTGGGATATTATCGTAAAGTATCGCGGATGTGTCATCGACAAAATGTGCCGCGGTCGGGGTTGATACATACGCGTCAAAACGAACCGTATTTTTGTCGCGACCGGTCAACCAATAAACCGTGCCCAGAATCAGAAATGCGCCAAAGCAAATCAAAAGCCACAACCTAAGACCATAAAAAACGGGTGTTTTGTTTTTCTTTTTCATAAATCCCTTCCTTCCAAGGTCAATATTAGAAGTATAAATATAAAAATCAAGTTTTTAATTTATAAAATTAAATTCAGATATAGCGGACCAAGCTCGCCATGACAGGTTCCTGGAATAAATAAAAAACATTCCAGATTGCTGTCATCCCGCGGAAGGGCGGGGTGACGAATGCCGGTCTGCGACGTCCCACCCCGGCGGGTTCCACCCGCCACCCCTCCGCGGAGGGGAACTTTTTACCGTCGCAGGACTTTAAGTTCTCCTCCTCTGGAATAATTTTGCATAAATTCGTGTTGCGCTGTACAGTTAAATCACTTGCCTTTGGGGTGGAAAAGGGCTATTATTACCCCCGTTAAAAACAGAAAGGTTGATAAAATGGCTAACTTGATTGTTGATGGAAACTGGGCGGCCGCAGATGTCGCGTATCGTTGTGTCGATTTTGCCGCAATTTACCCAATTACGCCAAGCAGTACTATGGGCGAACTTGCCGATGAATGGTCGTTCCAGCACAAGAAAAATATATGGGGCGCAATTCCCCAGATAATCGAAATGGAATCCGAAGGTGGCGCCGCCGGCGCGATGCACGGCGCGTTGCAGATGGGCGCGTTGGCAACAACTTTTACTGCGTCCCAAGGTTTGTTATTGATGATTCCGAATATGTATAAAATCGCGGGCGAACAGACACCTTTTGTAATGCATGTTGCCGCGCGCGCGTTGGCGACCCACGCATTGTCTATTTTTGGTGACCACAGCGATGTTATGTCGGTGCGTTCAACTGGTTTTGCAATGCTGTCATCACACAATGTGCAACAGGCGCACGATATGGCGGCGATT
>JAZRUN010000036.1:0-6857 GCA_045652565.1 Candidatus Enterousia sp. | reverse complement strand
GATTTAATTGTTTCGAAAATAGATTATCTAGACACAGGACGCATCGTTATCACCGGTGACGCGTTGCCGCGCCTGCGCGTGTCATTGAGTATGAACGATAAATATCTTGGCTTTGCGCGCGTATCAGATTATCGCCATTTTGGGCTTGGTGCAGATGTTGGTGAACTTGTGCCCGGGGAAAAATATGATATAACATTGCGTTTGCACGATGGTGATGGTGAAACAATCGCGACCGTGCATCACAGTTTTATTATGCCGCAAATGACCGATGACAATGATACGTTCTATACCGTGCGACGTGGCGATTGCCTGTGGATTATTGCGCGTAATTTTCTGCGACGCGGTGTGTTGTTCAGCATAATCGCAGAACGCAATAACATCAAAAATCCGAATTTAATATTTCCAAAACAAATTCTGCAAATACCAACGAAGTAATAAAAATGACACAAGAACATATCGCTGCTATATTAAATGCAATTTTCAGTTTCTGGCAAGACTTGAAACCGAATGAAGTTAAAAGTTTACTGCGCATATTGGCGACACGCAACATCGTCCCAAAATGTGCCGAATGCGGCCATCCCTTGTTTGACCCAGACGAAATAACGTGGGATCACGCGTTTCCGCACTCCAAAGGCGGCCCAGATTTAATTGGCAACTTGATTCCTATGCACGCGGATTGCAATATAAAGAAAGATGACATAATAGACGAAAAGTATTTTTTGCTATATCGAGCCAGAATTATTGCAACAAATTCTTAAACAGCGTAAAAAAGAAACCAAACACAAGCGTCGCGAAGAAATTCGCAAAAACGCCGCGCTAACAAATTGCAATTCTGTGCGGCAAGCACACGCCAAGGCAAAAAACTATCGTTGTAAATAATTCTGCTGGACAAGTTAAAGTAAAAAATATAGAATGCAACCTGTAAAAATTGCGGGCGTGGTATAATGGCAGCACGAAAGCTTCCCAAGCTTTAGACGAGGGTTCGATTCCCTTCGCCCGCACCAAAAATATAATCGGCCTTGTGTCGATTTTATTTTTGGTTCCGTGGATAGATGTTGAATCGAACCCGAAAAAGTTGCCAACGGCAACGAGAGGGTTCGGAACAAGCGAAGCGCAGTGAAAGGGGCCCACGAACAAAGTGAGTGGGAATTTACATTCCCTTCGCCCGCACCATCCTTCGTGTCTGCGACGTTTCGGCTGGCAGGCCACCCAGATGAAAACCATCAAAATCGTTGATGCATTGTGAATTCTGTTGCGCACTTTTCATATTCACGATAGCGCGAATTTATTACGAAATATTTATCACAACTCCCAAGCCCCTGTTGCGGACCCTGAGGCCCCGCAAAATTTGAAAAAATTTTGTGGGTAATAACCGCCCGCAATGACAATGGAGTGGTAATAAAGGGTATAACCAAATGTAAATTATCTGGATCTTACCCCTACCCCGCCGGGTGCTACCCAGCACCTCTTCCCCGCGAGAAGGGGATTACTGCGACGATGGCGGAGAGATCCCGTGTCAAGCACGGGATGACGATGAGGACGCGACGGGAACAAAAGGGTACCGGCCTACGCCGGTATGACGGCGGTCTGGAATTGTTATTCTGGGTTGATTGTGTCGTCGTGAATAGAATAAGTCACATCACCATAACTGACTTTTAACTTTTGCATTGTTGTAGAATTCATCGGCACATCCGCGGTTGTTGTCACACTGAATGTTGATGCATCGCACGAGGTGCCATTTGATACATAGCCGGAATCACACGCCCACGGGCACGCGTTTGTTTCGGCATTGCGCGTATATGTACTGTTAGCAGGCTTGTTAGTACAGGCGGTACACAGGTTCACGTCCGTACCATAAAATCCCGTCGCACAAGGCGAAGCGGCCAATGCCGCGCCCGCAACCGCACCGGCGCATATATGGAACGCAACAACAATCAACGCCACGACACCCAGTGTGCGCACGAACCGATGTGTCCGTAATCTGCATTTTTTCAAAGAAATCTTGCACGTTCACCCTTCCTTTAAGTATCACACTATTTTAGCAAAAACATCCTATGTTAACAAGCAAAAAGTACCAAGACAATATATAAACGTATCTTGATTTCTAGTATAACAAGACAAACATTGCAAAAACAATCTATGTCAAAATGGGCAACGCGCCGCGGTGTAATCGCGTTTCGGAATAATCGGCCTGGGATACCTTGGATGTTGTGCGGTTATTGCTCGTTCTTTTTAAACTGCATATCATACAGTGTTTTATACACGCCGCATTCGTTTTGCATCAAGCCGCTGTGCGTTCCTGTTTCAACAACTTGGCCATCATTGATTACCGCAATCTTGGTGGCGTTGCGAATTGTTGATAATCTGTGCGCAATAACGAACACCGTTTTATCCTGCATCAGGTTTTCGATTGCTTTTTGCACAACCGCCTCGGACTTGTTATCAAGTGCGGATGTTGCCTCGTCCAATATCAAAATTGGCGCATTCTTTAAGAACGCGCGCGCAATCGCGACACGCTGACGCTGACCACCCGAAAGCGTCACGCCGCGTTCGCCAATATGCGTATCCAGCCCTTGTTTTAATCCGGCAACAAAATCTTCCAAGTACGCCATTTTAACGGCACGTGCAACATCTTCCGCACTGGCGTTTTCGTTGCCCAGCAATATGTTTTCGCGAATTGTGCCAGAAAACAAGAAATTATCTTGGAAAACAACCGCAATATTTTGGCGCAGGCTGTGCAAATCAAAATCTTTGATGTTTGTGCCGTCCACATATATTCCGCCGGTCGTTGCATCATAGAAACGCGGCAACAGGTTCACTATGGTTGTTTTGCCGCCGCCCGAATTTCCAACCAATGCAAGGGTTTCGCCGCGATTTACCTGTAAATTTATATCACGCAGCACAGGAACATTTGGGTCATATGCAAATGACAAGTCTTTAAATTCAATAGTTTTGAAATCAGAATTGAATAATTTCGGATTTTCACAATTATGAACTTTCGGTACCATATTAAATATGTCAAACACGCGTTCGATTGCCAAAAACGACATCAATACAGAATTATAATTACCGCCAATGCTCTTTATCGGTTGGTACAGCATAATCAAAGCGGTCAAGAACGAAACAAAACTGCCGCTTGTAATTTTGCCACTTAAAATCAGCGACGAACCAAACCAAATAGAAAGCCCAATGCCCGTCGATAATATAATGTGCATCACAGGCGTAATCCACCGCGTACGTTGCAATATCTTGAGACGAATATGAAACATATTCGACAATACTTTTTTGAACTTGTTTTGCTGATAGCCTTCTAGATTGTATGCAGTAATGGTTTTATTGCCCGCGTATGTTTCGTTATATGTTGTAAGCAATGCAGAATCGGCCGCGATACTTTGCCCAAACACAGCCTTGATTTTGCGCTTTAATGTTGTCATCGGCAATAATGCGCCCACCAACACGACGGAACACACCAAGGCCAGCTGCCACGAATTATAAAATAAAACAGCAACCAATGAAATCGTCGAAAACAGTTTTTGAACAAAAGATTTTAGGTTGTTTAACAGCCCGCTGCACGCCATATCTGCGTTGTTATTGAACGCAAATATCACATCGCCAGAATTGCGCCGAACAAAATAATCTGCATCACAGGTCAACATTTTGGCGTACAAATCGTATTTTAATCGGTTGGTTATCTTGGTTCCGACCCACATATTCAAATAGTCAGAGATATACGTCAATCCGCCTTGGATACAGGTGAACATAACAATTACAATTGGAATATACCAAGACGAAGCCAACGACTTTTCAACCATAACAAGGTCCATATACGGCTTTAACGATAACGCAATCAATGCGTCCATCGAACCGATTGGTATCGCAACCAATACAGACATCAGCGCCCTGAACCAATAGGGCTTTACATACGGCCACATACGGCTGTAATTTTGAACAAACATATTCCGCAGCACGCGTTCGCGTACTTCTTTGCTTAATTTTTCTGCCATAACTGCTCTTTTTTATTCAACAGCGATATTATAATGATAAAAAACAGATAAAGCAACCGTTATTGCACAAACAGGATTTTGTCTGTATTTTATTGGACGCGCTTGACTTTTGAAAAAATTTAATGCATAATGCCCGTGCAAATCCCAAAGATTGCCATTTAAATCGTTCCTGTATGCGGTTGCATAAGGCACATCATCCGATGAGTTTTCATCCTTGATGTTGGTTTTCTTTGTGGGAAAACAGTTTGAATATGAACTAACGAAGGAGTACAAATATGGCAACTGTTATTCGTTTGGCACGTTATGGTGCAAAAAAACGCCCTTATTACCACATTGTCGTCACAGATTCACGCAATGCACGTAATTCTGGGAACATCTTGGAAGTCGTTGGCAAATACGACCCGATGTTGGCACGCGATAATGAAAAGCGTGTGGTTTTGAAAACAGAAGAAATCAAGGCTTGGATGGCCAAGGGCGCAAAGCCGTCTGACCGCGTGTATCGTTTCTTGGCAAATGCAGGCTTGGTCGCAAAACGCGAAATTCCAAACCAGACCAAGAAAAATCTGCAAAGTGAAAAAACACAGCAAAAAATCAAAGACAAAGAAGCTAAGTTAGCAAAGATTGCAGAAGAACAAGCCGCCGCAGAAGCAGCCGCCAAGGCCGCAGCCGAAGCCCCAGCAGTAGAAGAATCTGCGCCGGCCGAAGAAGCACCAGCAGCAGAAGCCGCAGCGGAATAATAGGTAAAGCAAAGTGTCCGAACCTTTTAGTGAGTCTAAATACACCAAAGAAGAACAGCGCGCCGCATTGGGCGAGGCGTTCAAATCTTTGTATTTCAAGACCGCCGCTTTGCGTCAGATTACTTACAATTCCTATAAAATAAACCTTGCTGTGATGGTAGAGTATGCCATTCAAAATAACATTGACGAACTGGAATATATCAAATCCATTCGGCAAGTACTGTTGAAAGACAATTCGGTCTATGAATACTGACACAAAACAAATCTTGGTTGGTAAAATCGTTGCCCCCCAAGGCATTCGGGGCGAGGTTCGTATTCAAACTTTTACCGAAAATCCGCTGGATTTTAACAATCTGGCGGTATTCGGCAAAGGAATCGAACCAAATACGTTGCACTTTGTGCGTGCGGTGCCGAATACGAATGTAATTATCGCGAAAATAGACGGCTGTTCAGATCGCAATATGGCGGAAACCCTGCGCGGGACTGAACTGTTTATAAATCGCGATAGTTTGCCAAAGCCTGCAAACGGCGAGTATTATCAAACCGATTTAATCGGAATGAACGTTGTACGCGATGGCGCAGTTCTGGGGCGCGTCAGTTGTTTCCAGAACTTTGGTGCCGGCGATATCATAGAACTTGATAACGGTGAAATGGTTGCGTTTCGTGGCGCAACGGTTGACTTTGAACAAAATATTATAAAAGTGAAATAGCAAAAATGTATATTTTTATTCCAATAAACCATAACAGATGTCGCAAAGGGCTGCAAACAATTGAATGCCCTGCGCGCGATTGGTTGGCAACCCAAAATTTGTTGCATATTTCTGCCCGTGACCCACAGGCAGAATTATCAGGCAGGCTTTTATATGAATCCGCTAAAAACAATTATGACGTTGCAATAAAGGAACTAAACCAAATATGTGCAAAATGTGTGCATAACAAAAGTAAATAAAGGAGAATATCTATGAGCAAACAATTTTATATAGATGGTGAAAGAATTGATGAAAAAGAATGCAGCAAAAACAGATGTTGTTGCCCGATTATACAATATGCCACCCAAAACAAAATAAAAATGCGCGTCAATTTCATAGCAAAAAAACGCATCGAAAAAATTGGCTTTTATGGTGCGCAAGATAACGACATTTTGACCGCGAAAATATACACCGAATGCCAAAAGTGCAAATAAAAGGATAAAATTGTGGCAATGGTTTTTTATATCAACGGCAGGCCAATATTGAAATCTACGTGCGATTATTCTGTGGACTGCCCGTTGGTCCAGTATGTAAAACGCGAAAAGTTTTTGTGCAACCTTGGTCAAGGTGACGAAAAACAAACAACTGTTAATTTAACGGTGTTCAATATGGATACAGTCGGAAGCAATTTGTGGGCGATTCACAATAACCATAAAAAACAACTGGCAAAACAAGGTAAAGCATTGGAAATAGGCAAATAAAATGCATTTTAATATACTGACCGTTTTCCCAGAAATGTTTCCTGGCACGCTTGGTGGCGGGGTGGTTGGACGTGCGCTGGCCAATGGAATTTGGTCGTATAAAGTGATAAACATTCGTGACTTTGCCATAAATGAGTACGGTAGTGTTGATGACACACAGTTTGGTGGTGGCGCAGGTATGGTTATGCGACCTGATGTCTTGGGCGCGGCACTGGATTCCATTGAAAATCCAGGCAAAATCATATACTTTTCGCCACGCGGACCGCGGCTTACCCAAAAAATGGTACGCGAATTTGCCGCAAATCCAGAAACCCAAGTTTATACCCTGCTCTGTGGCCGATACGAAGGTATTGACCAAAGGGTCATCGACGCGTACGATATTATGGAATTATCTATTGGGGACTATATTTTATCTGGTGGCGAAATTGCCGCACAAGTTTTTGTTGACAGTTGCGTTCGCTTGGTTGATAATGTAGTCGGCGGTGGCGAAGACGCAACCGCAAATGAAAGTTTTGAAATCGGGGGGCTGGAATGGCCGTTATACACCCGCCCGTCAGTATGGCGTGGACAAAGTGTCCCAGAAGTCCTGCTGTCCGGTCACCACGGCAACATAGAACGGTGGCGGAAACAACAATCGGACGAAAAAACAAAAGAACGTCGTCCGGA
>JAZRUN010000035.1:0-4549 GCA_045652565.1 Candidatus Enterousia sp. | reverse complement strand
CTGGCGAGAGGACTGGACGCGAAGCGGTCAGGGGGTGCAAAAGAAAAAGTTATGACAATGCGACACTTTCCTGCCTGCTAGGCCGTAGCCGCCTGCGCCAATCACACTTCGTTAAAACTTCGTGTGATAAAACGCTGCGGCACAACTTCGTTTCGCTGGTCAAAGAACAACCTGGAATACCGCGGAAACGCGGCATATTTAATTTGGTTTGTAAGATTATTTTAAACGCGTGTTAATTCGTATCTGTTAAGGAGGTATTTGTAGTAATGTCAGCATTCACTTGTCGAAGAATAATGCTTGATTTTTCTAAAAAAATGCCATATAATCGGTGCTGATTTCGTGGGCGGGCGCGGAATCAGTCCGACTAACCCCGCAAGACCTCGCGGTTTTCTGCTGTAAAATGGCTGCGATGGCAAACTTTGTATGAATTTTAAATGAAAGATTTATCCAAAGATTTATTTAACCCTGTTGCCGGCGAAGATTTCGTCAAGATGTTTGATGAAAACTATGGCAAACAAGAAACCCTGCAAGGCTATGCAACCAAAGGTACCGTGAAAGATATTCGCGGCGACTTTGCTATGGTTGATGTTGGCCTTAAATCCGAAGGTCGCGTTCCGTTAAAGGAATTTGGCGCATCTGTTCCATCGGTTGGCGACATTATCGATGTTTTCGTTGAACGCTATGAATCACGCGAAGGCACCGCGGTTCTGTCCTATGCCAAGGCACGCGCTGAAAAAGCATGGAAAGAACTGGAAAAGACCGTTGCCGAAGGTGTTGATCCCGAAGGTACAATTATCGACGTTGTTCGTGGCGGTTATACCGTTGATATCAACGGCGTATTCGCGTTTATGCCTTCATCCCAGGTTGACCATAAACCTGTACGCGATGCAAAATCGCTGATTGGCTTGAAAGACAAATTCCGCGTATTGAAAATGGACGCGTTGCGTACAAACGCAATTGTTTCCCGTCGCGCAATTCAGGCTGACACTATCGCCGCGGCCCAGGCCGAAGCGTTAAAGAACATCGAACTGGGTGCCGTTCTGGAAGGTACAGTGAAAAACATCACCGATTATGGCGTGTTCATTGACCTTGGCGGAATTGATGGTTTGCTGCACGTGACAGATTTGTCATGGAAACGCGTCAATCACCCACGCGAACTGGTTCATGTTGGCGAAAAGATCAAGGTAAAGGTTATCCAATTCGACCCAGAAACACATCGTATTTCACTGGGCGCGAAACAACTGGAAGAAGACCCATGGGAAACCGCATCCCGCGCGTTTAATGTTGGCGATACAGTGACCGGCAAGGTTTCTTCTGTCACAGATTATGGCGCATTCGTTGATTTGGGCAACAATATCGAAGGCTTGGTTCATATGTCTGAATTGTCTTGGACAAATAAAAACATTCACCCAAGCAAAGTTCTGCAAAACGGCCAAGAAATCAATGTTGTTGTTTTGGACATCGACCAAGAAAAACGCCGCATTTCATTGGGCTATAAACAGTTGCAACCAAATCCGTGGAAGCAATTTGCCGAAACCCACAAGGTTGGCGATATCGTGACTGGTCCGATTAAGAACACAACTGAATTCGGTTTGTTCGTTGCACTGACCCCAGAATTGGATGGCATGGTTCATATCTCTGATTTATCTTGGGACAGATTGGATGAAGAAGAACTGAAAAAGTTCGTTCGTGGCCAAGAAGTGACCGCAAAGATTTTGGATATCAACCCAGAAAAAGAACGCGTCACATTGGGTATCAAACAACTGACGGCGGGCGCAGATAACAACGCTGCGGCAATCAAGAAAGGTGCGGTTGTTTCTGGCACAGTGTCCGAAGTGACCCCAGACGAATTGATTTTGGCTTTACCGAATGAAATCCGCGGAACAATCCGTCGCACAGACCTGTCGCGCGAAAAATCTGAACAGGATACGTCCAAGTTCAAGGTTGGCGACACAGTCGAAGCATCTGTGGTTTCTGTGGAAGGCAACAATGTTAAATTGTCCATCCGCGCATTGCAGGTGACATTGGAAAAACAGGCGGTCAAAGAATATGCAAACGAAGCAGACAGCGGTTCTGTTTTGGGCGATATTTTGGGCGCCGCAATCGAAAACAGCCACAAGTAATTTTGCATCTGTTTTGGAACAAATTTCCCCGCTTGCCTGCGGGGATTTTTGTTTGACAAGGGTACCCGCGTGTGCTATTCATTTTAATGGACATTAACGAAAGGACACACAATGCAACAATATAACAATGATGCCTATGATATTATTTTTTCCCGTCCTATGGGAAAACTGGGGGCGGCAGTGATGCGCGAACTGGACGGTAAAGAGGTCAAGTTTCGTATGACGGACTTTGGTGCGCTGTACAGCCAAGACCCAAAACACGGTATCAGGGAAATACTGATATTCGACATAAATGGCGATTTGCAAGAGCTGCGCCTGCCGAACGCCAGGGTTATTCCAAACGATTTCTTGTCGAACGATTCGTGTCAAAACCTGGCGGTGGTTGATTTGCCAAACGCAGAATATATTGGCGATAACTTTTTAACAAATGCGCCGCGATTGGTTCAGTTGAATATCCCAAAGGTTCGTAAAATTGGCTGTCGGTCTTTGATGCGGGTGCCAACTTTATTAAAGTTTGACGCGCCAATTTTGCAGGAGGCATATATCGGCTTGATGGAGGATGCATCAAGATTGCAAGAATTAAACATCCCTTCATTGGAACAAATCAAAAATGCAACCAAAGGTCTGGGGCATTGTACTTTTAGTGATTTGACCAGTTTGAAAAAATTGAACGCGCCAAAATTGCGCTCTGCGCCTAATGGGATATTGCAAGACAATGACTTTATTACCAAGGTTGAATTGCCAAACATAGAGTCGTTGGGATCTTTTGTGTTTACCGACTGGACCGCGTTGCGCGAAATAAACCTGCCCAATGTGACAGAGTGCATGGATTATGTTCTGGATCCAAAAGATTGTAAAAATTTACAGGTTGTAAATGCACCGAAACTGGTCAAGGCGGGCATTGGATGTCATCCGCTGGTCTATGAAGCGGTGCGGCGTAATACAGCGCACCACAAATAAACAACTTTCCCCGCTTGCCTGCGGGGAATTTTTTATGTTATAATTTTTGCAAAGCAAAAGGAAATAATATGAAACCAAAAATGATTCTTGTGATGGGGGGGCAAGGAACCGGCAAAGGTACGCACGCGGCCCGTCTTGTTGCGCGCGACGGCTATGCATATATTGAAACGGGCTCAATTTTGCGCGCACTGCCGCCACAATCGCCGGTTGCCCAGATTACGGCGCGCGGAGAGTTGGTTCCAGATGATGAGTTGTTCGATATTGTTGGCAATGCAATCGCGGCAACACGTTCCAGTAATGTGATAATTGACGGTTTCCCCAGGACTTTAAATCAAGCGCAATGGCTGGTTGCAAATTACGCTGATAAATATGACATTCGTGTCGCCTTTTTAAATGTGCCAGAGTCGGTTATGATTGCGCGTATCAGCAAGCGTATTCGTGAAGGTGGTGGTCGCGCAGATGACGCGGACCCAAATATCGTTCGTCGTCGCCTTGATACTTTTTGGCGTACAACGATGCCGGCGATAGAATGGCTGCGTACCGCAAACGGCGTTCGTTTTGCAGATATAGATGTTAGCAACGAAGATGTAGATGTGAACTTTGCGCGTGTGTCTAATGCTCTTTCAGACTAAACTATACGACGACGTACCGCAATAAACAGAGCATACCCAACCAACAACGCCATAATCAGGACGAATATTACAACACCAGTATCAGGGTTTTCGGCAAAAGGCAAGCCAACATTCATTCCGTAATATCCCACAACCAGTGTCGGCAACATCAGTATAATGTTCCACATAGTCAGGCGGTTAATGTAAGTATTAGAGTTCATATTGATGACGCTTTCGAATGTTTCTTTGATAGACTTCAGCATCTTGGTATAACTGGTCACAACCTCTATACCCTGGGACAGTTCAATGCGCGTATCTTCAACAAGTTCCACGCAGTCATCTGTTTTCGCAAAACCGCGCACTTTTTCAAGTTTGTCCAGCACTGACAGGTTGCCTTTTAGGCCCGTCATATACAGCGTATAACTGTTTTCTACATCTAACAGGGCCAACAACTCGCGTTTTCTGATTTGCTGTTGCAGGTTTTTCTTGGACTCCACAACACGCTTGTTCAATTCTTTTAGGCACCGCAGGTAAGATTCCGCAATATAGTACATAATATTCAAAATAAATTCTTCACGCGAAGTTTTTTCATCTTTTTTGATTTTATCCAACAAATCACACCGTTTGCGGCAAACAGTAATCACGCGATTGGTCGAATATATAATAGACAGCGGTTCTGTATGCCATTGCGTATCTGTTTCGCGGTTCACAATAGGAAAGCGGACAATAATAACCTTGTAATCGTCTTCGATTTCTATGCGTGGTTGTTCATCGGGGTCCAAGATGTCTGAAATAGTATCTTCATCAATCTTGTATTCGTCTTGCAGTTTTTCGAAATCTTCGTGGTCAGGGTTG
>JAZRUN010000034.1:0-17883 GCA_045652565.1 Candidatus Enterousia sp. | reverse complement strand
TAAAAATACCCGAATGGGTATTTTTTATTTTTGGTTAAAAAGCCCCACGAGGATTGCGCAAGAATGTCAACGGCACGACAAGTGCCGTTTGAAAACGCAGTTTTCGTGGGCGATAGCCCACAAGACATGCATGGCGAAAACACAGACGAACAATTAGCAAACCCGCAAAAACGGATATGTTTAATAGAGTTTTTGCACCCGGGTTTGATTATTGTTTGTCAAGGAAGCGGTGGCCCTGCCAAAATAAAAAGACCACCGTTTGGTGGTCATTTTATTTTGCTTCAACCCCCGGGTTTGAACTGGGATCGGTCAGAGCACCGCAGGTGCGCATGACCAATACGAGAATACACAATTAGAAAAATCATAAAAACGGGGTTTGTAAATACGAGTTTTTATAGATTTTTATTATTGTGTATCGAGGGGGCGAGTGAAAATCCGAGTGGGGCTGCTAAAAATTCAAACCAACCTTTTAGGTCGGTTTTTTGTTGGTTTTCCAGTGCTTTCATAAGTTCGTAAATCGGGTGGTAAAAACCAACCCCGTTTTGACAATTTGCGAACTCTTTTTGTAATATAATGTGATAGTTTTGGTTGTTTTTTATTAAATAGCTAGATTTACCGTTGTAATTGCGGTGTTTTCTCTTTATTGACTGCCGACCGGAATTTATCATACAGATAAAAATCGTAAATGCAGCGAAACGCGCAAAGTGTGACCGGAGTAACATCACTAAACACCCAGTTGCCAAGACGTCCATTATTCATTTTTATACGAGCCCATATATTTATGCCGTCCTTTCCAGATGGGGTTCCAGGGATAGCAAATTCACCAACTGTGTCAAACGCACCAACATGTAATTCTTTCATGTTCGGGTTTGATTGTTGTGCAAGTATAAAATAATTTTGTGTTTCTTCGGTCAACTTAATTGGATACCCACAATAATGTGTTGCTGTTTTTCCACCAACAAATAAACCATCTTTCGTTATCGAAATATATTTTGTATTTGGAATATATGACATGGTTTTGCCTTTTTGTACTAATTATATACTTTTTGTTTTTATACAGAATATACACTAAATATTCACAATGTCAATAAGAGTGTAGTGTTTTCATGTCTTCAGAAATATCTTAACATCTTTCCCGAACGCCAACAAATCATGAATAAAATCAGCTCGTGAATTGCTTAAGTGGCCCTGCCAAAATAAACAAATCACCCAAACGGGTGGTTTTTTATTTGTTTTCTAATACTTTCAGCAGTTCGAAAGTTGGGTGTTAAAACCACCCACCGTTTCACACATTTACGAATTTTTAAAAAGAAAAGGTTAGGAATCTAACCTTTTTCTTGGTTCGTATTTATTGTGGGTGTTTGATTTACTTTTCATATTCATGAACAATCTCTAAATCATGTGAAGTTATGTACATATTCAAGTTATACAAAGTTTCACAGGCATCTTTTTCGTGTTCTTGCAATTTTTTATCAGTATTTGTATATAATTTTATGTTATTCAAATCCCAATTCTTTGAAATTTTAATGGCTTCATCTGCGGGGATTTCTACATGATGATTTGTGCGCATTTTCACAGATTGACCATCTTTTGAATGAACATTTAAAGTTGTTAATACGTATAATTTTTCACCATCATATGCAACCTTTTCACAAATTTGGTCAATACAGCGTTCTATCTTTTTTGTATCTTCTTTTTTTTCACATGCTGTAAGTAACATGGCTGCTATTGGCAAAATTAACAAAGATAATTTTTTCATTTTTTACTCCTTAGTTATAGCATCATTATATCACAAAATTTGCAAAAATGTTTTAATATCTTTCCCAAACTGCAACAATTCACACATAGTATCAGTTCGTGAATTGCTTAAGTGGCCCTGCCAAAAATCAAAACCGACCTTTTGGGTCGGTTTTTTCTTTGTTTTCCAATATGTTCACAAGTTCGTAAGTCGGGCATCAAAAAACATACCCGTTTTGCTGACTTTCGAACTTTTTTATGTTTTATCTCCCTTTAGGAGCAATTCTTTCAACCGTTAGTTTTATTTTGTAACCATTTACAGTATACAAAGCTTCAGTAGTATTTTGTAAGTTTACTTTTATGTAAATATCGCGATATGGTCCCAGAACGGGTTGAATAAATACGTCGCTGTTGTGACAAAAGTTGTTCAAACAATGATTGAGTCCATGTCCTACTGTATAATCCATAGAATAGGTGTTGTCTGATATCATCATCACCCATGGTGATATAAAACCATCGGTAAATTTAAAGCAAGCCCATCCATTTGGTCCGTGTTTTGCAACAGGATTACCGCTTTCTAGATGTTTGCCCCCGGTTTCAGATGCCAAAAAGCGTAATTCTTTGATATTTGGATATTGTTGTTGTATTTTTTCAAATTTATTCTTAATACTTTCAGGATAAAGTATTTTTTGACCACAATAATGTATTGCGGGTTTGCCACCAACAAAAATACCGTTTTCATTTACAATAATATATTCTGTGTTTGGAATGTCTGACATTTTGTGCCCTTTTGTTTATACGTGTTGTAACACAAAAACAACAAAAATCAAGTTGTTGTTTAGGAAACGTATAAAGAATGTTTCTTTATCTCAATAGATAATTTTATCCAAAAACACCTTAATTTCTTTCCCGAATCATGAATATCATTAGTTCGTGAATCGCACAGTATGTTCTGCCAAAATAAAAGACCACCGTTTTGGTGGTCTTTTTATTTTTTCCATCTTTTTAATGTCGGATATATTTTTTGACAATATTCACGCATTTGATCACCAGTCATGTTTGCCTGATATGCGAACGGAACCATCATTTCGATGTATTCTTCCATAGTTGCTTGTTGAAGAAATTGACCATCTTTATAGCAATAAATACAATAATCTGAATTTTTAGAACCGTCTTTGTTTGTTCCAAATACAGATTCATCGTTCATCGGCATAGCACAGCTTTGACATATTTTTTGCATGAAACTTCCTTTGTTTATATAGACATTATATCAAGACTTATATGCAGTTGCAAGTTGTAACAACATCTTAACATCTTTCCCGAACGCCAACAAATCATGAATAAAATCAGCTCGTGAATCGCACAGTATGTCCTGGAAAAACAACGCGATGATGGGGGTGAAGAGATTCCGACCTTCATCGGGATGATGTGTTTTCAACCACCAGTTTGAATTGTGCATTAACATAGATGTTTTCACAATTTGACTCTTGCGTAATGTGTGGTATAATCGGGATATGAAAAAAATATTATTGCTTTTACTGTGTATGTCGGCACTGTGTGCATGCGGTGTGAAATCTGACCTGGAACGCCCAACGGGGCCTCTGCGCACTTACCCAATATACTGACGGCCAATATATATGAAATATCGATAGGGGCAAATTCGATAACTAAAATTATGGTGGGAGTATGCTTGCATTAATCGAGCAGAAAATAAGCAAGAATTTTCTGATTTAATGCAACGGGTAAAAGAATTCAAAGAAAAATGGTTAAATTGTTAATATTTAATCAGACACCATATCTCCACATAATTCTACAGCATAAAAACCATCATAATTCATTTCTGTGCCACAAAATAAACGCCATGAACAATTAGAAGCTTCATTATCTCCAGCCATTTCTTTCAATATATCATAACCTATAGTATTGACCAGACATTTTCCAGGTTTAATATATTGTGCAGGGTTTTCAATAGATAAAAACATTGCCGTTTTTTCTTTATTGTTATAAATTTGCAAAATCTCTGGTGTTTCATCAATATAATTCAAAAAGTCCCCGCGTTCCCCTTCACTAATAATAACAGCATTTTCATCCCAATTTTGGCGCTGTTGATTCACAAAAGTGACAAAATCAGCATCACCTTCAGGATGAGTGGTAAATTCTTCAGCAAAAGCATTCACTGATGCAATTGTTAATAAACCAACAAGCATATATTTTTTCATAATCTCTCCTTTGATTACTATGAATACATTATATCATAAAAATATACAAAACATAATGACAAACCACATCGGTTAGATTCGAACGGAGCAAACACCTGGAAATCTTGATTGTTCGAAGATTGGTAAAAATAGGTGTTTTTTGGATATGTTATTTTCGAACCTGTGCAAATATTAGAAATCTAAAAGAAAACCGCACTTTCGAAGTGCGGTGTATCTTTTGGTGGGCCTGGGGGGATTTGAACCCCCACGGGTTGCCCCACTGGAACCTAAATCCAGCGCGTCTACCAATTTCGCCACAGGCCCATATTTACACTGACCTTAAGTCTATGATAAAAAATACTTGATTTCCAGTAAAAAATAACCTACACTTACACGCAATCTAAACTAACAAAGGCAAATAAAATGGCATCAAAGAAAGGCAACCACGAAATTATCAAACTGGAAAACAAGGAAACCGGTTATTTTTACACTGTGACAAAGAACAATAAAACCGCCACAGGTAAAGTGAAACGTCGTAAATACGACCCAAAATTGCGTAAGCATGTCGAAATGACAGAAGCGAAAATGTCGCACTAGGCGTGTTATTCGCGGGCTAATACGAAAAAGCGGCCACAGTTTTGTGACCGCTTTTTCTTTCTATCAAAAACAGGAACGCCGTTTAATAAGATTTTGCCACAAAGACAAAACTTGGGTCGGCATCATCCAAACATCTGCGCGTGATTTTATATTTTTCCATCAGCGCGTCAAATTCTGGCGCCGTTGTTTCGCTGTATTTGATACGGAAAAATCCGACCTTGCCATCCGCCAGTGCCGCATCCAATTCCGCCAAATCTTTCACATTGTGAATCATTTTTTTATTGCGTGCCTCGGCCGCGGCCAGCATATCGCGCTGCATCGCGTCAAGTTTTGCAACAACCGCTTCGCCAAAATCTGCAACCGACACCGTTTCACGCGAAGATTTGCCCAAATCGCGCCGAGTAATCGTGACCGTACCTGTTTCGATTTCGCGCGCGCCAACCTCTACCCGCAGCGGCGCGCCGCGTTTAATCCATTTCCACATTTTATCGGGCGCACGCATATCGCTGTTATCGGTCAACACACGAACCCCGCGTTCATTCAACTGGGATTCCAAGTTCGACACAAATGCGGCCATCGCATCTGCGTTGTCATCATCGCGCAGAATCGGAATAATCACAACCTGGTGTGGGGCAACCGCCGGCGGCAAGATCAAGCCATCATCGTCACTGTGTGTCATAAACAGTCCGCCCATCATACGCGTTGATGTTCCCCAACTGGTCGTCCAAGCATAGGTCAGATTTCCATCTTTGCCAAGGTATTGAATACCAAATGATTTTGCAAAATGTTGCCCCAAATCGTGCGAAGTTCCCGCCTGTAATGCCTTGCCGTCTTGCATAATTTGTTCGACAGTATAAGTGTGGTCGGCCCCGGCAAACCTTTCTTCGGGCGTTTTTTCGCCCATAATACAAGGAATCGCCAAAACATCGCGCATATAGTCGCCATAAACCCGATGCATTTTGCGCGCATCTTCGTTTGCTTCTTCGTGGGTTGCAAAAACGTTATGACCTTCTTGCCAGTTAAATTCGGACGTGCGCAGAAACATACGCGGCCGCATTTCCCATCGCATAACATTCACCCACTGGTTCAATTTCAGCGGCAAATCACGATAAGATTGCACCCAACGTGACATCGCTTCGCCAATAATCGTTTCAGATGTCGGGCGAATAATATAAGGTTCGGTCAATTTTGATTCTGGATCTGGTTGCAATTTGCCATCTATCATTTTCAAACGATAATGTGTGACAACCGCGGCCTCTTTGGCAAAGCCGGCGACATGTTCGGCCTCTTTATTAAAATATTCAATCGGAATCAACAATGGAAAGTTCGCATTCAGCACGCCCGATGCCTTTATCCGCCTATCCATCGCATCGCGCATCAGTTCCCATATTGCCCACCCGTACGGCTTGATAGTCATACAACCGCGCACAGGCGCATTTTCCGCCAAGTCCGCCGCCACGATTAAATTTTGATACCATTCACTAAAATTTTCCGCCCTTGTCGGGCTTATTGCAGTTTTCATTATTTTTTACCTTTTAATTCCATATATTTGTCTGAAATGATTTTGTGCATTGTTTGTGCAATTTGTTTTCTATCCATACCGCCGGTTGGCGGTGGTGGCAACATATACACATTGACGGTAAAGCCGCCCAGGACCATTACATGAAAGATTTGCCCAAACGCACTGCGTTCACGCGAACACCGCGGCCCCATCGTCTGTTTTGCATTATCAAAATATGCGTAATGCTCCGCCAAGTCTTCTTCGGTTATCGGTGTGCCATCGTGATAGCAGTACTGGGTCACAACAGGCTGAACCGTCACATCGGTACCTTCGGCGACATTAAACAGACTGCTTTTGAATTCTTTCACATACGCGCCATTTGTTGTCGTGCCTTCGGGAAAAATATACAGTGGATATGAAATCGTAGAGATTGCCTTTTGCACCTCGGCCAGTGCTTCTGCCGCATGTGAAGGGCGGCGGTCAACAAAGACCACGCCAAATTTGTTCGCAACAAAGCCAACAATCGGCCAACGGCGTACATCGTTTTTCGAAATAAAACTGCCCCCGAACATTACCGGGAAGGTTGCAATTTCAAACACAGATATATGATTGCCCGCAACCAACAACGGTCTGTTTTTGGAAATAGTTCCGTGCTTTACAATCTTGATACTGGACAGCCACAGCAAAATCTGCATAAACACATGCATATAGCGCACCGAAAAACGTCCGCGCGGCAAAAGCAATATTATCGGCAACTGAAACACGACCATGACCCAGAACGCCGCAAAACGCAGCATGCCCGTAATCGTATTAAAAATATTTTGGCGTCTAACGCGTGACATAGTTTATTCTTCTTCCGTCTCTTCTGGTTCATCAATAAATTCTGCATCGGCGGCGTCTTCGCGCAGCAAGAACTCAAAGAACGCGCCAAGCATATTCAGCGGCCCAGTAATAGGCAACAGCATAATCTTACCCAGCGTCTGAATCGGGTGTGGCTTTACATCCAAGTGTTCCAGCGCGTTTTCGCGACCAAAGAAATGTTTTTGATACGCAGCATCCATATTTTTAGATTGCAACATAACAAAGACATCGTATGTGTTAAACGGCTTGTCAATAAACACGCCTTGGCCAAAGGTCGCGCCCATACGCAAATATCCTTTGATAAGTGGTGTCATTTGCTTTTTCGCCATATCTTCATCAACAAATGCGCGCGGCAAAATGTTCATTTTCGACATACGCGGGTCCGCACCTTCGGCAAAGTTTTCCGGTATCACGCGTGCGCGCAGGCGCAGTGGCGACAAATGATTATAGTACAGATAAGATATCGCCTGGGCCGATTCCACAGGCTTTTGCCCAACAAAGGACGCAACACCAAACAGAACCGCGATACGGCGGCGCAAGACATATTCACTAAGCCCCGCCCACAGCATCCGCATCACCAATGCGTTTTCACGATATTCCGCAGCCACACAAGCGCGCGACATTTCGGCGATATTGTCAGACGCCTTTTTTATTTTTGAAATATTAAATTCTGTTTCGGTATAGAACCCGCCCATTTTTTCTGCGGCCTTTTTATCAATGATACGATAGGTGCCAACAATTTTGCCGTTATGAAAAACCGCCATATATTCCGCGTTTTTATCATAGTCATCATATTCTTCACGCAGCGCGCGCTGTTCTTCGGTTGCAGATGCGCCCTCTTCCACCACAAACACCTCATAGCGCAACTGGCGCACCATTCGGCGTTCTTCCTTGTTGCGGGTTAAGCGCACTTCATAATCACGAACTTTTATGGCCATAATTTATTTCCTTGGGTATATAACACAGTAATGGTATCAAACAAAATGCCCCAGCGCAATAAGTTTTATTAGTGGTTAGTGTTAGTTGGTAGTGGTTAGTGCATTACCCGCCACTGGACAATTTTAATCGTGCTTTGATGATTTATTTTAAACGATCGGCAAGTTCAGAAATCGCAATCGCGTACCAGTTGGAATTATTCCAATGCTTGATACGATAAAAATTCGGGTATGTCAAATACGCCGTCACCACAGACATTGGTTGAATATCTGCGTCTGGGTTCAGTTCATCGGACGCGCCAGGCGCGGGTAAATTTGCCACGTCCGCAACCAAACCCGCAACCATATTACCCGTTGGAATCGGTGTGCCATCGGGATTGGTTATGCCGTACGCCGCCCATTCGGTCAATGTTTTTTTGGTTTTGCCATCCAGAATACTGGTGTCAAAACCCGCGGGCAAAATTACACGACGCGTAATTCTTTGGCTTTTATCCCAACCAAGTTTGCTAAGATAATTCCCCGCACTGGCCATTGCATCGCCAACACTGCCTATTATATCAATATGCCCATCACCGTTGCCGTCTACACCATAGGAAACAAGTGTTGTAGGTATAAACTGGAAATGCCCCATTGCGCCCGCCCAACTGCCGCGGATTTGGTTTATATCAAGGCCATTTTTATCGGCGATTTTCATCAGCGCAATCAACTGATTCCCAAAAAATGTTTCACGTCGCCCATCATACATCAATGTAAAGAAGGCATCGACTAACCTGTGGCCTGACTTGGTCGCACCAAAATTAGATTCCATCCCCCAAAATGCCAGAATCACGTGTGGTGGCACACCGTATTGTTGATCAACACGCGCCAACATTGTCGGATATTTTGCCCGCATTTGACGACCTGTGGCAATCCTGGTCGCATTCACTGTGCGGTTCAGGTATTCATCCAAAGTCAATTTAAATTCTGATTGATTTCGGTCTTTTTTCACTATTGCCGGGATAAAGGCAGGCGAACGCAGAGTTGCATTTATCGTCGCATCAGACACATTTTCTGCGGACGCACGCGACCGCACATTGGCCATAATTGTGTCCCAACGCACACCATCGAACAGACCAACATTTGCAACCGCAGAACCGCAAAACAGCAACGATAAAATCGGTAAAAATTTTAATACTCCTTGCATTACCCTTTCCCTGAATAACTAGAAAGCAAACTTTACACCCAAATGCAACCCAAACGATTGCCATGTGGCCTGCTTTAATGCATTGCTTACATATTCTGTGTGTGCAGGAACAGTTTCCAGATACGGTAAACCATTATCGTCCAAAACGTATTGTCCGTTTTCATCTACAACAAAATCTGTATATTGTGCGACGTATAATTTTCCAGAAATATTGCCAACGTGGAATGTGTTCGTATCAACCTTGACCGCAAGCTGCAGCCGCGGCGATAGGCGCAAGTTGTATTCCATTTCCGCGGCATAGGCATAGGCACCGTTGCTGCCTTCGTCCAAGAAACTTGGCGACTGCTGCCAATCTGTTCTGTTTGGCCATATACCTTCGGATGAATACTTTGGCAAACTTACCTGGAAATAAAAACGCAATTTGTCGGAAAGTGTCATTTGCTTTTCAACCTCAAGCCCGACATAGAAACCACTCCAGGTCGTATTGTATATGTGCGTGACGCCGCCAACTTTTATCGGCCCATCACCACCGATGATAACACATTCGCCTTCGTACACGCCCCATGGCACATCACCCATCGTTGAAGTATAATCCGTAGTGACCAAAGTATCACCAAGTGCGGTAACCGCCCCACTGGTTGAACCTGTCTGCACAACGACCTTGATATCTTCTGGCCCCATACAAACCTGGTACCAGGTATCTGGCGGCAAAACGTCAATCGGCAAAGAATAATAATTCCCTTGTTCGTCACCATAAACATATTCGCCCATATTCGTCATCAATGGCAAGTATATGCCCTGGTTCGGATAAAGATGGTCGGACATTTTCAAATCGTGCTTGAATATTTCATAACCAAAAACCGGTGACAGTTTCCATCCTGCGATATCCCATATATTGCGCGCGCCAATCCCCAGGCGCAAATGCTGACTTTCGCCAGACTGATTACCAACAGATATCGTAAAAATACCTTCGGTTGGGTTTGCCCAATCGTATGGTTCCAAATCATAATCCATTGACAACCCGCCATGCGACATATTCCCATAAGAATATTCCCCAAAAGCGAACATATCAAAATTGCGCAATGAAAAATTATGACGTGCCCCAACGGTTATTTCATCAAAAACCATATCATCCCATTTCAAGACGGAATTTACGCCGGTTCTGAAATCAAAATTTGCAAATCGACGTGTATAATCCGCATAGAGATTTGTTTTGTATTCAATTTCTGGTACCATCGCAATGCCGTTAACCGTCATCCCAGACGAAGCGGCATAACCGCTGTATAAATAATCATTCTGTACTTTTGGGCGTTCCACAGTATATGTTGTCACGCGCGAACCAACAATCTGTTTATTTCCCGACGTTCCGACATATTTGGTATAGCCCTGATTTGCATACTGACCATAGTTTATCTGATTGGAATTCGCGGCGGCCGCCTGTTGATAATACACAGGTACCCCTTCGTTTGCGGCAACCGCAGCAAAGGGCAACAAAAGCGCCGGCAAAAAAGTAATTAGTTCCTTTCTCATTCCTTATCAGGCTATATTATATCACAAAATTGACCCCAGAAAAAGCAATTTATAACTTGCGGATTTTTATTTGGGTTGTAATATGCATATCAATATGAATAAACCACATAATATTTACATTCACGTTCCTTTTTGTATCGCCAAATGCCGGTATTGCGCGTTTTTTTCACACGCTTGCGCTTCACCAGATTGGGATAAATACATATCAGGTATCATTCAAGAAATTAAAATGTTTGGAAATAAACTTGGAAAAATTTCTGTACCAACCATTTTCTTTGGTGGCGGCACGCCGTCACTGATGCCGACAAAAGTATTTGACGCCATTATCGGCGAAATCAGAAAAAATTTTGATGTTGACGATGATGCAGAAATCACTGTTGAAGCCAACCCGAAAACAATCGATGATACAAAAATTGCTGAATTTGCCGAAATTGGTATGAACAGAATATCAATAGGGGTTCAATCTTTTGATGATGCAAAATTAAAATTTTTGGGGCGCATTCATTCCGCCGCTGATGCATACACGACACTGGAATCCGCAATGAAACGCGGGTTGCGTGTTAGTGCAGATTTTATATATGGCCTGCCCAATGAAACCGTCCAAGAAGTGATTCAAACTTGTCGTGAAATAAATTCTTGTGGTCTTTCGCACTGTTCTATGTATGAACTGACCATTGAGCCTAATACACCACTTGGCAAAATGCGGCCCAATATGCCAGATAACGAAACTATGGCGGATATGTATAACGCAATCAACGATAACTTGGATTTACCACGATACGAAGTTTCAAACTATGCGCGCAGTGCCCAAGAATGCAAACATAATCAAAATGTATGGGATGGCGAACCATATATTGGAATCGGCCTTGGGGCGGCGGGCCGCGTATTGTTGGATGACATTTGGTACGAAGAACTGGGTGGCAACAAAAAATTTGAACCGATATCTAATGAGACGCGCGCGATTGAACGCGTGATAACAGGGATGCGCACCGTGCGTGGCGTAAAACTGGACAGGGACACAGAAAAAATTATTGATTTAGAATTTGCAAAATTACATCCAGATATGCTACGCTTTGACGGCAATGGTCGCATATCGGCAACTGCAAAAGGAATGATTGTTTTGGACGATTTGATAACAAAACTGGTAAAATAAAATGAAGCATACTGTTTTAAACATTATCGGAATTATTGGTGTTATTGCATCAATCTTTTTCGCGGCAAATTATGAAAGGAGCAAACAAATGAACGCGGGTATAAAGCAAGAAAATATGGATTTAACTGTTGTGCCAGGTGACGATTTTTTTGATTATGCAACACTTGGCTGGCGGCGTTCGCATCCGATTCCTGATGATTATACGCGTTATGGCGCATTTGAAATTTTGAACGAAACAAATATGGTGCGTGTGCGTAAAATTGCAGAAACAGATAATGGCAAAATTGGAACGTTGTATAAAATCGCAATGGATGAATCAAAATTGAACCAAGACGGCACAAAGCCTGTGCAAAAATATTTTGCCGAAATAGATGCGATAAAAAGCAAATCTGAATTACCAAAATACCTTGGGCGGCACCACGCGTTCTTTTCCGCATTTTGGGGTGATGGTGTTGCATTGGACGAACAAGACAGCGACCATTACCTGTACAACATATATCAAGGTGGTATCGGCCTTGCGCGTGATTATTATTTTGATACAGACAGCCGCACAAAGAGTATCAGGCAAAAATACATCAAATTTATTGCATCGCAATTAAAAAACTTTGGCGTGACCGCGGATGCAAAGAAAATCTACGCATTGGAAGAACGTATGGCCCGCTCTTTCTTTACAAAAGAAAAATTGCGCGACCCGCATGCCAATTACCACAAAATGTCACGCACAGATTTTGTCCGCGAATACAGTGGTTTTGATTGGGAGGCATACTTTGCCGCACGTGGCGCAAACGCCGTAGAATATATAAATGTTGGGCAACCGTCTGCAATCAAGGAATCTGTCCAAATAATAAATGATACAGATCTGGATTTAATAAAAGCGTATATGAAATACCGCATTGTTTTGTCGGCCGCCGCATTTCTGGATGATAAAACATACGCCATATCTTTTGATTTCTTTTCGCGCGAAATATCTGGACAAAAAGAACCTAAACCGCGCTGGAAACGCGCCATTGCTATGCTGGATGGCGCACTGGGCGAAGAAATTGGACATTTGTATGTGAATGAATATTTTCCACCGGTGGCAAAAAAGCGTATGCAAGAATTGGTTGAAAACCTGCGGCGTGCGTATGCATTGCGTATAAATAAAATCGATTGGATGTCGGATGCTACGCGCGCACGCGCAATCGAAAAATTGAATGCTTTCCGCGCAAAAATTGGATACCCTGATAAGTGGCGCGATTATTCAAAACTGACCATAGACGTCAATGAAAGTTTGTTTGAAAATATGATGCGGGTGACGAAATTTGAAGATGATTTCTGGTTGGGAAAAATCGGAAAAGAAAAAGACCCAACACTTTGGTATATGAACGCACACGAAATAAATGCTTACTATGACCCATCCACGAACGAGATTTGTTTTCCTGCGGGTATACTGCAACATCCTTTCTTTGATATGGATGCAGACGACGCGTTTAACTATGGTGCGATTGGTGCAATTATCGGGCACGAAATGACGCACGGCTTTGATGATTCCGGTCGCCATTTTGATAAAGACGGTAATATGCGCGATTGGTGGACAGAAAATGATGCCAAGGAATTTGAACAACGTGCAAATGTTATGCGTGAATTTTTCGATAAAATTGTAATCAGTTCGGAACTTCACGCTAATGGCACATTTACACTTGGCGAAAACTTGGCGGATTATGGTGGCGTGACAATAGCCTATACCGCATATAAAAATTTTGGTGCCAAGTCAAATACGATTGAAGGGCTGACCCCAGATATGCGCTTTTTCCTTGCGTATGCGGGTGCATGGGCGGGCAACATAAGGCCAGAACAAGAAATTTCCCAAACAAAAACAAACGAACATTCATTGAATCGCAACCGTGTCAATGGAATTCTGCCACACATTGATGCCTGGTACGACGTGTTCAATGTCAAACCAGAAAACAAAATGTATGTTGCCCCAGAAAGCCGCGTTCGTTTGTGGTGACAGATGATTATTTGTTCGACACGCGGGCGCGAAATTCATTTGATGGTCGGAAAGATGTCACGCGACGTGCAGAAACTATCGCACTTTCACCGGTCTTTGGATTGCGCGCAACGCGTGCAGATTTATCTAAAATTTTAAATGTGCCGAAACCTGCGAATTTAACCTCTTCACCGTTCACAAGGGCTTCACTGATTTCTGAAAATATCAAATCGACCAAATCCCCAGATTGGGCCGCTGTAAAACCAAATCTTTCACGCAATTTTGTTGCCAAATCATTTCTTGTAATTGTTGCCATTTTTTACACCCTTATTAAAGTTGCGCCCCAGGTTAGACCACTGCCAAATGCAGGGTACAAAACCAGTTGCCCATGTTTGATTATCTTGTTATCGAAAGCATACGCCAATGCCAATGCGCCAGATGCGCCACTGGTATTCGCGTGTTTATCGACAGTCACCAAAATCTTTTCCATCGGAAATCCCAAACGCGCCGCACAAGATTGGATGATACGAATGTTTGCCTGGTGCGGAACAATCCAATCGATATCGTCCTGGGTTATGCCGGCGTGTTCCATAATATAGCGCGCCGCATCAGGCATCAGAGATACCGCCATTTTATAAGTTTCCGGTCCATTCATAATTATCTTGTGGTCGGGCGAACCATGCAGCATCCCGAACATTTTACCATCAGACATAACGACCGTATCAATTATGCCAGAATAACTTGATGTGGAGCGTTCAAAAATCATTGCACCCGCACCATCACCAAATAAAACCGCCGTTGACCGGTCTGTCATATCAACAAAGCGGGACATTTTTTCTGCACCAATAACCATTATTCTTTCGTGCATACCCGCAGTAAAAAATCCGCGTGCGCAATGCAGGGCATAAATAAAACCAGTGCATGCGCCGCGAACATCAAAAGCAGGAATATTTTTGCACGCACCCAGATTACCCATAACCTGGACCGCGACGGACGGAAAATCAAGTTCAGGCGTGGTTGTTGCAACAATTATCATATCAATATCATCAATCGAAAGGTTTGCATTGGAAAGTGCCGCACGCGCCGCATTTGTTGCCATATCTGCAACAGTTTCGTCCGTCGCAGCGAAATGGCGCGACCGAATGCCGGTCCGTTCAACAATCCATTCATCGGTCGTGTCCATAACACGTTCAAAATCGGCGTTGGTCATAACGCGAGACGGCAAATAAGAACCATATCCAATTAATTTATTTCCCATTTTTAAAACCTTTTGCGGTGCCGTGATATTATACAGAATTTAATATAACTTGCAATATCAAAATCTTTGATTAAAATATTGCGGTGTGTCCCCATAGTTCAATTGGATAGAACAAGTTCCTCCTAAGAATTAGATGTTGGTTCGATTCCGACTGGGGATACCACTGAAATTAGGGGTTTTAAATGAAAAATCATGCCATAAAAATTGGAATTATTGCGAGTATTTTACCACATTTATTTTGTTGTGTGTTGCCCGTCGCGCTGGGACTTGTTGGTATGATTGCGCCCGATATGATTTCGGACCACGAAATTATTCCTGAAAGTGCGGAAGTATGGGTATTTGTATTTTCTGGATTAATGTTGATGCTGTCTTGGATTATGTACTTTGGACATCGCAACTGCGAATGCGACCATTGTCATTCGACACGACATCACCACACCCAACGCATATTGCTAATATGCATAACGATTTTTACCATTTTTGGAATCGTTGCACATTTAATCACACACCATTAAGAACGCCCAGTATTATTACTGCGACAATCATCATCATCGCCAGTGTAATCAGAATACTGTACAGCGCGTGCCCAACATGTTTCGGATTTAGTTGCATTATTTACAGACATGCAAGTAGTAATAACAGACTTGCAAGCATTTAATGCCACAGTTTCCTTGGATGCCGACCAACCAGAAATGGTATCACCTGGTTTTGCACTTGGATAACCATTCTGGTTCAAGCATGCGGCAACATCCGTTGTGCAAGTTTCAGCATAGTCCGCCAAAATTTCATCTTGTCTTGCCTTGATTTGAACCAATACACGATTCAGATATTGCTTTATAACATCATTCGTTTCATTATACTTGCCTTGTTTATAACTGTAATCCTGGCACTTTTTTAACACAGCAACGCACATACCGTTGACTTTTTCATCACTGGTCGCGTCTATATAACCAATTTTATTTTGCAGGTATTTTGACATAATCACGTTGGGCGAGTGGGATGCGCCAGAAACCACGGTCTTGTCAATATAATCGGCCAAAGTACCGCCAGTCCATGCATTGAGAGAACTTCCATTGCTACCACTGCCGCTTTGGTAGTCCCACGTATCATACACCTCGCCGGCATTGCCCGTGGCGGAACCAGGTGCGCTGCCCACCACAATTTTGCCATCTACAATATATTTGCCCGTTGGGTCAAGACAACTGTCATAATCAGACCCGCAAACGAAATCATCCTGCATACAGGAATCCAACTGGTTTACGCATTGACGCATATCGTATTCATTCTTGGTTTTGGCAACCAACAGACGCGCCCTTTGCAACACAGTTTTTGCATTGCGGACGGTTGCTATCATTTGGTCATTAGAATCATTCAAATTGCGTTCATATTCGATACAGGCCTTGTCGATGCCTAAATCATAGGCGTGTGTGACAAGCGAAGCATTAACCCCCTGGGCGGTGCAGGCGTTTAACACGTTCGCCTTGCAACGCGCTGTTGCAGTTTTGAACAAATCTTCGCCACGCTGATTGCTGACATTTGACGTATCGGACATTCCAATAAACGACGACAGGTCAAAGCCCATGCTGTCAATCGAAAAATCCAAAAGCCCAGACAAATCGAAACTCAGGCCCGTTGAACTGCTTGCACTCCCAGACTGGACATTGACAATCATATCTTTGATTTTATCAAGACTTGTTTTTAACTGGGTTGTATCTGACTTGGTCTTCATTTTCAATTCTGCTTCGGTTTCACTGAACAACTGTTCTACTTCACGCGAAGACAGACCAATATATTGGAACTTTTGTGCAACTTCTTGCAATTCTTCGGTCGCGCTTTTCAAAGCAGCCTCGACCTTAGCATAATTTTTTAAATTCGCACTGCATACGCAACGACCTTGGTTGCTGTCTAAAACATTACAATAATTATCCATACAGGCCGCATATTGCGCCTTGCAGTAATCGGTCAATTCAACCAATTCATCCATATCGGCCGTAGAAATATTCGAATCCCCAGAAGACAAAGTGTTCGATGCGGCACGTATCACAGGCGAACGGGCGGCACTGGACTGTTGTCTGATTGCCAATCTATCCGTGCCGGCACTGTTATACGTCACTGTATTCGTATTTGTTGGATTGTAAAGCACAGGACCTTGGCCTTGAATGGATGTATAATTCGTTGTCGCCGCACGCGCCACAACATTATTTGTGTGTTTTTCGGCCCGCACAGGTGTCGCCGTACGCGCCGTAAAACCACGCGTTCCCGCCGGTCTTGCCGCCGCACGCGAAATTGCGCCACGTTCAGACACCGCACGTGTACGCGGCGTGGTTGTTGTGCGCGCCGCCACAACACGTTTAGAATTTGAATTTGATGCACGCGTGGTTGTTCCTGATGCCCCCGCGGACATCGTGCGTGCAGACGCAGAACGATTTGCCGTTGTCACACGCCCAGAATTTACCTGACGCGATGGTTTAAAACCTGGTTGCTCTGGCTTTGCATCTTCTTCAACATCCGCATCTTCGTACAGTGCATCGTCGTATTCGATGATAGTTTCGTCATCATACCACGCAGGCACAACCTCTGCAAATGCAGGCATAACCAATAAACTTCCAAGAAATATGGCAAATCTTTTCATTTTTTCACTTTCCTTTCGTTTTGTATATTTTATCACTATCCGGCATATTACGCAAACAAAAAATGAACAAGGTTTAATCGGTCGGTTTGTTTCGGAATCTTTTCTTTTGCCTTGCCAAAAAAATATACATTGCTATAATCAAGCACATAGGAAAGTTAGAGTTTATATGGAAACACTTTATTGGCTTTTGTTGGCTTTACCTTTTGTCGGCAGCACAAAGATTCCAACCAGTATGCGGGACAAGCGTTTGGCAAAGTACAAACCAAAAATCACAGAACAAGATTTTGCATACAATCCATTTGATACGCCCATTGCAAAACCATATAAAA
>JAZRUN010000033.1:0-10979 GCA_045652565.1 Candidatus Enterousia sp. | reverse complement strand
AACAAAGATGATTTAATTGTTTTAATTTACTGTCTGCGACGCAGGTCGTCGCTACTGCTCCGACTGGATCCCGCGCTTCCGCGGGATGACGGGTGTCAAGCGCTGACGAAAGGATCCCGTGTCAAGCACGGGATGACGGCGGGGGCGCGACGGGAACGAAGGGGTACCGGCCTGCGCCGGTATGACGATGGAAGACTGAAGGGGAACTATCACTAGCCACTAACACTAACCACTACCCACTAACATCCCCCTTGACCCGTTGCGTTTTTTCTACTAATATTGCCGTTATGGAAGATAATACAGTTATCGCTTTTGCAAATGTCGGCGCGCGCTATGACAACAGTCCTGATATTCTGACCGATGTGTCGTTTAATATCGGCGCAGGTTCGTTCTATTTTTTGTCGGGTGCGTCGGGTGCAGGCAAGACGACGTTGCTGCGTTTGATTTATCAACTGCATAAACCGTGTCGTGGAATGATAAAACTTTTTGGGCGGCCGACAAACAATTTGTCGCACGATGAAATCGCAGAACTGCGGCATAAAATGGCGATTGTGTTTCAAGAATATTCCTTGCTGTCGCATATTTCGGTCTTTGATAATGTCGCCTTGCCGTTGCGCGTGCGCGGGGTTGACGAAGCGAAAATCAAAAATCTGGTGACGAAAACGTTGGAATGGGTCGGGCTAGCTAAGTATGCAAATGCAAATCCGAAAACACTTAGTGGCGGGCAACAGCAACGTGTGTCTGTCGCGCGCGCAATTATTGTCCAGCCCGCTATTATGCTTGCGGACGAACCGACAGGAAATCTGGACGACGAAAATGCGTCGCGGTTGATGGAACTGTTTATCCAGATGAACAAGATGTTCGGAACGACTATTATTTTGGCTACGCATAATTCTAAGTTGATGGAAACGTACAAGTTTCCTGTGATGCATGTGGAAAATCATAAACTTACTTTTGCTGGTGCGGCGACAAAAAGTTCCGCGGCCAAGAAAAATGTTAGTGCCGAGGCAAGCGAATATTTCGCAGACCTGACGCGGCAATTCAAGGAAATCGGGGAAAAGTAATGAAGCGACCAATCGTATTTTCACTGGTTCACGAACAGTCTGTCTTTATGACGGCGGTTATGGGGCTTATGACTTTCTTGACGGTGTTGGCATTGGGCTTGGCCTTGGCGATTGGCGGCGGGGTCGTTCGCTGGAACAGCCAATGGAACTCTTATGCTTCTGTCCAGGTGTCGGGCGAAAAAAATGCGGGCGCGGTGAAAAAAATCTTTGCCGAAAACAAAGACAAAATCGAAAGCAATCGCGAAGTGTCCCCCGGCGAAATGTTGAAGTTGATGCGGCCTTGGGTTGATGGCGGGCGCGACACGCTGGAAAAATATTTGCCAATTATGTTCGAATTGAAGTTTAAGTCGAATTCAGATATGGCACCTGTTGCGGACGCGGTTAAAAAATATGGACGTTTTATTTCGCATAGTGATGCGCTGCGGCCGTCTGTGTCGGCAGGGTGGAAAATGGTTGCTATTTTGACCGTCATATTGACACTGATTATCGGGACAATCGGTTTTTGCATATCTTTTATTGCACGAAACACTGCGGTTCTGCATCGGCGCGAATTGGAAATATTAAACCAAGTTGGCGCAAGTGATTCTTTTGTTGCGCGACAAATGCAAATTATCGTGGCAAGAATTTGTTTTGTCGCGTGTTCGGTTGGGTTCTTGGCGGCGGTGCCGGTATTGCTTGGGGTTATTGCCGTTGCACATTCGGCGCGTGTCGGACTTATGGCGATGTTGAACATTGGCGGAATCGGTTGGGGCGTTTTGATTGCTGTGCCTGTTGTTATAATCGTTTTCGCGATATTGATTGCAAGGAAAACCACTTTAAAAATTCTAGATAAACAACAATGAAATTTTTGCGGCCGTCTTTTTTGCTGTTCGTCGTATTTGTGTTCGGTGGAATCGTCTTTAAGTTGTCCAGTCCGAATGATTGTGATTTCATTATATCCAGTGACAGCATTTTTGTTTTGACGGGTGATTTTCGGCGCATCCCTTTTGCTATGCAGCAGGTAGAAAAATACCCAGATTCAGATTTGTATATTGTTGGTGCGGCACCCGATGCGGCGTATGAAAAAACTGGGCGTGCGGTAATAGAATCCGATTCGAAATCTACGTACCAAAATGCGGTTGCAATACGCGAAATTGCAAAAAAATCTGGGCTGGACAGGATTGTTTTGATAACAACCGAAGATCATATGTCGCGTGCAAAATATCTGGTTCAGTCTGAATTGCCGCGGGTGCAAATTGTTGCGTGCCCGGTCAGGCTTTCCGAAATGTCGCCTTCGCGTAGGCTGGAGCGCTGGTTTATTGAGTATGTGAAATACTTGGCGACAATGGTTGGCATCAAAGAAAGTCCAAATTTTCTGTGAACAAAAGGGTAAAAAATGATAAGAACGGTTATATTCAAAGTCTTGTTGGCAATTCATTTTATTTTGTGGGCGCCATTGTTGTTGGTGGGCTTGGTTTCCAAAAAAATGACAAGTTTTTTTGTTATAATTGATGCGCGTGGCGTTCTGTTGCTGGCGCGGATGATTGCGGGGATAAAGTATCGTATCTTTTATCCGCCGACCGAAGAAAATGGTGTTCCTGTGCGCCCCAACGATAATGTGCGTCTTGATGGCAAGGCAATTGTTGCGTCAAAACATATGTCTATTTTGGAAGTCGCGATTTTGGTGACAAATATTCAAAAACCGTTTTTTATTTTAAAGCGCGAATTGATGTGGATTCCAATTTATGGTTGGGCTTTTTGGCGTATGGGGATGCAGCCTGTGAACCGTACACGGGGTGCAACAAATATGAATAGGTTGGCGGGACTGGTGATGAAAAAAATTATGGATGGCGGGACACTTATTATTTTCCCCGAAGGCACACGCGTGAAACCGGGCGTAAAAAAAGAATTAAAGCGCGGATTGTTGTTCTTGGCGCATACATTAAAGTTGCCGATAATGCCGGTTGGGGTTGATACGGGCTTGTATTGGCCAAAGCGTGGTCGGATGAATGCTGGCACCGCCAACGTATATTTTGAACCTTTGTTGCCATCGACCGCAAGTTTGCCTGAGATTGCCGAGGCAATAAACCGCCACAGCGCATAAATCGTTAGTGAAATGCTGCCACCAAAATTAAAGCGCGAACATTAGTATTATACCCAGTCCTGCGATGATTATTGCGGCGACGGTCAGTGGCCAAAAGAATTTTTTTACTATTGCATTCGCGCGTTCTTGAAAACGCCAGAGCAGATAGCCGAATATGGCAAAGCGACCCGTACGAAATACCGCAGACAGTCCCAAAAAGAGCAGGGCGGGGAACCCCATAAAGCCCGCCGTTATTGCCATCAATTTATATGGCACAGGTGTCACCGCCGTCATAAAGATTATAAACACGCCGTGACGGATAAACATACTTTGTGCCAGTTCAAATTTTTCCAAACTTGCAAAGTTTTCAATAAGCCACATTCCGACCGAATCGAATAACCACAGCCCGATGCAATATGCAATTGCGCCACCAACGATAGAGCCCAATGTTGCCGCCAATACCACAGGCACCGCGCGTTTTTTATTTGCCACGATTGGTGGGGTCATAAAAACTTCGGGCGGAATAAATAAAAATATCGATTCGCAAATGGTCAGCACAAATACCAACCATGTATAAGTTTTGCTTTCGGCACGTTTAAGTAAATATTCAGAAAGTTTCATTGTTTTTTGTCTTGGGTTAAAAATTTTTCCTTGATTGTTTCGGAATATATTATACCTTTAGAACGTAAATAAAACAACAGGTTCGTGCAATGCCAAAAATAAAGACAGATTCAAACCGTAATGAACGCGTTGCAGCAAAAGTTCAGACTTTGGTTGCGGAAATTTTGCAAAATAACTATGCTGATGACCCGGTCTTGTCGGGTGTTTCTTTGGTTGGGGCGGTCGCGCATGGTGGCTTGCAATTTGTGCGTTTGTTCTTTTATTGCCGCACAAATGATATAGATGTTGCCCAGCGCAGGTTAGATATTGAAACAAAAACGATTCGGTACCAAATGGGTCAAAAGCTTGACCAAAAGTATGTGCCCCAGATTAAATTCACATACGATGACACCTTGGAACGCGCCGCAAAAATAGACGAGATTTTGGATAATTTAGACCTTGCATAGTTCAATATACAGGTGTACCATTGCCGCAAAGGAATCGCTAACCACCCGTCGCGGCACGCCGCCCGCTTACGCTTCGCTACATCGAGGCCAGTTGCCGCGGTCGTGACGGACTAACACTAACCACTAACACTGAAGATGAACCAAAAGAACATACGAAATTTTTCAATTGTTGCGCATATTGACCATGGGAAATCAACCCTGTCGGACAGGCTTATTGAATATACTGGTGGTTTGGAATCGCGCGAAATGAAGGCCCAGGTTCTGGATTCTATGGATATTGAACGTGAACGTGGAATAACCATCAAGGCGCAGACTGTGCGGTTGAATTATCGCGCCAAAGACGGTGAAACATATCAGTTGAATTTGATGGATACCCCCGGTCACGTCGATTTTTCGTACGAAGTATCGCGCAGTTTGGCGGCGTGCGAAGGGGCGCTGGTTCTGGTTGATGCAACCCAGGGGGTCCAGGCGCAGACGCTGGCGAATGCGTATTTGGCGTTGGATAATGATTTGGAAATGTTGCCTGTGTTGAACAAGATAGATTTGCCGTCCAGTGATGTCGCGGGAACGCGTGCACAAATTTCTGATGTAATTGGTTTAGATGCGTCTGATGCGATTGCGGTTTCGGGTAAAACTGGGGCGGGTGTGCCAGAACTGTTGGAAGAGATTGTAAAGAAATTGCCCGCACCAAGTGGCGATGAAAACGCCCCAACGCGTGCACTGTTGGTTGATTCTTGGTATGATTCTTATTTAGGTGTTGTTGTGTTGGTGCGCGTGGTTGATGGTGCGTTGCGTCGCGGTCAAAAGATTCGGTTTGTTGCGACTGGTGCAGAATATACGGTTGAAAAAATTGGATACTTTACACCAAAGATGGTAAATGTTGATGAGCTGACCACAGGTGAAATCGGCTTTATTATCACAGGTATGAAAACCATTCATGATTGCAAGGTGGGCGATACTATTGTTGATGCACGTTCGGGCGGGGAACCGTTGCCGGGGTTCAAGCCGTCTGTGCCAGTGGTGTTTTCTTCGTTCTTTCCTGTGGAATCTGATGATTATCCGACCCTGCGCGAAAGTGCCGAACGTTTGGCGTTAAACGATGCGTCTTTTGTGTTCACAACGGAAAAGTCATCTGCACTGGGGTTCGGTTTGCGCTGTGGTTTCTTGGGGCTGTTGCATATGGAAATTATCAGTGAAAGGCTTTCGCGTGAATTTAATTTAAATCTGATAAATACTGTGCCGAGTGTGCTGTACAAGATTCATCTGCGTAATGGCGAAGTGGTTGATTTGGAAAATCCGGCAGATATGCCCGATATTACAAAAATTGAATCTATCGAAGAACCCTGGGTGCGTGCAACGATAATGATGCCTGATAAATATATGGGCGGTATAATGTCCCTGTGTACCGAACGGCGCGGGGTCCAGGAAAATATTGCTTATATCGGCAACAGGGCAGTATTGACCTATAAATTGCCGTTGGCGGAAATAGTTTTTGATTTTTATGATCGGGTTAAATCTATCTCTTCGGGTTATGCGTCTTTTGATTATGTGGTTCAAGGGTACGAACCCGCGGATTTGGTAAAGGTTTCGATTTTGGTCAATGAAGAAAATGTGGAACCGCTGTCGTTTATGTGTCATCGGTCGGCCGCCGAAAAGCGTGGGCGCGTCATTGTTGAAAAATTAAAAGACTTGATTCCACGCCATCAGTTCAAGATACCACTTCAGGCCGCAATCGGTGGAAAGATTATTGCACGTGAAACAATTGCTGCATATCGCAAGGATGTGACCGCAAAATGCTATGGTGGTGATATCACGCGCAAAAGAAAACTTTTGGAGAAGCAGAAAGAGGGTAAAAAGCGTATGCGAACCTTTGGTAATGTTGAAATACCACAGTCCGCGTTTATAAATGCACTTAAAGTATAAAAGGGGAAACAAAATGAAGAAAAAAGCTAGGCAAGCGTTGCAAAACATTACAAGTTATAATGACAAATATAATCTAAATGGCGATAATAAATTGACTGCGTGTCTGAATCATTTTAACAAAACGGTTAAAGATGGGGTTATCATTGACGATGCAGGTATCACGGTGCGCTGTCCTTACTATGATGGTAAAAACATTTGCATCTATGAAAATTGCCCAACTTATTCAGATTATTTGAAATATCTGGCAATGCGAGAGAAGATTGGATACGAACAAAATAAAACAAAGGCGATGTAAAATGAAAAGCAAATTAAAAAAATATTTGACTTGGTGTGCGGCTGCAAAAAATGCATACGCGAAAAAGTATCAGGCACGTGCCGCTTTGTACAAGGAATATGGTTTTGATGAATGGTTAAAATCGGATGATATAACGCGCAAAGATTGCATTGTGTGCAGTGGCGCAATGTTGCCGATGGTTGGGCGACCGACCGGTGAAGATTTGCGATATTACAAGCATTGCAAGTTTTATAAAGCGGATGCGTTTTGTGGTGTTGCCGACGGTGGTTGTGATAATCGGGCTAAGAACTTACACTATGCTGATATGATCGCGCGGTATGATTTGGCGCGCACGCATCGGCAGGCCAGTTTCAAGGCACTGTTTCATTTGAAGTGGTTTGATTTGTTCCGTGAATATTGGCTGTTGCGTAAAAAAATTGAATTTCTAGATGCACAGTCAACAGCAAAGTTTCAAGCGTGGCAGGAACAAAAGTGTCCTTATAGTGAATTTCAGCAAGTTGATGCTTTGTATAAAGAAGCGGTGATGCAGAGCGAGGCATTGAAAAATAAACTGCTTTGGCGCAATAAATAAAAGGGGTGCATTATGTCAAAAATTAAAGAAAAAATTGCATTACTTCAAGAATATCGACGCTTGAAAAAAATAGCAAACAAGTGGGCGGATTGTGCCGAGTGGTTTAGCGACAAAAAGTTGAATGAGCAAATAAAAATGGAGTATATGCGCGAAACAACAGAGCCCAGGGTTGCACCAACAAATTGGGGTGACGAGTGCACGCCATGCCATGTTGTACAAGTTAATACTTGTGAATTAAATCCCTATGTATTGGACTATAATATTATGCCAGAAGAACAATATTTATTTAATTGCCCGCTGTTTAATGAAGCAAAACCTTGTACTAATCGTAATTGCCAACATAACGCTGGTAATAAAAAATATTTTTATTATGATGAAAAGTATAATCAGGCGATGAAAAAATATAAAAGTGCGTATGCGCGGGCAGATGTAGCGCGTGCAAAAATCTTTGGGCGGGTAAAATAATATATAACCAAAACAAAGGATTCACAAATGGCACATCAATTCTTTTTTAATCCTTATATTCTGGATAATCTTGTTGCGCCATCGCGTGGGTTTGATGTTGTTCAAGATATTTCGGAACCGCGGCTGCGACTGTATATAACAAGTCGCGGCATAAAAACTTTCTTTGTGCGAAAGCGTATAAATGGACGTGACCGTCGTGTCATAATTGGTAAATACCCAGATATGGATATAGAAGATGCGCGCAGTGCGGTTGCAACGGTTTTGGAAGACGCGTCAAAAAAAATCCAACTGAAGCGCAAAAAAATTTTATTTCGTGATTTCTTGCAGTTATATTTAAAGAACAAAGTGCATCGCAGTGTTGGTTCGTATGATAAACTTGTGCGTTCAATAAATCATCATTTGACAGGCTTGTTTGATAAAAATATTTCTGATATTTCGCATAATGATTTACGTGATGTGATTGGTGCAATAAAGGGAAATGCGATTGCGGAACGTATGCAGGAGTTGTTGCAAAGCATATTTAAATATGCGGTTAATACAGGCTATGTTAAAACAAATCCTGTACTGGAACTGCCGCGGCCAGAGCAAAATAGGCGCGCGCGACCATTAAATAAATATGGTTTAAAGCGCTTGGTTGATGCGATAAAAAAATACCCAGATATGATTATGCAGGCGGCATTTTTAATGCTGGTTTATGGTTTTGCAAAAAAGACCGAAGTCTTTTCTATGCAGTGGGAAGATTTAGATTTTAACCGTTATATGTGGGGTGAAAAACCTTTGTCTGATATGGCAGTTGTTTTGTTGCAAGATTTGCCCCAAGATGGTTATTGGGTTTTCCCTGGGCGTGGTCACGGCCATTTGACTGACCCGCGCCTTGCCTGGTCGCGGGTTGTGCGTGCGGCGGGTATCCCGAACTTGACTATGGATGATGTGTATAAGTTTATGATGCGGCATTTGGTTTGGGCGGGCGACAAGGAAATGTTGCGAAATAATATGAACGATTTATTGTCCGAACTTTTTGAAACCTTCTAGGGGGGGGCGTATGTTATTATTTGTTATAATTCCTTGACACGCGGGGCATAAAATGATAGCTTATGTGGCATAAACGTCATAAAGGTATGACACAAAGTTTAACAAAAACAAAGGATATGAAATGTCAACTTTTGAAAAAGTAAAAAAAATCGTCGCGGATAAATTGAGTGTCGATGAAGCAAAAATCACAGAAACCGCAAAATTCACAGATGACCTGGGGGCAGACTCTTTGGATGTCGTGGAATTTGTTATGGAAGTGGAAAAAGAATTCGATATCACAATTCCAGATGACGAAGCAACCAAGTTGTTGACTGTTGGTGATGCGGTTAAGTACATTGACGCACACGCAAAGCAGGCGGCGTAAGTCTGATAAGTATTCTTTATTTGAATCCGTTATGTGAATATTTTGCATGACGGATTTTTTTCTGTATTTTTCCCAGAAAACATATTACTATGAATGTGTCATAATATTATAAAAGGAATAAAATATGAAAAGAGTTGTCGTGACGGGCATGGGTATCGTATCGCCAGTCGGTTGTGGCGTGGAATACGCCTGGCAAAATATTATCGCGGGTAAATCGGGTGTGCGAAAAATAGAAGAATTTGATGTGTCTGACCTGGCATGTCAAATTGCGGGTATGCCGGTGCGTGGTACAGAACAGGGAATGTTTAACCCAGATGCGGCCGTTGAACCACGCGACCAACGCAAAATGGATAAATGCATTTTGTATGCGGCGGTTGCGGCGGACGAGGCGATTCGCGATGCGGGACTTGATAAATTCGAAGGCAATCGCGAAAGAATGGGTGTTTCGGTCGGCAGTGGCATTGGCGGTTTGAACACGATTTATGAAAACTGTCTTGAATTGGCAAATGGTGGTCCGCGTCGTATCAGTCCGTTCTTTATTCCAAAGTGCATTATAAATATGGCGGCGGGGAATATTTCTATTAAATATGGATTAAAGGGACCAAATGTTGCGATGGTGACGGCATGCGCGACGGGCGCGCACAGTATTGGCGAAGCGGCGCGTTTGATTCAGCATGGTGATGCAGATGTTATGGTCTGCGGTGGCTGCGAGGGCGCAGTCGGCAAACTTGGCATTGCGGGCTTTTCTGCGATGAAGGCGTTAAGTACACGCAATGATGACCCGACCACTGCATCCAGACCTTGGGACAAAGGGCGCGATGGCTTTATTATGGCCGAAGGTGCGGGTATTTTGGTTTTGGAAGAATATGAACACGCGGTTGCGCGTGGCGCAAAAATTTATGCCGAAGTTGCGGGCTATGGTCTGTCGGGTGATGCGTATCATATTACTGCGCCCGCGGAAAACGGCGAAGGCGGTGCGCGTGCGATGCGGGCGGCGTTGAATGATGCGGGCCTGCAACCGTCGGATGTTGACTATATCAACGCGCACGGAACATCGACGGGCCTTGGTGACCTTGGCGAATTGGCGGCGGTCAAGAATTTGTTTGCAGGAACGAATGTTTGTATGTCTTCGACTAAATCTATGACTGGGCATTTGCTTGGGGCGGCGGGTGCAGTAGAGGCAATATTCTGTATCCTTGCGATTCGCGATGGTATTGTGCCACCAACAATCAATCTGACCGACCCTGTTGATGAGGTTGGTGATTTTGATTTGGTGCCGAACAAGGCTAAAAATCACAAGGTTGATGTTGCTTTATCAAATTCGTTTGGTTTTGGCGGAACAAATGCCTCATTGGTTATGAAAAAGGTTGCATAAATTATGGCAAAGTTATATGAAACGCCGTTGCACGAATTTGCAACACCATGTTATTGTAAAAATGTAATGGGCAATTGCAGTGCGTGTATGTTCAGAAAGGCACAAAGGTTTTGTGAATGTTTGGTTTGTGATGGGGTCGATTCGGAAACGGGTCAGCACAGCCCTGTATATTGGGTCCCCAAAAATGGATTGGGCATACACCCTAAATTACAATATTGGTTGACCAACACGCCAGAGGCAAAAATAAAACAAACATCGATTTCTATGTTGACCACAATGGCATACAAAGCGCGGTGATTTCCATCGCGTTTTTTTTGTTGCATAGATTTCAAATATTCTGTTAAAATAGAAGTGTCGCGGGCGTGTTGCCGCGATGAGGTGTAAGTACCTGTTTGAGTTGCGTCGTAGATGACGAAAAGTACTCCAACCAAGTTTGGTTGGAGGGTTGTGAATAATGCGGGCATTGCCCGTCAAAATAAGCACACAATTTCAACTCAAATTGTACTTAACCTCCAACCACTTGAATTTTTCAGTGGTTTTTTCGTTGGGAAAAAATAATGCGTGTCTTGTGCGTTTTTTTATCGTTGTTATTGTTGGTACCACCGATGGCACGCTGTGACGATATGCAAAAACAAATGCAAATCGCATCACTTAAACGCGAAATCAGCGACCTTGAAATCGAACTTGAAGCCTGCAAACGCAATACCAAAAGTTGGAAAGCCGCAACCATTGTTGGAGCGGCGGGCGTTGCGACTACTGGT
>JAZRUN010000032.1:0-1914 GCA_045652565.1 Candidatus Enterousia sp. | reverse complement strand
TTGGGTGGTTAGCTCAGTTGGTTAGAGCGTTACGTTGACATCGTAAAGGTCGTTGGTTCGAGTCCAATACCACCCACCAATTTTTCAAGCGAGCAATAGCGAGCGTTGAAAAATTGAGTGTCTCGCCGTAGCCTTTGGCGAAGGCGGACGGAATTTTCAGAGAAATAATACAATGAAACGAATGCAAATATAATTTTAAAAAATAACAAACGGGATTCTTGATTGACGCCCCGTTTGGCGTCAATTGTTTTATAAATCAGGAGTATGCTTATGTCGAAAAAATATCTTATTACTTCCGCCCTGCCCTATGTGAATAACCAACTGCATATCGGGCATTTGATTGGTTGTTTGCTGCCAAGTGATGTGTATGCGCGTTTTTGTCGCGCGCAGGGGCGTGACGTGTTATATATCGGCGGTTCTGACGAACACGGCACACCATCGGAAATTGGTGCGGCACGCGAAAATATGTCGGTGGAAGATTATGTTGAAAAATATCGTGCAAAACATCTGGATGCGGTGCGCGATTTTAATTTATCTTTTGATTTGTATGGCCGCACGCATACAGAATTGCATGAAAAACTGATTCACGAATTATTTAATCGTCTTGATTCTCTTGGCATGATAGAGGAAAAATCTTCTATGCAGCCCTATTCTGTAAATGAAAAGAAATTTTTGGCGGACCGTTATGTTATTGGCACTTGTCCGCGTTGCGGCTATGAACGTGCATATGGAAACGAATGTGAAAAATGTGGTGCGTCATTGGATCCATCTGATTTGATAAATCCGCACAGTGCAGTTGATACGTCATCGCCTGTTGAAATGCGCGAAACAAAACATTTGTATTTTAAACTTAGTAAAATGCAAGATAAACTGCGCAAATGGATAGATTCGCGCATTGGATGGCCAAAAACAGCAATTAAAATTGCGAACAAGTGGTTGGACGAAGGCTTGCACGACAACCCGATTACGCGTGATTTGAAATGGGGTATTCCGGTTAATAAACCGGGGTACGAAGACAAAGTTTTCTATGTTTGGTTTGATGCACCGTGGGGCTATGTTTCTATTTCCCAGGCGGCAAATGCTGATTGGGCATCTTGGTGGAAAAATCCAGATTGCCATTATACCGAATTTATGGCCAAAGATAACGTGTCTTTCCATTCTGTGTTTTTTCCGGCGCAAGAATTGGCGATGGATGACGGGTGGAAAACCGTTGATATGTTAAAAGGTTTTAACTTTTTGAATTTTAACGGCGCCAAGATTTCAAAGTCTGCG
Organism: Candidatus Enterousia sp.; assembly: GCA_045652565.1. Lineage (GTDB taxonomy): Bacteria > Pseudomonadota > Alphaproteobacteria > Rs-D84 > Rs-D84 > Enterousia. Next base: position 642 of record JAZRUN010000032.1, on the reverse strand, counting down.
GGCAACGGTATATTCTTGGACGAAGCATTAAATATCGCACCAAGCGATTGTTGGCGTTATGCGCTGCTGGCTTCGGCCCCAGAAACCGATGATACGGATTTTACTTTGACGCGTTTTGCAGAAATTGTGAACAAAGATTTGAATGGATTACTTGGCAACTTTGTTTCGCGCGTATGCAAACTGTCGGCGAAAAACTTTGGCGACGCTGTTCCGGCGGGTGCGGCGATGGATGAAACGCTTGCACACAAAGTGAACGAAAAATTGGCTGAATTGACCGGCGCATTAGAGGCATGCGAATTTCGTAAATCAATTGTCGCACTGCGCGAAATTTACGGTATCGCAAATGAATATATGACGGTCAAAGAACCGTGGACCTTGGTTAAAAATGGCGATACGGCGGGTGCAGCGGCGGTTTTGAACGAATGTTTCCAGTTGATTGATTTGTTTGCGCGCGTGTCGCAACCTTTTGTTCCAGATGCGGCGGCAAAGATTCAAAATATCTTTGCAGTAAAGCACGATTTATCTTGGCCAGCAATGTACGAACACAGAATTGAATCGGGTGAAAAATTCACAGTACCAGAAAATCTGTTTAGCCGGATTGAGTTAGAAACAACAAATGATAAATAAAACAAAACTTGTACT
>JAZRUN010000031.1:0-13862 GCA_045652565.1 Candidatus Enterousia sp. | reverse complement strand
GCAGGTTCGAGTCCTGCCGGGCGTGCCAATTTTTGTTTTTATTATACAATAATTTCTGGTGTTATTTTTACTACTGGCCCACCGCGTACCATGGTCCGCCCCCTTCGCCAGCGAAGGGGAATAAATGTGAATGGTTAATCTTCGCTTTTATCAAGTAATTGGATGCTGGTCACACTTTCCACTGGGTCGTTCCACGTTTTGCAGACATTCTTTTTGGTCTTTTTGCAATTTCGGGTCACCGTGGTTTTGGTGCATTCGCCCGTTTGATAATTAAACACCGTCGTCACGTTTTCTTTATAGTTCCACTGGTTAAGTTCGTGTGTGCCAATCGCCGGTGTATTGTTGTCCACAGAAGGTGCGGTTGTAGCCAGACCGGCAGCGCCATAGGTTATAATTGTTGCAACAACCGCAACCACGACAAGAACACCCGCAGCAATCCAACGACCAACATTACTGGCCTTTGGGGTTTTTGTTTGTGGTAAAACACTGGTTTCGGCCCAATCTATACATGTTTGGGCGGCCTGTTGCGTGGCGTTGGCGGCATCAATCCGCTGGGCGGCGGTGACCTGGTCACGCATCATACGTTCCAGTTCTTCGTCATATTTTTTCATATAATTCTTTTTCGCGTTTTGCAATGCCGAATTCGCAATAACTTGGCGCATTTGGCGGGTTAGGTTTGGAAAGCGGGCGGTGGTGCCGTCATCTTTACCTATGTATTTTAATTCAGATTGGTCGCGCATCCCTTGGAATTTGCGCCCCGTTATACAGAACTGCACCTTGGTATCAGATTCAATCGCCTTTATCGCAGATTCGACCGCGTTTGCCATCGCCGCGATTTCTGTATTAAATATGCGGTCACGAATAATTTCTTTTTGTTCTGAATCAAGTGATGTTTGGGTTGCCTGTTCCACCGCGGCTATATATTCGTCGTATGTTGTGAATTTTGATGTTTCGGGATTATATGATATTTCGCCCCAATAGACCAAACCGGACAATTTACCCGCCCAACCGTATGGTTCTTGTTGTATTAAATCCCCGGGAATCCCAGCCAAAGAATCAAAACATTGTCCCGTCCAATTTGGTATAAAATTACTGACCCCATTTGCACTGGATACGCCTTGGGGCATATTTTCTATACTTGTAAAACCTCTGAAGCCATTATATTGGCAAACCTGGTATTGGAACGAACGTGTGCCGGCATCTTCGTCGATTACCAAATCGTTGCAGTCTTCGGTGGTGCCACAGACCTTTATCATTGCGGCATCGGCAACACGTTGGCATTCACTTAATAAGTTATTATCAATGGACAAGAATATACCCGTCGCGATGTTTTCAAGTTCGGCATAGATTTCGTCTTCGGTTTTTACACTGCGACTTTTGTCTTGATAGCGGCACGCGGCAAGTTTGTCCGAAGGGCACATACGAACGATTGTGTCGGTGTCCAAGCCGATGCATTGTGTGTAATCTTTGCCGCATCTGTCTTCGGATTGCAGACAGGATTTAAATGCATTTGTGCAAGAGTCAACGCGCATAGATGCAAGGCGCGCGAACACAGATTCCATAATGCTTTTGTCCATTGCTTCGCATGGTTCTATGTCAACCTTGCACAGTGATCTGAACGTTTCCGGCCGTGTAAGGCATAAATCATAAGAACCTTCGGGGTCATTGGGGTCGATGTTATCTTTACACGCCTTTTGAAAACATTTTGAAATGTTTGAAATGCACGAATAACGCACATTAGATTCCGCAATCAATTCCGCGGATTTTAATTCCGGTGCCGCCTCGCGCAGAAATGTGTCCCATACTTGGTCACGCACCGCCACACAATTCTTTGTCACATCCATACACAGTGGGCGTTTTGAATCCAATGCATCATACGTTGATGCCGAAATTTCTATGGTGGTAAGTGCGCCCTGTATCTTGGTAAGTTTCGCGTTTTTACCTTTTAATTTTGTGTGCGTGTAATCATACGTCACACAGTTCGAAAAATCTTCCCCGCATCCGGCCGTCGTTTGCATACACTGTTTAAAATGAGATGTGCATTGCCCAAGGTCATATTTATTCGCACTGCGGTATTGTTCCAATGCTGCTTCGCGCAGGGCGTTTTGCGCCGCAGCCAATTTTTGTGCGCTTTGTGTGCGCTGTTGTTTAAGGCTGTTTTCATACGCGGTGCAATCCGAACGCACGCGCGTTTTATACATTGATTCCAGCATAGCAAACTGCGATGAACATTCCGAAATTTGGGCCTTGCATAACTCGGCCGATGCGCGGAATAATTTGTCGCCTGTTTGCGTGGCTATATCATTTTCGGTTGCGGCAAAAATGTCGGTCATATCGTCAAATTCAACACTTGTTGCGTTCCAATCCGACAAATCCAGTAAGTTGGGTTTCGATTTCGTATTTTCGCCGGCGATTTTTTTTGTGATTTCATCCGTCTTAGCAATAATTACATCGGCGTTTTCGCCCATATCGATTTTTTCAACGCCGGCGGTTGCCATATCATAACTTTTTTCGTCCAGTTTTTGAATTTCTGCCAAAATCGCGTCAAGTTCGGCATTGCGGTTGCTGCACACACAGCGGCCACCGTTCGTGTTGTCCAACATACAGAAAGAATCCATACAGCCGTTGAATTTGTTCAAGCATTCTTCGTCCACCACAGTGTTTTGTGCCACTGTCGCAACTTTTGTGCCGGTGTTAACGACACTTTGTGTTTTGGCCGCGCGCGAACGCGAAACCGAAGTCGAGGCGGCGTTTCCGCGCTGTTGCACTGAGGTGCGCTGTGATAGACTTTGATTGCCGCGTGAAACGACCGTTGGTGTTGTTGCGGTTGTGCGGCGGCTGGATTGCGCAGATTGGACGCCCGTCGATGCGCGCGTACGAACATTGGCCGGTGCCGATGCTGCATGCGCCATATCAAATCCGCCAATTAAAAGCGCGAAAACCAACAGAATCTTTTTCAAAATTCTCTTTCCTTACTACTATCCTTGTAATTCTATCAAAAAAACAGTTGCAAGACAAGTGGAAATAAACAAAAAGCCCCCGTGTGGGGGCCAAAACATTTTTGCGTTTTTTTATTTGCCTGTTGCACGACGTTTTACCGCAACGGCTTTTGTTGCCGCGGGCTTTGCCGCGCGCGCCGCAGGTTCTTTGGCGGCAACTTTTTTGGTCACAGGCTTTGCAGGCTTTTCTGCCTTGGTATCGGCTTTTTTAGCGGTCGCATCTTTTGCAACTTCTTCTGCTTTTGCCGTCGCTTTTACTTCTGGTTTTGGTGCCTTTTTCGCGTTCACATCGCGGTCAACAAATTCGATAATCGCCATAGGTGCCGCATCGCCATAACGAAAACCGGCCTTTAATACGCGTGTATAACCGCCCGGGCGTTTTGCATAGCGTGGCCCTAAAACAGTGAACAGTTTTTTGACGGTTGCGGCACTTGCATTACCAAGTTCCGATGCAACCAGACGGCGATTTGCAACGCTGTCAACCTTGGCGCGAGTAACCAATTTTTCTACGACACTGCGTAAGTCTTTGGCCTTTGGCAAGGTTGTTTTGATTTGTTCTTTTTCAATAAGGTTCTTGGCAAGACCAATAAACAAAGCCTTGCGTGCATTGGTGTCGCGATTGAAAGTGCGACCTGCTTTTTGGTGTCTCATCGATTACTCCTTTATTTTGTTTCTGCCCATCCCTTGTGGGTGGGATTTTACACCAACAGTGTGACCTGGAAAGGGACGCGCCCCCCAGAACCACACCAAATTTTATTTATACGGGTCTTCGTATTTTTTCGCCAATTCAGCGATGTTTTCTGGTGGCCAACCCGGAACCTCCATACCCAGACCAAGCCCCATCGCTTCAAGTTGAACTTTGATTTCATTCAAAGATTTGCGACCAAAGTTCGGGGTCTTTAACATATCGGCCTCGGTCTTTTGAACCAGTTCGCCAAGCCAGTTGATTTTGTCGTTCTTTAAACAGTTGTTTGCACGAACCGACAATTCCAATTCATCAACGCGTTTCAGCAATTTTGGATCGAATTGCAATGCGTCTTTGGCCGCTTCTTCTTCGACCGGTGCAGCAACCAAAGTTGGATCTTCAAAATTGATAAACACATTTAACTGGTCGGTCAATATACGCGCCGCGAAAGCAATCGCGTCTTCGGGGGTGACACTGCCATTTGTTTTGACAGTCAATTCCAATTTATCAAAATCTGTTGATTGACCGACACGTGTTTCAGAAACAACACTCGCCGCGTTCAAAATCGGTGAAAAGATTGAATCAACCGGAATTACGCCCAACGGCAAACCTTCTTCGTGGGCGGTTGCCGGAACATAGCCGCGACCTGTGCCCAATGTGATTTCCATATTTAATTCTGCGCCATTGTCCAATGTGCAAATTTCTGCATCTGGGTTCATAACTTCAATCGCACTGCCGCATTCTATCATACCCGCCTTGACAACCGCAGGTCCCGTCACGTGCAATGTGACCTTGTGCTGGCCTTCGCTGTTTGCTTTGAAATAAACACCTTTCAGGTTCAGCAAGATATCCGCGACATCTTCGTGAATACCTTGGATACTTGAAAATTCGTGCTGAACACCGTCAATCTTGACATACAGTGGTGCACATCCCTGTAAAGAAGAAAGCAACACACGACGCAATGCCGTACCCAGTGTTAAACCAAAACCTTTTTCCAACGGTTCTGCGATTAATGTTGCCTGGTTCGGATTGTGTTCGTCAACGATAATATTCAGTTTTTTTGGCTTTATTAAAGTCATCCAGTTTTTTTCAATCATTTTAAGTTTCCTTTTAGCTTAGTTTATCATTTTCGCCAATCGGCCGCGCATAAGTTTTCGTGCGCGTGGGGCATTTTATAACGTTTTTCATCAAAAGTCAAGAGTTTTGCCAGGGATTTATTGGTCGGCGGAAAAGCCCAGGGGGCCAGTCAAAACAGGAAAATAAATTTGACAGATATAAAAATATGTCTATAATATAATCCAAGATGAAAAAGATATTTGATGTTTTGGTAAATAATTGGCGCGCGGTCGTGTGGACCGGGTTTTATATTGCGATTGTGTGGGCCATATTGCGTGGGTTATTTGGTTTTAATTTGTTTTCTGGGGCCCAGTGGGCGCAAATGGCGAATATACATTTACACGGGTTTGCTGGATTGGTGTTTGGGTTGTTGATTTTGGCGGCGGTGCCGTTGTATGTTGCGACCACTGTTTTGACCATAAGGAACAAAGCGGTGCCGATTAAGGTGCCTTTGCCAAATTGTTTTGCGCCAGCGCCAAAACCAAAAGAACCGGATAGCCCTGCGCCATTGGTCACAGAACGCGAAACTTTGCCTGTATTGCCGCACGGTGTGCCCCAAGAAATGCGCGAAATTTTTATGCGGGTACGCAAGAATTATGGTGCGCGACAAATGTCTGTATTTAACAAAGCGCCAATGGAAGGCATATCAAATGCGCATATTAACCAACAGGTCGCACAACAAGAAACGGCGCCAGACAAGGATTTTGTGCCGATGTTCACAACCCAGCCAGTGGCGAACACAAGTGCCTCAGATGAAACACCTGGTCTGCCGATTCCAGAAGATTTTGACGTTGACCAATATAGTGACGTACCCGTTTTTGCAGATATAAATTTTGATGATGATGACGAAAATATCGGGCAAGAGCCTATAACCCCAGATGAGCAATCTGAACTGTTAGAATTTTTGACTGTTTCGGGGCTGGATGCAAGCCGCCAGGATGATTTGATAATTGCAAATGGTTTTGCGATTGCCGCGCACACAGATTCTGATTTTTGGGTTGCAGATGAACTTGATTGGTTTGCCGCGGGCAAGCAAAAGCCATCACCAATCGCGGCATTGTTAAAGATAAAAGAAAAGTACAGGCCTGTAATTTACCTGGGGACGACAAATATTATGGATTTTGACACAGTATCTGCAACTTGGACGGATGCCGGAATCATCGTCGTGACGGACCGCGACGAATTGTTAAAGTTGCTTGAATCTTAATACTGCTTTATCGTGAAATATCGCGCATATTGACGCGTTGCCTTACCAGTTGTTGTTTTGCCAATGTTATAATTGTGCCGTTATCGGATTCGTGGAAATCTACTTTCTTTAGTTCACAGTTCTGTACGGCCGTTAACAACATGTTCTTTGCTTTAAACGGCATATCGGCGAACATATAGATAGCAACACAGCCATTGTCGGTCAGGGCAGGGCGCAGCGCATTTATCGCACTTTTAATCTTGCTGTCTTCGCGGTAATAGTCAAATATGTTGGACAGGTATACGATGTCATATTTTTTGTTGATATAGCCAGGTAGTCTTTCAACATTTGACCAAATGAAATCCATTGGTTGGGTGACATTCTTTTTTGCCATTGCATATTCTAATTTGTTTGGCATATATTTTTCATAAACGCCGATACCTTGTTTGAAGATGTGGCAGCCGTTCATTTGGCGAATTGCATTTTGTGTATCGCGCGGACATTTTGTTGCAATTTTGTCAAAGGCATAAATATCGTCGGCGGATTGGGCGGCACGCAACCCGAATACAAAATTTGTATAATCTTCATAGTCCAATGTTTGAATCGCGGCGATTTTCAAGTCAGTGATAACGTGCGGAAAATAACTGATGTCAAATGTATCAACGGGTTTCGCACCATACAAAGCAAAAGCGATTGGTTGGTCGCCACTGCCTGCGACAGTTAAAACAGATTTGTCACGCGGTGCCAGCGATTTGCCGACAAAACGCCAATCTTCATTTGTTGTGACGTACGCGGGCGAATGCATCCCATAGTTAGTCAGTGGGATATTCAGTTCACTCAATTTGACCTTTTTGTGCGTTGTGTGTCCCATTTTTTGCCAAGCAGGTACGTATGCGCCTGTGCGCAGGTTGTAATCGGCGCGTGCAAGAAATGAATAAAAATGCAAACCATTATAAATCATGTAAGAATCCCCTTGTGTTCTCAATGGTGGTAAATATAGTATGTTTTTTGCATTTGTCAAGTTGTTTGAGTGGGTGACGGCGGTCTGAAATAAATTGTGTATTAATAGTTTTTGCTTATATGGACCTGTACGGATTATCATTGCCACCTTTGTCGAACTGAGATATCTGGTATTCTGCTTGGTCTTGTTCGGCGGCTATGTTGCTGCTACCACCAGTAAATTTGCTTGCTTGTTCATCCGCTTTACTATTGGCTTTAGAATTGCCATTTGGCTTAGTGGGCGTTATGGCTTTGCTCCCCCCATTTTGATTTGTGTTTGTGTTTCTGTTAGCCTGTTTTGCTGCCCTTTCTTTCTCTTTTTGTTGTTGCTTTTGTGCCTTTTCTTTTTCCTTTTTCCAATCTTCGGCGGTTTTGGCGACACATTCATCGTTTTCCCATTTTTTGCCGGCTTTTTCACAGGCTTCTTTGGCTTCTTTCCTTGTTTCTACTGTATCCCATGCATTTTGGATTGCACCCGAAGTGAGTAGCCCAGCCGCCGTTCCAACACTGGACCCCAGCAATGCCATAGATGCAGATTTCTGGGCGCGTGTTGTGCGGGATGCGTTTTCAAGGAATGTTGTGACATCAACACCAAACCAATCTGGGTTGCATTTAAACGTATCGCCGGCGTAAAGTTTTTTTGATGCAACGGGTGCCTCTAAACCCGCGGCGAAAAAGCTTGCTGTGTAAACACAATCTAATGTTCGGTCGTCAAATGTCGCGCCCAGTCCTTGGCAAGTGCTGCGCATCAAATTGCGCAGGTCATACAGTCTTTGTTCGTCTTTTTTTGCCTGGTTCAATGCGTCACTGCGCAGTTCACCAAATGCCGACATCATACGTGCGGCCAGGCCACTGTCTTGTTCACGACATTCGCGTGCGATTGAGGCACAGGCGCTGACCGCTTTGTCTTCGTCTTGCTTTGCAAGGCACTTTTGCATATTGTTGCCGCACTTGCCCCATATACAATTATTGTATTTTTGCCCGCAACTTTTGACCGACTTATAATATGTGGTCCGAACGTTCATATCTCGGTCTGCCAATATTTCTGGCGCAAGTAATGCATATTCGTGACCTGTGCAACTTGTTTTTGTGCGGCATGCGTCCATTTTTGCGCCCCACGCAACAGTGTTATCTTTTGCGCATTTTGTAAAATCAGCACCACATTTTTCTTTCATACAATTGCGCAGGTTCGTATCGCATATTTGCGCGCCACTGGCCGGCGTTGGATTATTTTGACCCTTTGGTTTATCATAGGCGGCGATTTGCTCTTGGATTTGTCGCGCCAAATAATTATCTGAATCAGTCATATCATCAAATGATGTTTCTGTTATGGCGGTTCCAAAAAGTGCCGATTTGTTATCAACGATTATTGGTTCGGGTTCTTCGACTGGTTCTGGTTCGGGTTCTTCGACTTGTGTGGTCGTGACGGCGACCTGGGTCGATGCCCCACGATTTTGCACACGTGCGGCGGCGGCCTTGTTTGCGGCCGTTGGGCGACTGACTACTGCGGCATTTGCGTCAAGTGTGCAAAGCAATGCCACGACCAGCCCCAGACAAGAATATTTATAAAAAGTTTCAAATACGTGTTTCATTGCATCTATTTTTCGTTTGTTCGTCGCTGGCTTGTGGTGGCGCCGTCGATAAGTTTATTATTGTCCGTGCTTACGGTGTCACACGCGGTCTTGTGATAGCCACATACCAATTTTGCAATCTGGGCGCCAAGTATGTTTGTATAGTCTTTTATACAAGAAGCCTCGTTCGCACCGTTTTTGCATCCGTCTGTGATTTCTGTCAATGCATTCTTGCGTGTTGTTTGATGTTCTTGGACAATTTGTTGCAGTTGTTGTTCGTTTTTGTCTTGCATATTTTTACTGTTTGCCGCAAATTCGGCTTTTATGCCTTTGACATATTCGTCACAACCAGTCGTTTCGGTCGCGCATTCTGATGCAACTCTGTCGATGTCCGAATCGGTGGCACAGTTTTCGAATTTTGTGCCGCATTTATTTTCCATACAAGTTGTCAGTGTGCTTTTACATTTTGTTGCGCTGGGTTTCGCATCAAGTTTCGCGACCGCCTTGGTTATTTGTATGTTCACACCGGCGGCTTTGCAAGATTGTTCTATTAATTTATCGTAAATTGCGGACACGTCATCGGTGGTGCAGTTGCCAACCTTTTTGATGCATTCTGTGGTTGCCCATATATAGCGTTTGCCAGGGTCAGATGGTGCGACGGCCAATTCTTTGTCACCGATGGCATATTTTGACGATTGCCCCACATTGACGTTTTTAAGGCCTTTTTGTGCCGGCGGTGTTCCGGCCGCAGAATTGCCACAATACTGACAGCGCGCGGCAGGATTCATACCAACATTTATCGCGCATACAGAATCCAAACAGCGCAGCATATTCGTTTGTGAACACTTTGGTGCCGCCGCACAAACCAACGGAAGTCCGGCAACAAATGCTGAGAAAAGCAGATTTGTGTATTTCATTCCCACCTATACTTATCTGAAGTATTTTATCAAAAAAACGCGTTTGTTGCAAATATTTTATATTGGGTCTTGACAATGCATAAATATTGTCTATAATTTATGGTGTAAAAGATAAGAATCTAAACCAACAAGCCAACAAGGGAGTATAAAATGGCAACAAATAAAAGAAAGATATATCCAGAAACATGGGTTTTTGCTGGTTCGATTGTGGTTGGCGCTTTGATTATTGCGCTTGGTTTGCGCGGGTGCAAAGGCTGTCCAGATTGCAATGAAAAAGCCATCACTGAACCAAAGACCAAACCAGATACGGCGTGGGTGAATAAAAGTTCTGTTGTTGTGAATGGCAACAATAATGTTGTCAATGTCAATCAAGGAACAGGTAATAAGATAGAAAATCATTCTTATGCCAATCATGCGCCGGCGCAGAAGTCAGCGGAACAACAGAAGAAAGTGGTAAAAAAGCAAGAACAAAAGAAACAAGCGCAAACTGTTGTGCATGATACTGTTTATGTTCAAAAAGAATGCGATGCGGCAAATCAAGACAACAAATTGATCGTTGAATATACGCAAGGGATTGTTGATTGCAATGGTAATGTGACCCAAGTTGAGAAAAAAGGCTATTTTACCAAGGCGAATAATGAAATGCGTTTGGACAGTATTGTCACAAAACAGACGTCCAGTAGTGTTTCTGCGGTCATTGATTTGGATACTGTTTGCAACGAATGTGAAAAAGCCAAACGGGTTCAATGGTCTTGGCAAAAGAACAGGGGCAAATAATTCACAACTATCTTTTGTTGATGTAAAACAATCGGGACTGTGTGTCCCGATTTGTTTTTTCTGCTGGACTCTTTATAAATTATTATGATAGAATAATCACAACAGAGTGTAGGAATGAATTTCGCCAAAACAAGCGTTTTTGCATTGTTTTTTGCGCCACTTGCGGTGCAGGCTGCCGATGATTTTGCGATGGCGGCGCAGTTGCTTGCGGCGGCGCGTGGTGGCGATACGCGTCAAGTTCAGGTTTTGATTAATAATGGTGCCAATGTCAATTTTGTTGATTCAACGGGGCTGTCACTGGTTTGTACTTCGTTGATGAATAATGATATGGTTGCGGTGCGAATATTACAGGCCTATGGCGCAGATTCTTCGAATTGCGATGTACAAATTAAAAACTATCGAACAAGGAATGTCCCCGCCCAAACTGGTGGAATGTTTGATGGATTGTCCACAACCCAAAGTATTGTGTTGACTGGGGCGGCGGTCGCGGGTGTGATTGGTGGTGTTGTGTTATTGACCGATGTGTTTAACCCAGATAATGATAATAATACCCCTGGGGGCTCTTCTGGCGGTGGCGGTTCCGGCGGTGGTGGCGGGGGTTCGTCCAGGGATGGTACTGTGTGGTCAGAGGGTGCATTGCCGTTTGGTCCAATCATGATAAATGCGGCACAAGAAAGTTCACTTTATGCCGAAAATTTGTCGTATTTTTCAACTGGCGATATGGCGGATAGTTTCACATTGATGAATACCAGTCCAAATCAGAATTATAATTATTTGCTGTTGATGCGTGGATATTCGCCATTGGCGCGCGGGTATTTGGGAATGCGTACTTTGCGAAATTCTGAACATAATCCGCTTATTTTAAATGGTGCGATGTGGGGAGGTGAATTTATTGGCGGTGGGCGACCGGTCAATGTTGCGCTGGTGACTGCAAATGGAATAAATGCCACAGATGACAGTTCGCTGGCAAACAAATATGTGGTTTGGGCGGGTGTGAACAGTGACGGCACTTTAAGTGGTGCCAGCAATGAAACGATTGCGAGTAAGTATTACAACAATATTTTAACCGTGAATGCTACGGATGATTACTCGGTAGAGGAAGATACTGTTTTTGATTTATCTGGATCTGGCACCGCGATACATAACGAAGATGCGACGGGCGCCGATAATATGTTGGCAAAGATTGTCGGTGGTAATGATGCAAACACAAATCCAGATTTCTTTGGTTTTATGCCAAATGGCCAAATGACAATCTATCGCACGGGTGGTGGCGCGGGCGGTACAGATTATAAAAACTATTCTGCGATTCTTGATGCGGCGGGGCGCAAATATGATTCTGTCACTGGCGGTCGCAGTGGGGTTTCTGTAATTGCAAATCTGGACGTTATTGAACCATTGCACGAAACAGATGCCAAGACAATAAATGATATTTTGTCTGTGGCACCGACGGCGTATAAAACAACTTTTGCCAGCTTTATTGGCGATGTGTATGGTGCAGATGATACAGACGATTTGCCGGCAACCAATGCCAGTTTGTTCTTTAATTATCTTGGAACATCTTTTGCTCCGCTGACGGTGTTTTCAACTGGTGCGTCAAAAACGGACAGTAATTATTCTGGCGCGTATCAAGTTGCGACTTTTGAGAATGCTGCACCATTGGTTTATGCAAATACTAATCATTTGTTTATGTCGGTTGTCGCGGTTGGTGCACTAAGCCCAGAAGGAACGATTGTTCCAAATTCTGATGGCAATGCGAATGCATACCAGTTGGCAAAATGGCACGATGTTGACGGTACGGGTGAATATTACAAATCGCGTGTTTGTGGAATCGCAGGGCGCGGCAGTTCGAGTGTTGATCCATGGTGCTTTGCGGCGGTTGGTTTGACCGATGAAATGGCGACTGCGGCGGCGGCGGGTGCAGTGGGCGTTTTGATGTCTGCGTTTGATTATATGACACCCCAGGAGATATTTACATTACTTGCGTTGACGGCGGACGGTCCATTTTTAAAGCGCACTACGGCGGGGGCGCAACTTAGTACGACAGAATTGATTTCATACTTGCAGGGGCTGTACGAAATGCCTGGTGAATATCAGTTCCGTATAGATAATGGCGAAAACTATCTTGATGTGTTCAAAGAAGTTTATGGTTATGGCGTTATAAATCTTGAACGTGCAACTACGCCTGGAACAGATTTGCGTTTTTATGATGGCAACCGCATTACATCCGCGTCTGGAAACGCGTATTGGCGGGCGGCAACGAATACAGGACTGCGGGCTTCGTCTGCCCTGAATTTGGGTGGCGTATCAATCAGCACATCTGCGTATGATATTCTTGAAAGTGCGGATGGTTCGATGACTTTGCCGCGTATTTGGAATAATACAATCAGTTTTGATAATGGCGGGCGACATGCGTTATATATGGGTGATGTGCTTTCCGATTTGAAAACACGCAGGGCGGATGATAACACTGTGCAGTTTGGAAATTTCCAGTTCAGTTTGCAACAAGGTCCGCGCGCATATAATGATTCATTCGGCGGAATTGATAATATGCGCTTGTCGTACAGTACAGATAATTGGAATCTGGTTGCAGATTATCAAAATCATTTAACGAACGGTGAATCGCGTTTTTATGGGATGTCTAATCCGATTTTGAATTTGGCATCAAATGCGATTTCTGGTGGCGCTAACTACAAGGTTGGAAATTGGTCGTTTGGTGGGCGCGCATTTTCTGGCGCGATTACTGACGAAGGTTTGTTGCAAAATGACCCAACAATTTCTGCAACTTTTGAACCGATGCGTTTGGGTTTGATGTCTGGGGCGGGGGCGGAAATTGGTTGGCAAAATGTGCACTATGGTTTGACGGCATCGGCGGGCGCGGTGCGTGAAACTAATACGATTTTGGGCGCGTATGCAACAGGCTTGCTGGATGTTGATTCGACTGATACTAACTATGTTGATGTAGATGCGTTTTGGCGGGTGACGGACGGTTTGCGCCTGCGCGCGCGTGCGACATTTGCACACAGCATACCAAATGCAACCTATGGTATGCAGATGACGTTGTCAGAACTGGATTCAAATGCGTTTGCGTTTGCGGCAGACGCGGGTAATTTCTCGTTCGGTGTATCGATGCCATTGGCGGTGACGGCGGGGCGTGCGCGCGTTGCGTACGCAGATTATGAAGTGATTGAAAACGAAGACGGACATTATGATTTGACGGTGCGTGATATGGGAACACGCAACATAGACGTTGCGGCGCATTCGCGTGAAGTTCGCCTGAATGCAATGTATCGTCACGCGTTTGGTGAATTTACAGATGGTGCGTTGGGCTTTATATACCGTATCCATCCAAACAACACAAGGGACTTTGGAAACGAATCTTTGTTTATGTTAAAACTAACCCACGCATTGGGAATTTAAAAATAAAAAATGGGCGCGAGATTGCGCCCATTTATTTTTTGCCGATTTTTATGACAATTTGTGAATGACCAAACCGCTGCGCAGTTTTGGCTCAAACCAAGTTGTCTTGGGCGGCATAATGTTGCCAGTGTCTGCTATGTCGATAATCTGGCGCATTGTGACGGGGTACAGCGCAAATGCCGCAACCATTTCACC
>JAZRUN010000030.1:0-19629 GCA_045652565.1 Candidatus Enterousia sp. | reverse complement strand
AATTATGTCTTGTACCCACACAAATTGCTCAAAGACGTGCGAACAGGCACCGAAAACACCGATGCAGACGCTGTTTTGGACGCCCATTTGGATGGTTTTATGCTTGATTTATTGAAACGGGGTTAAAGATGGACGATCAATTTTACATCGACGCAATAACCACAAACTTTAAAAACGTGACAGAAATTACCGAACCTGTACACAGCGGCAAGGATTGTCGTGTGTTATTCGCGCAAACCCCAAAGAAAACTGTTGTTTGTAAATTTGACCACCCAAATATTTGCAAGCACGATGTGTATATAAGCAAACAGTTGCTGGCCAACGGTATCAAGGTGCCACAGGTAAAGACACGTAAATATAATAACAAGATTTTCACAACTTACGATTTTATACCAAATCATACACTGGAAGACTTTTTAATCGCGGGCGCCCCCCCAGAATTTTCCGACAATATTTATCGTGGTGCATTGGAAACAGTATATAAAATATCGCAAATTCCTGTGCGCGCTGATGATATGCCGCCCTTTATGTTTGCAAGTTATTCGGAATATATGTTCAGCCGTATGTTCGGCACGCGTGTGGCGTTTTATCACAATGATTTGCACCCTGGGAATATACTGGTTGGAAACGATGGACGTTTCGCAGGACTGTTGGACATCAATTCCGTCACGCTTGGCGGCCAAGATGTGTTTTTGGCGCGTGTGTGCACACGTTATCCGACCAAGAATTTTCAAAAACTATTGGCACATTGGGCCAACATTAGCGGTCAAGAAATAACCATCGAAAGAATCGAAAAAATTCGCAAACTGTCCATGCAAAGATCTGGTATTTAGACTTGCATTTCAACATAAATTCAATATAATGGCGATACATACGCACCCGTGGCTCAACTGGATAGAGCATCGCCCTCCGAAGGCGGGGACTGCGCGTTCGAATCGCGCCGGGTGCGCCACTTTTGATTATGTTGGACACGTTATGAAAAGATTTTTTATAATTGTTATAGTTTTTCTTGTTTCCGCCTGCAACAGCGTGTATATGAAACCTGGCACAATGGAGCCGAATACGGTTGTATATGCCAAGTATGGTGGATATTCGCTAAAGCGCAGCGTAAAAGAAAGCCTTGAACGCCGCGGTTATGATGTCAGAACAGGCAAGTTGCGCAAGGCGTATGGCGGCGAAAATGATAAAGAATCTCTGGAATTGCCCGGCAATGTTAAATACGTTGTGCGCGTTAATGAATCGACGGAACTTTTTAGACCCGTTTGGTGTATGTTCAATGGTTTCTGGTGGTGGCGGTTCAGCCTGTCTATCACCGACCAAAAGGATGGCAAAGAAATTTTGTCTTGGCGTGGTCGCGGATGCCAAAACAGCACTATGCGCAAACTGGATAAAATATTGGATGAATTGGAAAAACAAGGGATAAACAATGGAAATAAATGATACAGAACTTCGGGAACAAGGCAAACCATTATATAATAAAACTTCTTTTCCAGGCTATGACAAGATAGCCACAGAACAACAGAAAAACGAAAAACAAAAGCTACAAGAATCAGCGGGGCGCAGCCTGTTGCCACCGTTTTTTATGGTGCGCGCAGGCGTGTTTAAAGCCTGGCTGTTGCCATTAGTGGCATCGGGAATAATAAAAACCGCGACAAGTATGGGCAACCCACAATCACGCAAAACGACATTTATAATTATGCTGAGTATTTTGGCTGCATGGGCAGGCACGATTTGGGCGGTTGTCGCTACAATATACCGAAAAACAAAAATCAAATTGGACGCTGGTGGCATTTACAAAGATTTAGAAAAATATATCAATGGCGGTGATACAGATTTCGGCTATTGGGCAAAAGAAGATAAATTGCTGTTCAATACAATGGTCAAGCAGTATTCCAAACGAGATCCTGGAATCTTTAATCGGCTGATTGAATGTCCAGAATCAATTGACAATATTGAAACCGCAAAACAAATTATTCTGGGGCATTTAAAATCAAACCCAAAGGATGCTTTTATAGTGTTGCAAAGATTTGACAAAAATTCTTTGCCATCAGATTTATATCGCAAACTGGTGCGAATTCAGCGCGATAACGGTAACCAACATTAAACAGTTGATTTCTTGACAATATGAAAATTTCGATTACAATGCATGTAACTCAGGAGTAAACTTATGAAACAAGAACAAAGAAAATTATTACCACCGTTTTTAATGATTCGCAGTGGTTTGTTAAATGACTTTTTGGCGGCGGCGGCGTTAACTGCTGGCGCAGGTGCGTTGGATTTTGCTTGCAGTGACAACAAAGATTTAGGCGCAGGTACTTTTTTTGTATTTATGTTGACGTTTTTATTCGCAACGGTCAAAACAATGGGCAAGTACGGCGAGATGAAACAAGATGCCAGCCAGGTCACCGAGCAAATGCAAGATTTTAAGACTGGCTGTGGCGATTTGCGTATATCTGATGTTCGGTATCCGCGTATGGCGCAAAGAATTGTGCAACATATGTCAAAACAAGATCCGGTTTACTTTAATAAAATGGCGGAAAACCCTATGGCCATTCAGAATAACGTTCTGGAACGCGATATCGCAATCGGACATTTGCAGGCGCATCCGGCGGACGCAAAACTGTTGCAAAAGACAAATGTAAACGTCAACAGGTTGCCGCGCGGACTTTACCGCAAAATTATGCGTGCCGACCGTTCAAAATAAAAATGGCGCGAAATGCGCCATTTTTTTGCTTAATCAACCTTCATATTTATTCGTCGATTTTTGCATATTCACAGAAGCCTTCATTTGTATCGCAACGCGAAATTGTTCCTTCGCTGATGAAATAGCCCTGGGGGTGCAGGCATGCCGGACAAACCTTTGGTGCCTCGGTTCCGATATGCCACATTCCGCAATTCGTGCAGCGCCACATAACGATTTTATCTTGCTTGAACAATGTACCGTTTTCAATCGCATCAATCAATGCGCGAAAACGCGATTCGTGATAGCGCTCTGCATAACCAATATTTTTCAAAACTGATGCAATTGAATCAAAACCTTCTTCGGCCGCAATCTGCGCAAAGCGCGGATACATATCAGTATTTTCTTCGTGTTCACCGTATGCCGCCGCCTGCAAGTTTTCAAGTGTCGTGCCGATTTTGCCTGCCGGAAAAGCCGCAGTTATTTCGAGTGCGCCACCTTCCAGAAACTTGAACAAACGCGATGCATGTTCGCGTTCTTGTTCGGCCGTTTCCAAGAATATTTTAGAAATCGCCTGATAGCCTTCATCTTTAGCCTTGGACGCAAAGAAAGAATAACGATTGCGGGCCTGGGATTCGCCAGCAAAAGCAATCAACAGGTTTTTTTCGGTTCTGGTTCCTTTTAATGATACTGACATATTTAGTCTCCTTTGGTATTAACACTTGAACTTCAGCTTACCAAACCCATAAGCAAAACGCAACGTAATTTTAACCAGTTTAAGTGTCCCGTTTTAATTGTGCCGGCAAAAAAATAATACATTTGATTTTTATTTTACTTGGTGGTATTCTGACATCCTGCAAGAAGGTAATTATGTCATCAAAGGCGAAAAGAACTTTTAGAAGATTACTTGGTTATTCGGGTTTTGTGTTTTTTGGATTGGCTGTGGGTATGCTTTGGTGGCAACTTAGAAACTATTCCCTGTCCGATATTGCGCGCGCGCTTTTAAATATACCCGTCTGGAATCTGGCGGCGGCGGCCATTTCGTGTTTTGCTGGCTATGTTGCACTTGCGTTTTATGATTATTTGGCATTGGGCTATATCGGTGCCGACGGCAAGGTTTCTTGGTGGAAATGGATGCTGGCAGGGATGCTTGGGTTTGCAATTAGTAATAATGCCGGTCACGCAGTGGTTAGTGGTGGTGCGATTCGCTATCGGCTTTATACCCGTTGGCGTATTCGTGGTGGTGACATTGTAAAAATTCTAACTATTAATGGTTTTACATATTTTCTGGGGGCGACCGCAATTGTTGTTTTTGGCTATTTTCTGATACCGCATGAAGTTTTTACCGAATCAATTGGTGTTAGTGTTGGGTTGAATACATTGTTTATCTTCTGTCTTGCGACACTGTTGGCGTATTTTGGTGTGACGGTGTTTTTTCGTCACAAAAGTGTTAAAATTGGCCAACTAAAATTTGCGGTACCAACGACAAAGATGGCGGTTTTTCAGACACTGCTTGGTATCACAGACAGTGTTTTGGCTGGTTTAGTACTCTATTTTTGTCTTACACCATTTGTGCAGATTCCATTTGGAACATATATCGGGCTGTTTGTCGTTGCACAAACAACCGGTGTGTTCAGCCAAGTTCCAGGCGGCATAGGCGTATTCGAAAGCATCTTTTTATTGGCCTTACCTGATGGTGCCGACAAGGCAAGTGTCTTTGGCGCATTATTGGCGTATCGCATAATTTATTACGTTTTGCCACTTATTGGTGTGGGGGGATGGTTCTTTATCTATGAACGTTGGCTGCGTGCGCGGATGCGCCGCTGGATAAACGAAGCCAAACAAAAAATTCCTTATTTTGCGAATAAAAACACAGAAAAATAAAATGCCTTGCGTATTTATATACCACGTGTTAGAATGCGGTGCATAATATATTACTATGGGGTGTAAAGTGCATTTGTTGTCACTTTTGTCTTTAATTCGATTAACACTTGTTGGTATTGCGGTGTTATCCCTTGGCATGGGCTTGGACGCCCCATGGGGACGGATTATTGCCCACAGATATGTATTAAACACAAAAGGATTATTTAATGTCAAAAAAGATATATGTGGACGCAGTCCACCCGGAAGAAACGCGCGTTGTCGTCGTTGATTCCACAAATAATCGTGTTTCTGATTTTGACGTTGAAACCACTACTAAGCCCCAGATAAAAGGAAATATTTATCTGGCCAAGGTAATAAGGGTCGAGGCGTCACTCCAGGCAGCATTTGTTGATTATGGTTCGGGCAAGAACGGCTTTTTGCCATTTTCCGAAATTCATCCAGATTATTATCAAGTGTCTGCGGAACAAAAAAAGAAACTGATTGAACTTGCACACGCAAACATTGTTGATGACGATGAAGACCCAGATGATGAATCTGATGAAGTCGCCGATTATGATGATCAAAGTGCAGGCGAAGATAACAAAGAATTTGAAAAGCGTGCGCGCGAATTCAAAATTCAAGATGTTATAAAACCAAAGCAAATCTTGCTGGTGCAAGGCGTCAAAGAAGAACGCGGTCAAAAGGGCGCGTCTATGACAACATATTTGTCGTTGGCGGGTCGCTTTGCAGTTTTGATGCCAAATTCACGCAAACGCAACAGTTATGGTATTTCCAAAAAGATTTCGGACAGGACCGAACGGGCTCGTCTGCGCGAAATATTGCATACTTTAAAGATTCCAAAGGGGATGACGGTTGTTTTGCGTACGGCGGCATTTGATGCAACGGCGGCGGATATTTCCGCAGATTATGATTACTTGGTGAATTTATGGAATGAAATTCGCAAGACGACATTAGAATCTGTGGCACCGGTCACGATTCATACCGAAGATTCATTGTTGCGACGTGTGGTACGTGATTTCTTGTCGTCCAAGGATGACGTTTTGACCATCCAAGGCGAAGAAGCATTTGAAGCGGCCAAAACTTATTTTCAACAGTTGTATGGTCGCGCGCCCCGAAAACAGTTGGTCTTGTATAAAGACCCAGCCGTACCATTGATGGTCAAGGCGGGTGTTGAAAAGCAACTTGAAGGTCTGCACGGGCCATACGTTCAATTGCCATCTGGTGGGTCACTGGTTATCAATCAGACCGAAGCGATGGTGACAATTGACGTGAACTCTTCCCGCGCGATTAAGGAAAAAGATATCGAACAAACGGCACTGAATACGAATTTGGAAGCCGCAGAGGAAATTGCATTACAGTTGCGTCTGCGCGATTTGGCGGGCATTGTGGCAATTGACTTTATTGATATGGAAGAAGAACGCAATAATCGCAAGTTAGAAATGAAAATGCGCGAAGTTATGAAGCACGACCGCGCACGCACCCAGGTTGCAAAAATCAATGCATTTGGTGTTTTGATGTTGTCGCGTCAACGTCTGCGCAGCAGTTTTATCGAATCTTCGTATGTTGCGTGTCCACACTGTATGGGGGCGGGCGTTGTGCCAAGCATTCAAACGGCGTCTATTATCTTGTTCCGCCATTTGCAGGAAAAACTGCTTGCCAAGGCGGCGCAAAAGATAATTATGACGGTTCCAACAGATATCGCTATTTATATCCTGAACCACAAACGGGCCGAATTAAATGCGATGGAAAACGAATTTGGCACAGAAATTGTGATTGTTGGTGACGATAGTTTGATGAATATCGATCAATATTCAATTCAACGCGTTGCGCCAGAGCAAGTAAAAACAGATGATTTACTTTTGGCGAATGCACCTTCGACGGATGCGAAAAAGAAAAATGCACAACATATCGAGGCAAAAAAGACGACTATGAATGCGCCACATCGCACTCGCAAACGTTCACAGAAAAACAAAAAGAAAAGTCTGTGGCATAAATTGGTTGGTTAAAATTTGAATCCCCAAATTTGGGGATTCTTCTTAGCAAAAATTGCGCCATCTGTGAAAGATGGCGCAAACAGTTTTTTTACTTAAAAAAACCTTATGGTGGGTTATGTAGGACTCGAACCCACGACCAAAGCGTTATGAGCGCTCCGCTCTAACCAACTGAGCTAATAACCCACGCCTGGGATTATTATACATTTTATTGGCACTTGCAAGTTAAAAATTGTGATTTTTTCTTTATTTTTTTCCTGTTTTATGCAAATATCCACCTGTTATGAGTGAAATCATCCCAATTTTAAGCCCAGAACAAATAAATGCGTTTAATACTATCGAACGCACGCATTCGAATGTTTTGATTCTGGGTCAGGCAGGAACTGGCAAATCGACATTTGTCAATTATCTGAAATCTGCAAGTAAAAAGCGTATAGTATGTGCCTGTCCGACGGCGGTTGCCGCGTTGAACATTGGTGGGCAAACAATACATTCACTGTTCCAGATTCAACCGCGTGACTTTGTTTTTCCAGAATTTTTAAAGTTAAAGGCGCGGGTGCGTAATGTGCTGACCGCGACAGATGTGTTGGTTTTGGACGAAGTATCAATGATTGCACCAGATATTATGGACGCAATGGATATATTGGCGCGTACGGCACGCCACAGCAACGAACCTTTTGGGGGCATTCAGATTGTTGCGATTGGTGATTTATTTCAGCTGCCGCCTGTTATAACACGTGAAGCATCGCAATATTATGAAGCAGAATACGGGCACAGCCATGCATATTTTTTCGACAGCCATGTCTATGCGCGTTCAGATTTTGTACGATTTAACTTTGATTTGGTCTATCGTCAACAAGATGTTGAATTATTAAATAATCTAAGGGCGTTGCGTTGTGGGGGCGCCGCTGGGGCACTTTCGTTCTTTAATGCGTGCAAAATAACAGATTCAGAAAAATATAGTAATGCCGTTTTGATAACCCCATTTCGTGCGGTGGCAGAA
Organism: Candidatus Enterousia sp.; assembly: GCA_045652565.1. Taxonomy (GTDB): domain Bacteria; phylum Pseudomonadota; class Alphaproteobacteria; order Rs-D84; family Rs-D84; genus Enterousia. Next base: position 12,071 of record JAZRUN010000030.1, on the reverse strand, counting down.
CGGGTGAACGCAGAACGATTGGAACAAATTGCCGCGCCCACTGTTGTATATAATGGTGAACTTTCGGGCAATTTTGCTGAACGCGATGTGCCGGCGCCGATGCATTTAGAATTAAAGGTCGGCGCATTGGTTGTTTTTGTAAAAAATGGTGATAAATGGCACAACGGTTCAATGGGGATTGTGCGCGAATTGGGTGCGCGTGAAATTATTGTTCAGTTATTAAACAAGTCGCGCGATACCGTTGCGGTTAAGCCAGAAAAATGGCAAAAGATTGAATATTCGCGTGATGAAAATGATAAACTGGTAGAAAATGAAACCGGGGCATATAAACAATTTCCGCTGATGCTGGGCTATGCTATGACGATACACAAAGCCCAAGGCAAAACACTTGATGCAGTAATTGTTGATATATCGCGCGGTGCATTTGAACACGGCCAAACCTATGTTGCGCTGTCGCGCACGCGGACCGCCGCAGATATGCATATTGCACGACCGCTTTCTGCGCGCGACATTATCTTTGAGCCGCGCGTATTGGAATTTGTTGGTTGCGATGTAAATTAAATCTCTTTAACCATTAAAATTGCATCCACGCCGTCATAGTATTTTGGGCGCAGGCCGTTTTGCGTAAAGCCGCATTTTTTATAAAGTGCGATTGCTGGTGCGTTTTCTGCGGATACTTCCAGAAATATTTTTGTTGCACCCGCTTTTTTGATTTCATTTTCCATTATACCAAGCATAGCGATTGCGATGCCCCCGCCGCGCGCATCGGGATGAACGCCAATGGTTATCAGTTCGGCTTCGTCACAAACGGCGCGCCAAACAATAAAACCATTTTCTGATGCCACAATTTCACAACCAGACTTTTTAAGGTCACGAAATTCATCTGCGCCCCAAGGACGATGTGGAAAACAAAGTTTATGAAGTGCGGCAACTTTATTGAACATTTTTATTTTTTGTTTCTTCTGCATAACTTGGGCGCAGGTACATTGGAACAACCGGGTCCTTATCGCCGCGTGCAAGTTTTGCCTTTACGATATTGGTACCCAAACTCAAATCAAAAGGCTTGTGGCCAACTGTGCGCGGACACTTCATTTGCTCGGTTTCTACTTCTTCAATGGTCATCGTTGCGGGCGTATGCATAGCGGACGCAACAAACAAATCGCCACGCCCCGAATCAATTGCCACAAACGCATCTGGTGCCGCCGCCAAATATAATTCAAAGGCACTTATTCCAACAACTGGTATATTCAAGCCCATCGCCAAACCCTTGGCATATGCAATTCCCATACGGATGCCAGTAAAACTGCCCGGGCCAACCACAACACCAATGGCGGTTAAATCTGACCATTTCGCGCCGCACTCCGACATAAATTTTTCGGTCTCTGCGGGCAAGGCAACAGATTGTTTTTCAACTGTCACACTTTTGTGTGCGTCACCCAAAACCAATTCAATCCCCGCCCCAGATGTGTTTATAATCAAGATATCAAAGGTATTCTGTTGCATATTTGGCCCCTTTACACGCGCATCCCAAAGCCGATTTTTTTAGATAATGTGGCACTGTTGCGACTTTTCAACAGTCTGTCTATTGTATCAATGGTAAATTCAGTTTTTTTATCTTCGCCATTGTTTTCAAGCAGTGCCCGCCGTAAAATTGCGGCCAGTTCGCGTTGCAATTCACGCACACCAGATTCAGATGTATAACCATTGATTATGTGTCGAATTGCATCGTCACTTATCTGTATATTATTTACATCCCAACCCGTATCTTTAGCGGCGCGGGCAATCAAATGTTCGCGTGCAATTTCGACCTTTTCGTCTTCGCTGTATCCTGGAATTTCTATGATTTCCATACGGTCTTTTAGGGCGCCTGACATATTCAAACTGTTCGCTGTTGCAATAAACAACACGTTGGACAGGTCAAAATCAACCTCTAGGTAATGGTCGCGGAAAGTATGATTCTGTTCTGGATCTAATACTTCTAACAGCGCAGATTCTGGATCACCGCGCCAATCGCGCCCCATTTTATCTATTTCGTCCAACACAATAACGGGATTGTTCGCCTTGGCACGTTTCAGTGCATCCATAATGCGACCAGGCTGCGAACCAATATAAGTCTTGCGATGCCCGCGAAAATGCGCTTCGTCCGATACTCCGCCAAGTGATATACGACTGTATTTCCGCCCCAATGCAAGCGCGATAGATTTGCACAGTGATGTTTTACCAACCCCCGGGGCCCCGACGAAACAAAGAATGCTGCCTTTTGATGAACCAGTCTTTTTCATTACGGCAATATGTTCTAAAATGCGTTCTTTGATTGGTTGCATTCCAGAATGTTCACTGTCCAGGACGGCGCGCGCAACACCCAAATCAATATCTGTTTTGTCTGACACACCCCAAGGCATAGCCAGCAATTCTTCCAAATATGTTTTAATCAGACCGCCTTCATTTGACATTGGCGACATATTACGCATACGTTTCCATTCAGACAGGGCTTTTTCCTTTACCGCATCTGGCATAGACGATTTTTCAATCTTTTTTCGCATACTGGTTGTATCATTTTCTTCGTCATCTTCGCCCATTTCTTTCTGAATCGCGCGCAAACGCTCTTGCAAAATCGCTTCGCGTCGGCCCTGCTCCATCTGCATACTGATACGGCGATTGATGCTGTCTTCAACCTTGGACGTTTCATAAAGCACCCGAATTTTTTCAAACAAAATTACCATTTTGTCGTACCAAGATGGCGTAATCAAGACATGAACCGCGGTATCTGTATCTAATTCAATACTTTGCATCACAGAATCAACAAATGCCGGCAATGGATAGTTCTGGACCACATTGCGCAATCTGTCAATCTTTAATTTTCGGAATAAAGATATAGACTGCATAGTATCGAAAATCTTTTCACGCATTATCTGCGTGCGTTCCTCGTTCATATCAGTCATAGTTTCAAGCGGTGTAATATTTGCAGAAAACACACCATCAGCAACAGAAATATTATCTAATCTAACGACACTGGTCGTTTTGATTATTGTATGCAACGTGCCGTCTGGCATACGCAGAACCTGGGCAATATCACCAATAGTGCCATACTCATACAAATCATTGGGGCTTGTTGGGTACGCCACACTATGTTGTGGCACCAAGACGATACGTTGACGCCGCGTGGCGGCGGTTTCCAGGCACGAAATAGACACCGAATTGTCAAGACAAAACGGCACAGTCATATCTGGATGAACAATTAAATCACGTGTAGGTAGTATAAATTCTTTCATAGCAATCTTAAATATAAACCTAAAACAAACAATTTTCAAGGGCAATAAAAAAATCCCCGTTTGGGGATTATAGTTTTGTTTCTGTTGCCTTGGATTAACGGCGACGACCACCGAAATTGCCATGCTGGGTATTCGCGCTGGACCGGCGGGACAAATAACGTGCCGCAATCAGCAGGAACCACTCTAATGCCAAAGAAGCCAAAAAGCCAAACTTGCCGTCTGCTACAGAAATCCAACCCAATATATAAACCAACTGTGCTACAAAAGAAATATACAGCACACCGAACATACCACCAAAAAATATTTTTTTTACTTTTCCTAACATTTTTTACCCTCTTGTTTGTTTTCTATCAAGTTTAAATGCCGGGTTTCTGGTGCCAGGCACCCGGCGGCCCCGCAAAAGCTAAAACGGATACAATCAACGATTGCCAATTATATCCAACCTATTGTTAGGCAGCCATTGCAAGACGAACATTATCGTTCGCATTCATTTTTTTATTGGTTTTTAACGACACCGCGTCGGATTCAGCCAAATTGTCTTTACTTCGCCTGTCGAAACTTGTTCACCCCCATAATTTTTCTTGGTGGAGGTGCCGGGTACCGCCCCCGGGTCCAAAACGCCTATTCCACAAAGGTTTCAGAATCATCATCACTTTCGTGACATCTTTGATTATAATCTTTATACTGGAAATTGCAAGTTTTTAAGTTATAATGACCGTACTATGAAGTTTCTGGACAAAGCAAAAATCTTTATCAAGGCGGGTGATGGCGGCAATGGTGCGGCCACATTTCGGCGTGAAAAATACATTGAATTTGGCGGTCCCAACGGTGGTGACGGTGGCCGTGGCGGCGATGTGGTATTTCGCGCAGTTCCGAATGTAAATACGCTTATTGACTATCGTTTTAAAATGCACTTTGCCGCGCAAAGGGGCGAAAACGGTATGGGCAAGATGCGTACAGGGGCATCGGGCGAAACGCTTGTTTTACCTGTGCCAACGGGAACGGTTATTTTATCTGAAAACGAAGAAATTGAATACGCCGATTTGAATACAGATGGTATGGAATACCTTGCCGCACGGGGCGGAAATGGTGGTTGGGGAAACCTGCATTTCAAAAGCCCGACGAATCGTACTCCGCGTCAGGCGAATGACGGTCTGCCTGGAGAAGAAAGAACGGTTGTTTTGCGTCTTAAACTAATTGCAGACATTGGTTTGGTTGGTTTTCCGAACGCGGGTAAATCAACATTGTTGTCTGCGGTCACGTCTGCGCGTCCAAAAATTGCAAACTATCCATTTACAACATTAAATCCGCAACTGGGCGTAATGTACGCGCATAATCGCGAATTTGTTATGGTTGATTTGCCAGGGCTTATCGAAGGCGCACATACCGGTGTTGGCCTGGGCGATCGGGTTTTGGGGCACGCCGAAAGAACAAAAATGATTTTGCATGTAATTGATGGAACCGAACCTGATTTGGCGGCGCGCTATGCGGCAATTAGACACGAAATGGATTCCTATGGTGGCGGATTACTGGCTAAGCCTGAAATGGTTGTAATAAATAAAATAGACGCGATTTCGGAAAAAGAACTGACAGACAAATTGGCGGCATTTAAAAAATCTTTCGGTCGCAAGAAAAAACCAGAAATCATCACAATCAGTGCGGCGGGGCATATCGGCATAGACGAATTGATTGCAAAAATTGAAAAAATGTTTTTGGAACTTGAAAAATGACGGGAATATTGATGGCACGTGTGACAGATAAATTTAATCAAAGGTTAGAATCGCATTCTGACGACAAGATAACTAATGCTTTGTCCGAATACAAAACTGTTTCGGAAAAACGCGCCGCATACAATTCGGCCATCAAAGCTGGCGGCGTCTATGCGGTTGGCGCGACAGGCGAACGCATAATGCTTGGGCGCGCAGGGGCAGAATTTAACGATGTTGAATTTATCGGCGGACTGTGGCGGATTCAAAACAAATTTAATCAAAAAATCACCGTTGTTCGTGGGCGTGAATTTGTCTTGCTTGAAAAATTGCCACGGCAAGAAAAGACTAAATTCGAATTTTATTCGGCGGAATTGGTCGGCAATAATTGCTATGGACGTTCGGTTCATGGCAGGCAGGATTTTATTGTGGCACAATGCGGCGAATATTCTGCTTATGGTCAAACGATAGAGCAAGCACGCGCATTCTTGGGAATTAAACTGTATGACGAATTTCAAGATTTAATTTATACCGAAATGCAAAAACCACACAGAAAATAAAAATAGTGGTTAGTGGTTATCCGTCTCCGCTTCGCTACGTCGAGACTTCGTCCGCTTTCGCTTCGCTTCAGCGAGACTTTGGTGTAAGTGGTTAGTGGGGGGATTCCCCTCTGGCTAGAGGGGTGGCGGGTGAAACCCGTCGGGGTGTCGCAAAATAACTCGAAGAGATCCCGACTTTCGTCGGGATGACGGAAAAATGGGGTACCGACTTGCGTCGGGATGACGCAAAAAAAGAAAAGGATACCGTATGTTTACTAGTGCAGATTATCCAAACAGCCTGTTGGTTCAACTGAATTATTATGGTAAGTTTGATGTGACTGATGTGCATGATATTATAAATTGTTCATCAACTGTTGTCAATGGGGGCGGGGTTTATATTACGGTAAATGGCCAAAGTGTTGTACCAACGGAAATTAATACTTATACCGTGGACACAACACTTGATCACAGTATTCTTATTTCAGCAACACATCTTGGGAGTGACGCAAGTGGCTTTGGATCATTTAAAATATGGTCATTTGAAATAATAAAAGACGGAGTTGGTGCTTTTAACGGAATTCCTGCGCGACGCGACAGTGATGGCGAACTTGGGATGTACGACACCGTATCTGGTACTTTCTTTACAAACAGTGGCACCGGCACATTTATCGCGGGACCAGTGTTCAGTTATTTACCCCAAGGAAATTAAAACACCGCCCGAATTGGGCGGTGAATTCTTTTAGAATCCGAAAACCATTCTTTGTTTTGATTGACGTTTCTTTTCGTTACGAACGGCTTCTTCTTTCAAACGTTTACGCTTTGTTGTTGGTTTTTCATAGCGTTGGCGTTCTTTGCTTTCGCGATACAGTCCTTCTTTTTGGGACTTGCGCTTTGCAACGCGCAGTGCCTGCTCGACATTGTTATCACGTACCAGAACTTTTACCATAAACTATTCACCCCCTTTGCGGCGTTTGTTTTATACTACATTATCTTGGTGGAGCTGATGGGACTCAAACCCACGACCTCCTGAATGCAAATCAGGCGCTCTAATCAACTGAGCTACAACCCCAGAACTCTGCGACGCACATTTTATGCATAAACGAACGAAAAGTCAACAAAAAAATAGTGGTCGGGGTGCCGGCCACTATTGAATCGACTGCTGACACTTATTTCTGCTTTTAATTCATTTTGGCAAATGAATATTGCATTTTCAAATGATTTGCATCATAGGTCTTGTTCATAATGCCCAGTGTATCTTCGACAATCACGATTTCTTCGTTTGTCGGAATCATAAAGATTTTAACGCGGCTGTCTGGGGCGCTGATTTCACATTCGCCGGCATCCAGGCGTGCCAAAGCCTTTTCATTTTTCGCCGCATCCAATTTGATTCCCAATTCTTCCAAACCTTCGCAGAATTTGCCGCGCAGATATGAATCATTTTCGCCAACGCCCGCAGTAAACACCAACGCGTCAACATGACCCAGTTCCGCCATAAACGCACCGATATACTTTTTGACATTGTGCACTTCCATTTCCAGCGCAAGTTTGCAGTCTGGGTTTGATTCGCGGTTTTCTTCGACATCGCGGCGGTCGGCAAAGCACTTTGTGATACCCAGGTGCCCAGAATCTTTGTTCAGATGCTTTGTCATTTGTTCCGGGGTCAATTTCAACTGGTCCATAACATACAGCAATGCGCCCGCATCGACATCACCTGGACGCGTACCCATCATCAAACCAGCGGTCGGTGTCATACCCAGTGTAGTATCAACGGCAACACCTTTTTTAATTGCAACGCCCGACGCGCCCGAACCAATGTGCATAGTAATCAAATTGCATTCATCCGCAGGTTTCCCAAGCATCGCCGCCGCGCGTTTGGAAACATACAGGTGACTTGTCCCGTGAAAGCCATAGCGGCGCACGCCAAGTTCGCGGTACCACGCATCTGGCACTGCATAGCGGTACGCATATTCTGGCATAGTCTGCAAGAATGCCGTATCAAACACCGCAACCTGGGTCGCATTTGGCAACATTTGGCGCGCGCTTTCGATACCCATAAGCGACGCAGGAATATGCAACGGCATCAGGTTGCGCCACTTTTCGATTTCGCGCATAACATCGTTATTGATTTCAACAGAAGACGCAAACTTTGAACCGCCCATAACAACACGATGGCCAACACCGCGAATTTCATTCATATCAATAGACGCCGCGCGCAGCATACCCATAACAACATTCAGTGCTTCGTTATGATTTTTCATCGGCACTTCTTTTTTTTGTTTTGTTCCGTCAGGATACTTTTGCGTGATAAAAGAATCGTCAGAACCGATTTTTTCAACATTTCCGCCAACAATTTGCTTTTTAGAATCTGCATCAAAGATTTGATATTTCAAACTGGACGAACCGCAGTTCAGCGCCATAATATACATGTTCTTTCCTTTTAGTTGATTTGATTATTTGATTTTACGCGCCAAGTCTAGCACCCGCACATACCAATTTCAACACAAAAAACACCCCCGCGGGGGCAGGCAAACTAGATTGTATGATAACCACTCTGGAATTTATTATATGCCTCTAAAACTTTTGGCAATCTGCGGGCTTGGTTTGCCTTAGAGGATGCAAATCTGCGTGTATAAAGTGGTCCAGTATGCAAATCGCGACCTGTTTCAAGAAAATCCCAATAGCCCATCAATTCTTCATAAACATTTTTATGATTTTTGTCAAAGTCGTTTATTTTCTTGTTATCTTTTTCGATAGTTTCATCCAATGCCTTGATTTCTGCGGTTGCCTTTTTGTATTTATTTATAGCCTCTTGACGAGAATAAATAGAACTTTCCAGGGTTCCTAGCTTACTTACGTTGGCCTGATAATCAGGATCATTTTCTAATTTATCTTTTTGTTTTTCAAGCACATCACGAAGATTATTGTTTGCGGGGTCGTAACCATAAGTTGTAAGCTCTTGCAAATCATATTGATGTTCTTTATACATTTGCTTTAAAATATCCGCCTGTTGCGCCGCCAATTGCTTAGCAATTTCAGGATCCGCAACCGCGTTTTTTTGCATATCCAAATAATCAAATTCATCCAATAGCGTCAACATATTGTTGTAAGAATCAATCTGGTTGCGCACTGGAGCCACCTTGGCGTCAATATTACCATAATCCTCTTTTGCTTTTTCTAATGATTTTTCTTTGGCACCCAATTGGTCGTGCTTTTTCATGCCCATTGCAGCCATCGCATCGTTGCGTTTTTTTTCTTGCCCGGCTTTTGCCGTTTCTGCATTTTGTTTTGCGTTTTCCAAGGCTTTTTTATCTGCTGCATGGTCCGCCCCCCACCGCTTACTGGCTTCTTGCATGCGCTGGCCTGTCGGATCTTTGCCATATTTCTTATTAAACTTACTGCCAGATTTTCTGATGTTATTTACCAAAAATGTTGCGCCATAACCAAAACCAATGAATGCAGCACGAAATGTTTTGTCCATAGCCTTGGTAATAAATTGAACACCTTCGTTCTTATTCCATGATAAATCTTTATTGGACAGTAATGTAAATAATTCTTTATCGCCCTTGATAGTATCCATTATTTTGCTAACTGTGTTACCATACTTAATAACGGACAAGATTTCTAATGCAGTCTTTGCTTTTTTCGTCACTTTTGGGTCATCTGCCTCGGCGGCCATAATAATAATTTCCCGCACAAGGCTTTTTAATTGTCGGCCACTTTTTAGCGCCCCCTCAAAAGCCTTGGATGTTTTCGGATCATCTTTTAATTCTTGCAATGTTTTTGCGAACCAATCAAAGGCATCGCGCGTCTCGACATCATTTTGTAATCTTTTGGCAATGGCATCTTTGGTTTTCAGAACTTTATCCAAACCATCTATTGGTTTGATTTTTTCTTTATCAAAGGCCTTGCATATCTCCCCGGCCGAAGCATTCATAAAGGTTCTGTCACCTTTAAACTTGCTATATTTTGCCAAATAATTTTCATATGTATCAGATGCCCATTTTTGGATTTGTTGCGGCAATGTCAATTCTTCTTCGCGTTTTTTTGCCACAAAATCCTTGGATTTTGGATCGGCATAATTCATATCCTCTTTGGTCTTTTCTATGGTAGCGGATATCTGTTTATTTTCACCTTCATATTGTTTAAAGGCATCTAAAATTTTTTGTTCTTTATAAAGTTCTTTAAAAATGTCAGGATATTTATCTTTAAATTCGCTTTTTGCTTTTTCGCTTATCCGTGCTTCGGTCCAAGCACCATATTCATTATCAATACTGTTAGCTTTAACAGATTTTATAAGAGACTCTAATTTGGAACGTTTGGTGTCATCTTTTTCTTCTTTCAATAAATCATTTAATAATTTCTGAATTGCATCATTGGCTGCCCCTGTGCTGCCGTACGGGCTTTTTTTAAATGTGCGGGCAACATTTTTTAGAACCGATTGAAAGTCATTATCTTTATTGTACTTATGGTTTTTGACGTCCTCTAGAAAGTTCTTCAGAGGCGATTTCATTTCTGTTTGTAGCAAATATTGCAACTCATTAGCTTTGCCAGGATAATTGCTAATTATATTTTCCAACAACTCTGCTAACTTAGTAATTTCATCCTCGGTAGAAGAACGGGCTATACTAGTAGAACTTTTGTCCGCGAATACATTATAATAATTGTTTATAAAATTATATACTTTTGTTTCATCTATGTACGCATTTCTGTTTTTCTTTAACCCATCAAACGCGGTTTGACATGCCAAATAAAGCCGTTCAAAATCTTCATCTGTTAAAGTATCAATATCCGGATAATCTTGGATTTTAAAGAAACCGTCTTTTGGTGGTTCGCGCAAATAATTACCAGCTGCATCTTTTTCTAGATAGCCAGCCCATTTTTTCATATTATCAGTCATATTATTTTTGCTGACAAAATCTTCAAAGCGTACCCAGCGTTCATAATCATTATCTTGCATGTCGTGCAAACGGTGCACATTAAAGAATTTTTTTAAAAAGATTCGCATATCTATTGCGTCCGCCATAACTGACTCCTGTTCACACAAATATTATAGTACAAAATGGGCGGAAATTCAAGGGCGAACGACAGCAAAGCCACATTTCAATTTTGACTTTGTTCTCATAGCATGCCGCCACCAATTTAGGCATAATTATCGCCATGAGCATAAGCCTTAAAAATCTTGCATTGAAAAGTATTCCTTATTTGGCATCTATTGCTGGCGGCGTTTTGCTATTCACCGTTGCGTTGGATAATGTAAATGACCCTGTTCTTGCCGACCTTATCAGCAACATTTCGGCGTCTTTACTTGCGATTCCGATTGTATTTTTGCTGTACGACTATACGAATTACCGCATTTCGCAGCGTCTGCATGAAAACATGGCGGGCAATATGGATGACAAAATAAATGTTTTGGTATTGCATATTGTAATGGTTCTGCGCAAGGCTTTGAAATTACGTGGCGATGCAACCTTGTTAAAAATAAACTCTATGCAGATGCTGCGCGAACAGCAAATTGCCACTAAATTGCACTTAAAAAACGACTATGTGACTTTGTTGCATCAATATTATGGCGAACTGGAAAACATTATCTATCGGTATGGACGCGAAAACATTATGTCTGATGAACATATGCATTTATTAAGTGAAATGACACATGAAATATCGCACTTGGTGAACGAACACAACCTGCGCGGAAACCGCAAAATTGTCGCAAAACACATCAAAAATATTATTGCCAAGGTTATAGATTGGTTAGATTCTGGGGCGGCGATTGCCATGAAATTCGAGCAACTGTTGAACGCGGCGTCTAAACCAGAAACGCCGGCGCCAGATAAAAAAGCACATTTTTAAATATTTTTTCTTGATTTTTTATAAAACCCGTGGCATAATTTGCGCCGAACTTCTGGAAAAAAGTTCTGGGGCTATAGCTCAGTTGGTAGAGCAAATGACTTTTAATCATTGGGTCCAGGGTTCGAGTCCCTGTGGCCCCACCACGAAAATTTGTTAACCCACGCAACAAAGCGTGGGTTTAAAAATTTTCAGCGAAGTCTCGGCGCAGCGACAGCGTAGACGGATGTCTCGCCGCAGCGACAGCGCAGGCGGACAAAAATAAAAACCGCTTTCGCGGTTTTTATTTTTAATGCGACAATTACTCTAAAACCATTTCCACGGTTGCAGGATTTTCAGCCAACTTTTTACGCTGCGGTGATCGGCAAAGGCATGACCACAGCGCGGGCATACAATAAACGGCGCAACTATCATTTTGTATTTTTTGCGGATGAACAACCATATCGCCAATCCAATCGCCCAGGCAACAACAACCAGTCCCCACGCAACATAGCCGAAATATTCATCAACCGTACGCGTCAAAATTTGCAGCACGCCAAGGTTTGATTTTTCTAAATCATTATAGATTTTTGTTGCAACCGGCCAAGAAGATGGGCGCCACGCATACACATGCTTTATACCGTAATCGGTTAGTAATGTTGTCCCCAATCCACCAGAATTTTTATCAAGTTGTTTTTTAACGGCATCATCAATCGTTTTGTCGATTT
>JAZRUN010000029.1:0-19767 GCA_045652565.1 Candidatus Enterousia sp. | reverse complement strand
GTTGCGTTTTTCAAGACAAGTTCTACAACTTTGTTTGCGGTTTTGATATCTGGTAAAGCGCGCAAGACTGGCCCCATACCATATTGTTCACCACTGGCAACCGCCCAGCGGAAAATCAAATACGGGTTTGTTTCAAATGTTCCGCGTGACACAATATTGTTTTCTAAGTTTCCGCCGACATCTATCCAAGCAGTGAATTCTGTGTCAACCAATGCCTGGACCAGGCGCAATTCGTAGTCGGGATTTTGTTTCATCTTGTCTGCTATATCACGCGGTGGCGTCCATTCTGGATAGCGGCGTGCAACATCTGATGCCGTCACAGATGCGGTATGAAAAACTGCATTCGGCAAAATCGCAATATCTGTCATCGGTATTGCGGTGAAAGAAAACGCACTTGCCGAACCAATCGGATTTTCTGCCATAAACAAGCACGCTGTCCCCAGTGTCACCAAATCCATATAGCACTGGTGCACAGTCGTATAGAAATTAGAATCGTTCAAATGTGCACGTAATGCCGTCGTGGCCGCGGTCGCATCGGGCGAATCATCACTTTCGGGAACAAGGTTTAGCCATAATGATTCTGGGGGTGTCAGTAATGAATATATACAGGCCGCTAAATTATCTGCGGCATCGGATGCGGTTGCATCAAACAGCGTCGCCATATCGTCATCAGATGTCGGCATAGTATATCTGCGTGCATCTGACCAACGACGCAGCCAAGGTTCGCGCATTGCGCGCGCACGTGAATACATTTGTTGTAAATCATACTTCATATTTTTTCCTTTTGTTTCTTGTTAAAGTTTAAAATTTGTGTTCGCGGTATAGATACGTGCCGCAGCGCCATTTGCCCGCACGGGTGTCGGTGTGCAACTGATTGCGCCGGCAACAGCATCCAGACCATCATCGTGTTCTGTGCCGCCCAACGGCGACCACGCCAACATTTCTGAAATCAACGGGGTTTGGGTGATTCGCCGATGAGCATAAAACCGACCAGAGGTCAACATAGGTTCCAAAGCGTCCAAGATTCGTGTTTCTTTGCGGCGGCTGTTGGTAATAGGGTAAACCTGGATGTTATAGCCAGAGTGTGCAATTGTGTTTCGCATAATTTCTGGCAGTGCGGCGCCGATTCCGTTTGTTTCCACAGATAATGCGCGCAATTTATGTTTTTGAACGAACCCCAAAACCATTTCACATTGATACGCCAATGGGTAATCAATCGATTCTGGCACCACCAAATACAAAATATCGTGCAAGAAAACCTGATGACTTTTATCATCGCGATAAACAAGTGCACAAACACTGTTGTCTGCGTGTTTACGACCACTGGAAGGGTCCCAATAAATACTTGCGCCAGTCACAGGGATTGTACCGATTTTTGCGGTCAAGTAATCGAAATCGTCGTCATAAAACTTGATTCCGCCCGGGTCCAGTCTAACTTTGTCTGGGGCGATATAGTTCAGCATCATTTGTGCCGAAAAATGCCTTTCACCCACAGTTTCGCGAATTTGATTGATTTTTTCTATTGAAAAAACCTCTGGCCAGGCCGGATTCCCAGTACTGTCCACTATTGGGATTCGCAATTCACTGTATCCAGATAAAAAAGGCGTTGAAAAAACATTTTTTTCGTTTACTATATCAGACATGGACTTCACTCCCAAAACTTTACCAACGAATATAGAGGCCGAGCAGGCCGTGCTTGCCGCGGTTTTGATGAACAATCGCGCACTGGAAAAAATTTCCGAATTTTTGCGCCCCGAAGATTTTTCTCACCCCGCGCACCAAGAAATCTATAAACTTGCTTTGCGCCAGTTTGCGGCGGGCATTCCTTTCGACATAATTACTGCGAAAAATTACTTGGACCAACAAGGCACATTAGAATCGGTTGGCGGTGTTGATTATTTGACCCAACTTGCGGGGGCCGGCGCAACGGTTGTTAACGTTGAACAATATGGACGCATAGTTCATGACAACGCGCTGCGTCGTGAATTGATTGATTTTGGTCAATCTGTGACCGATGCCGCGTTTGTTGAAGATTTGGACAATCCTGTATCCGCCCAGATAGAAGTTGCAGAACAAAAACTGTTCAATATGGCAATGACGGGCGATGTCGGACGCGATGTCACGCCGATTGCAAACGCCCTGAAAGATGCATTGACCGAGGCGGAAATTGCATACAAGGCGGATGGCAAACTGTCTGGCTTGACCACTGGCCTTACCGATTTGGACCGCGCAATAAGTGGTATGCATAAATCCAATTTACTAATTATCGCGGGTCGTCCAGGTATGGGTAAAACTGCATTGGCAATGAATATCGCATTCAACGCAGCAAATGCAATTTTCAATGGGCGCGCCAATTCGCAATACAAGGGCGCCGTCGCATTTTTCAGCCTTGAAATGGGCTCGTCCGAACTTGCGGCACGTGTTTTGTCTTCCCAGTCCAGAATCCCCGCATCTGCAATGCGCGAAGGTTCGCTTAACGATGAAGACTTTTTAAAAATGGCGCAGTTCTCTGATGCCATCGGACGCATTCCATTGTTTATTGATGATACGCCTGGAATGTCTGTGCCAATGATACGCACGCGGGTTCGCCGCTTGGCACGCAAGTATGGTGGTATCGCACTGGTGGTTATCGATTATTTGCAATTGCTTACTTCGCCTGGTGGCAAGAACAAGGATAACCGTGTGCAAGAACTGTCCGAAATTACGCGCAGTTTGAAAATGTTGGCCAAGGAATTTAACGTTCCTGTGATTGCTCTGTCGCAATTATCGCGCAGTGTCGAATCCCGCGATGATAAACGGCCCCAATTATCTGACCTACGTGAATCTGGGTCCATTGAGCAAGATGCCGACATTGTTATGTTCACGTATCGCGAAGAATATTATCTGCAAAATCGTGACCCATCATACAGGATGTCAAATACCCCAACCGAAAAGTCCAAAGAATCTTGGCAATCGCGTATGGAAAAAGCCAAAGATAAAGCGGACATAATTATCGGTAAAAACCGTCACGGGCGAACCGATACGGTCAAGGTTGCTTTCCTTGCAGATTTCAGTTTATTCGATAATCTGGATGAAATGACGGACAGGGTACCAGTATTTTCAGACCAACTAAATTCCGAAATCACCGTTTCTGAACCAGAATCTCTTGATATCGATTCAATTCCTGATGATATTGATTTGTAATTTTTTGTAATTTTTTGTAATTATTTGCTTGCCAAGATTACAAAATTTTTTTATCATTTTGTCAAGAAATAACTCAAGGAGTTTGCTATGGCTCAAGAAGAAATCATTTTCCCAAATAATATTCGCAACATTCGCTTGGCTGCGGGAATGAAAATGACAGAGTTGGCCCGTCGTTCAAACCTGTCTTTGTCCGCTGTTTCAAAAATTGAAAAAGGCGTTCGTCGTCTTAATCAAAAACAGTTGTTGAACATTTGTAATATTTTGGGCTGCAAACTTTCCGATATTTTCATCAAAGATACTGACGAAGTCGCAACAAAATGGCAAGACGAAATCAAACGTCGTATGACTGATAATGAAGACGGTGGTTTAAAGGTCTTTGGCAGCGGACTTCGCAAAATACGCCAGCAATCTGGCAAAACTATTGCCCAGGCGGCCAAGGACGCAGGTATGACCCTTTCCGTTTATCACAAGATAGAGGTTGGCCAACGCGAAGTGTATAAAAACGAGATTGAACCATTGGCAAAATCTTTTGCCCAATCTGTTGAAGGCTTGTTTACAAAAATCGCCAATTTGTACAAGGCTGGCGAGCTGACTAAAAATATGGACAAGGCCAAAGAACGCGTTCGTGCCGCATTGGTCGCTGATGACGAAGCGGGTGACTTTGGCGATATGCAAGGGCATTTGTATGGTGCCAAACTTTATGAAAGCGCACGTAAAAAATTGATTCCTGTGTTTGGTGCACCCGAAGGCAAGACCATCGCGTTCAAAAAATCCGAAAACAAGATGATAAACATACCAGCAAGTCTTGAAGGTCGGCGCAGTGTGTACGCGGTTGTGCCAAATTCAAAACGATTGGGCGGTTTTATTCCTGAAAACTCCTATGTTTTCGCGGATGCGAAAAAAATTGCATCTGTTGGCGATTTGGCGGTGTTTTTGAACAATGATTTGTCAGAATTAAAGGCTGACGAATCGGTTGTTGCAAATATTGCTGTTGTACGCAAAGATTCCAAGGGCAATATTTATGGTCAAATGGTTTCACCAGATGAAAAAATTACCGGCAAAGTTATGCATAAAGTTATTATGGTTGTGACGGAATAACACCACAGTTCTTATCGGGGGAATAATCGAGATGAAAGCCAAAGCAAGCGTTATCGCACAAAAACTTTTAAATCTTTATCGCCAAGCACACGTTATAGACGGTGGTTGGGGTGCCGTGAATCGCGTGTTTATAGACGAAGCCAGTGACGAAGTTCTGTCTGAATTACGTGACTTGCCAACAGGTAAAATGTTGGCGACACACATTGGTAATTTGCGTTCCGGCAAGACCCCAATGAATTCTATTGCTCGTGAGCTTTTGCCGTATGGTGGTATGATGGCCGAGGCAGAAGTTGCGTCCAGCCTAAGTCCAGAAGAACAGGAACGGTTGATACGCGCTCTGGATACTTTTACAGCCGATTCCAAAGGACTTGATACATTTTTATCAAATCCTGTTGTTTCGCGTTTTGGTTCGGAATGGGAAACGCAAATAAGGAATGCTTTGTCGCATGATGCTGGCGCATTGGCGAAACTTGATAACATTATAAAAATTGTCAATGCTTATCAGATGTGGGACAAAGCAAACCAAATTTTGTCGCAATCTGTCACCGACCGCGTGCGCGCACAATTACAGGTGGATATGCCAGAATACGAAACCTATTTGCCAATGTTCGGTCAAGACGGCACAAATTTATTGCAACGCTTGCACGCATTAACCAGTTCTATGCCAAAAAATATGGTTTAAGGCCTTGCTTTAATTCACACGGTATATCGTATCTAATGTATGCGGCGTACCAATATAAATCATTGAACCATTTGGGGACAAAATAAAATCCAATTCGCGTAATCTTTCGCGCAGTGCGGTGCGTTTTTGTGCTGTATTACAAGTGTTTGGCACCTCTACATCATCACAAATAATAAAATCTGCACGCATTCCAGTTATATTTCCATAAACACCCTGACAAACAACCGAAGGTTCACGAATACCAATGGGGCGATTTATAGTAATTTTGTTTTCTGCCCATTCTCGTTTGTTTTTAGGTATCATATCTTGGCACCAAGGATGATTTTCTAATATATTACGAATATGCATCACCATCCTTGTGGCAAGTCGCGTTTCCGCAGATAAGATTAAAATGCGTGTTTCGGGATGCAAAAACAATGTGCAGGCCGCAAAAATACCAACCAATGTAGATTTGCCAGAATGACGAAACGCCATCAGAAGCCCTCTGTGCGTTCCGTCATTTACAACACTGTCCAGAAAGTCCATCATACGATAGTGGTGCATTGGCGTACTCATATTCAATTTGGCATTCCAAGAATCTAGAAATTGCGTATATGCCGTCATAGTCAGCCCATCAATTTTTCAAGACGCCCGATAATTGTCGTTAGCAAATCTTTCTTTTTTTGTGTTTTAGTATTTTTCAGTTTTCTTAAATTTGCTTCTTTTTTTGTCTCATAAGGTTTTCCTGTTTCTTGCTTTAATCTAGCCAAAACTTTTTCCTCGGTAAGCCCATTACTTGACATACCTGATGCGCCATATTTTGCACGTTGAGAAGCCAACACCTTTTTAACCAGGTTTTGTTTTTCTGTATCGTTTGCGATAATATCTTGCATAATTTGCTTTTTTGCTTCTTTCGCTTGTTTTTTATTTTCTTTGTAATCTAATACATCTGTCACATCTGAAATAATTTGTCCCATTGTTTTACTCCTTAAATTTGATATCTGCCGTAAATTGTGATTGATAAAATCTCTATCGGCATAGCATCTGTTGTTGATATTGTCCAAGGTGCGTCTGTAAATTCATTCGTTGTCCCCAACACATTCACTTCTGCATCACCAGAAAATCCAGTGCTGTCTGCATCGTATATTTCATTTGGCAAAGCCACACGCATATCATTTATCACCAACGTTTTTGTATTATGTATTCGCGCAACAATTTTCTTGATTCGTACGTGCTGTGCATTATGACCATTTGAAGTTAATGGCAATCCTGTGGCACGAATTTGAAAAGTTTTATTCGTCACGTCGGCAAGTTCATCGGATGAAAATTGTTCAAGTTGATAGTTTGTTCCACGCTTTGTTATCACCAAGGTGTTTGCGCCTTGAACACCAACTGCACAGAATGCACCATCTGTGGTATAACGTCCCCACGCCGCAATCCCAAGCGCAGAATTGTAATTCATCACAGACATATTACCATTTGACATAACAACAAACAGTTTTTTATCGTTTTTGTTGTATGCTATATCTATTGGGTCTTGCATCAGGTGCGGCGATAATTCACACAAATTGGTTGCATTATATTTTTGCCCCAAATCGTCCAAAACCAATTCTCGAATTTCTTGCTTGTTATGTGATACGAAAACCGTTTGACCTTCGATTTGTTGTGGTGGTAAATATTTATCTGCAACGCTGCCAACGGAAGTGTGCATCTTGATATTCACCGATTCTGGTGTCAGCGGTTTATTAGATATTGCCCATTCACCTTCGGATGTTAAGATTTGCAAATTATCACTGCTGACCAATGTGCAAATATGTTGCCTGTGGTCTGATAATAATGTTATAAATATTGCTTCGTCGTCCAGACCTGTTCCTAAATCAAAGTCTGTATGTCTTCCGACACAGGACATCCAAACACCACTTTTCCACGACTTGGCGCCCCCAAATACTAATCGATCTTGATGAAAAGTTATACTGCATGGCCAACCACGACGTGGGCTAAATACAGCTTCTTGCCAATCTGATACTGGGTCCGTTGCCAAAGTATATGCACCGTTGCATACAACAATTACATCTGTTGCGCTGACATAGGTTGTGACAAGCCAACTTTTCCCATTGACGAATAAATGTCCGTTCACATTATCTTGGGTCCAAAAGTTAACATTTGTGACAAAATGCACATTGCCACCAACACTTGTCATCGTTATGGTTATATTTTCGGTGCCCTCAAAGCGCATAAATGGCATATTGACATTGTACGTATCTGTTGAAGATGTAAAAGTAAATGTTGTCAGTTTAAAAATACCGTTTTCGCGGTATAATATTTTTGGCGCATAATCTGGATGAACAAAAATCATTGTTCCGAAACGTTGTGCATATTGTATTTGGGCCAGGTCATTATAAGACCAAGGTGTTATCACGTCTTGAACAAAATTTCCATTTGCGAAAATGCGAATAAATTCGTCCATCATAACCAACATAAAATTTTCATTTTCAGATACAGAAAACGCAACCAGTCGCCCATTGGACGGTAAATTTGCAATTTTTTTTAATCCAGGCCGACGCACTAATCCACCACCAGGCATAACGTCCAAATTTTCCAAGTGCGCCAAACCGTTCATATTGTCTTGTGTAAAAAAATTTGTTGCAACTTCACCATTTACAAAGGATTTTTGTGTTTTTATAAAATTTCCCATAGGTTGTTTCCTTTTGGTTAAAAACGACTATCTATTAATGAAAAATTTTCTATCCCCGGTGCAACAGATGTTGTACTATCAATGAATTTTGCGGTCTGTAATTCTGTTTCATACAGTGCCACCAAAGTTCTAAAAACTGTTTGATCTGACAATAACGGCACACAAAATTCTAGTGCCAATTTTGTTGCGACCAATGATGTAAAATAACTTGGAAAATCATTTGGATCTACACGTACAATGGCCTCGATGCTAACTTTATCAAATTTTGATATGATTTGGTTGCCAATTATTTTACCGTTTGTTTTGATTATGCGTAATACATCTGATGGTATATTAAAATTTCCATTTGAATCTTTGATTAAATCGTATGTGCGATATGCGAATCGCCACGGATGCATTGCCAACATTGTATCTATGACAAAATCAACAAGTGTTCGTCCAAGGCGTGCGCCAGGTGTATCATCAGATAAAGACTGCACAGGTTTTTCACCGAGTTTTAACAACGCCATAGAACATAAATCTATTTTAGTTAACATAACTTACTTCCTTATGTTTTAAAAATTAAAACAAGGGGCCGATCAAAATCGACCCCCTATGTGTATAAACAAAACAACAAAACTAATCTAACGCACCCGTTGTCACAGCACTATCGCTAACTGCAATTTTTTTGATTGATGTTTTATCTGATGCATTGATAATCACCAAGTCACCATTATTCATCAAGGTTTTTACAGCATTGAAATAACCACTCGCAGTAATCGTTGCCAAGGTCACGTTTTCTGCATATTGCCACAGTGTGAAACCGTTGGCGTATGCAATTACAGACAGATTTTTATTTTGAAAAGCCATTTGTTTTCCTTTTTGTTTTGATTTTTATTCACCGCATTTGACACGAACGATACCATCTGCATCAATCAGAACCGCGCCTTGGGACATACTGTTGCTGATAAAGTGCGCTGCACGTTCGCCATTCCAAGAAATATCAGTTTTAACTTCTTGACCGCAGGCATGACCAACGCTTGATGCGTGATAGATAAAACAGTCGCGATGCGTCGAAGACGACAATGGCAAACCATTGTGCATTAACCATGTAATGCCAAGCCATCTTTTTACTTCGCCACCAGTGACGAATGGCAGATCCGAACCAACATAGTCCGCAGAAGAAAATTCCGCGATACCCAACAGTTCGTTCCACTGTTTAACACCAACGACCGCAAATCTACGACCATCGTCTGGAACATCGTTTTCATTTAATGTTTCCAAGGCGCTTAAAATCAAAGTTTTGGTCAGTCCTGTGCTGTAATCGCCAACATATTCGGTTGCATTATTCATCGCACCAATAATCAATTCATCTGTTTTGCGACCTAATGCATACGCACCTGCGGATGCAACAACACGACGTTCGTCAATGTTCACTTTTAATTCATCCAATGCATCAACCCAATCACCCGCATAGTAATCCTGCAATGTGCATTCTATTGGTGTGTGATTCAAGTTCATAACTGGCACCATGCCATGGCGTGATTTTGTGCTGGCGGTGCCTTTGCCAATTTTTTGAAATGTTGTGGATGTTCCAACAACACCCGATTTGCTGCGAATTGTGGAACGCAATTTTGTGCCCATTTGCTGGTAAGCCAAATGAACATCTGCTTCGAATTGTTTCACAAATACTTGATCTATGGAAACAGACATATTTTTTCCTTTTGTTAAAATTATTAAATCCAGGGGCAACAAATGCCCAACCAAAAATTGTTTTTGGTTATGCAGGTATGCGCCAAAGAACAATTTATAAAACGGGTCCGTTTCTTTCGGATTATCCAAATAAAAAGATTCAGTCAGACCGAAAAATCTGACTGAAAATTTTTATAAAACAAATGCCCGATGTACGGGCATTTGTTTTGTTATATCATTGCGATATTATTTTTTCTTTGCACACTTTTTTGCGCAAGGTTTTTTCGCTGCAACTTTTTTTGCAACTGGTTTCTTTGCTGCGACTTTCTTTACAGCAACTTTTTTTGCTGCGACTTTTTTTGCGACTGGTTTTTTAACCGCAACTTTCTTTACAGCAACTTTTTTTGCAACTGGTTTTTTTGCTGCGACTTTTTTCGCAACTGGTTTCTTTGCTGCTTTTTTCACAGCGGTTTTTTTTGCTGCAGGTTTCGCAGCAGGTTTTTTAACTGCAGGTTTTTTTGCAGATTTCAAGAATGTGAATGCCATTCTTCTCTCCTTTAATATTTTTTTTTGGTTAGAACAAACTTCCTTTGTTCTTGATTTGTATTTTATAACAAAGAGATACATTAGTAAAGAAGAAAGTGCATTTTTATTAAAAAAAATTTATTCTGAATATAATTTTTTAAAACCATTTTCTATTTTGCGAATATATTCTGCATCGTGATCGCGCCAATATTTTGGGTCGCGCATCATGCGACGCAAATCATCATCTGATAATTTTTCGTGTACATCTGACGATGTTTCTACGTGTGGTTCCATAGATTGCATCATCTTGTACATCCCTTGGATTCCTTGGGCGCTGGAGCATAATTCATCAAATGCATCGTGTGGTAAAAATTTTTCACCGAAAGATTTTATTTCAATCAAAGCATCATGCATTTTTTCATCACCACCAAAAAATTTTTTTAATTCGGACATCGCATTTGCTTCTTGTTGCAAAGAAAAAATTTCTGATACAACTGGGGATAAAAATTCTTGCGCGATACCATAAATTTTTTCTACTTGCTGATTCGTTAAACCAATTTTATGAAATTCTGCGCGAATATTTTCATCATCAAATACTTCGTTGTGCGGATAATCTTCGGGATTTTCTGGCACACCAATCGCGCGACGAAAGCGATGTTGCGTTGTTTCGTCGGAATTTTCATCCGGCACAGAAACCATTCCGCCAATTTTCTTTTCAAGTTCTGTATAAGACTTTATTAATGCATCGCTGTTCAGTGTTCCATCTTTGTTTAAAAATTTTTCCGGGATTTTTTCCATTTTATTTTCCTTTGTTTTGTTTTGATTTATGCAATAAATATACACCGCCGATTGCAATAAAAGTTTGCAACGTAGCAATCAAATCTGATTCGCCTGTTAAATATGCACATATTGCAGAAAGTACGCCTGCAAGCGTCATAATCTGTGTCCTGCGATTCGATAAAAAACCACCGTTGATAAATTTATTCATCGCGCATTCCTTTTAGGCATAAAATAAAAAATCGTCTATATCTGCAATATAACCGCGTGCAACCGCCCAATCTGGAATAACATCGCCCCGATGAAATTTGGTTGCGTGATTACAACTATCTGGCAAATGACCACGCAACATTTGTTTCGCGACACGTAAACACATTTGATATCCACGACAGTTTATATCTATATTCGAATCTGAATTTGCTGATTGAAATAATGATGTATCCGATATAATGTGATGAATATTTCCTATTTTGTGTCCAGCGGCATTATAAATCATAGAACACATCGCTTCGACAATGCGCAAAGATTTAGCGGCCGTTTCTGAATACACAACGTTTGCTACCGAGTGTGCAAGCGATGTTATTTCGGTTGACACATTTACCAATTCCAACTGCATGATACAAGCCCCTATGTAAAAATGGCGCACAGCTGAGCGGCATAAAAAAATTCACACGCAACGTGTGAACAGAATTCTCTCTTTTGATGTCTTGTATGGTATCATAAACAGCATAAAAAGTCAAGTGTTTTTTAAACTTGCATCCGATTCTTTATTCGTGGGCGCAATTAAAATGCGTTTTTTATCCACCTTATATTATGCCCGTAAATTATTATCACATCAAATCGTGCATCGCCAGACCAATGGTGTTGAATTAAATATGTTTCTGCCGCCGCACGTAAACGTTTTATCTGGGCATTAGTTATCGCACCCCACGCGGCCGCAATATTTCGGCGATGTTTAACTTCGATAAAAACAATCAGATTTCGACGGCGCGCGATAATATCTATTTCTGCCCTGTTTGTATAACGCCCCGTGATATAACGCCGTTTGATTATTCTGAACCCATGCAGCATTAAATACATACATGCCAAAAATTCAGAAAATAAACCAGTTTTATAAGAATCCATTTAAAATGCGTATGGTTTTGCCGCAAAATTGTCTTGCGCTTGTTGAATATTCCGTTCATCGTCTTCGCTGAAACGCCCACAATCAACCAAATCCAATTCGCCGTAATACGCCGTCATTAATGGGTCATAGGCATTATCAGAACTGGCCCACTTGTCAGATTCCGCATTAGGAATTCCATATTTATCCAAAACACCTTGCCACCATTTCATTATCTTTTTTTCACGTTGGTTTTCAAATTTGATGTTATCGCCTTCTTCTTCGTCCACATCATTTTTATAGACAATTTTCCACACCAAATTATCGGTTGCATTGCTGGTAAAATATACATCGATTGTTTCGCCGGTTAAATCACGAACCAAGTGCAGTTCGGCCGCATACAAAAGTCCGCGCGCCCGTGCCAGAGAACGAATGCAACGTTCTAATTTTTCGGGGGCATAAATTTTCTGTTGCCGGCATTCATAGTCTAAATTATATTTCCAATCTGGATGAATGGTGTACACAACGCTGTTCTTTGGTCTGTTTGCGTAAAGACCATTTTCGTGTGCAACCATTTGTGCATCTTCAAAAGTCATACCCAACATTATGCCAGCAATATCAAAATTGCCTACAGCCACAGGACCAGCGCCGATATTTATTGCGATACCGCCCATTCGACATTCGCCTTCGGTTTCATTTGTTTCAACCGTCGCATTGTCCAGTTCTGTATCCGGCGCATCGTATGAATAATCATCATAATAGTCTGTGTAATCGTCATAATCAAAATTATCTGCGCACACAGGCAATGCAAGCAACAATGATAAAAACACAAATATTCTTTTCATATTTACATCTAATCCATTATGACATTGTTAACCCAAAACTTGAACACCGCCGCAGGATCGCCCCTGTGAATCAACCAATTACGCACTGCGTCAGGATAGGGAAAAACCTGAAAATCAGAACTTTCCGCCAATTCCAAGTAAAGCGTTCCGCGTTCTGTGGTTGGTACCTCACTAAGGTCATTTGGTTTATACCACGTTTTTAATTCATAATCAACACGCAAATAGTTGTTAGATTCAGATGTTAAAATTTCATCAAATACGCGAACCGTCCGGCGCGCACCTTGCTCGGCCAGTTCTTGCATTCTTGGCGCAACATTCTTCACCCAATTTTTAAATACAGCCTCTGATGAGCGCATAGCAACAAAATTTCCGTCGCCTTTGATTCTATCCGCCATATTGACCGAATTCGGAATAATATAAAAATAATCTGTGACATATTTCTGAACAAGCCAATCACGTACTTTGCGTTCGCCAACTTGGGAAAAACTCAACGGTGCGCCAATAGATTGACTGATACGAAAGAAATAAGGCCGCACCATCACTTTATCAGATGTATCGTGCACAATCGCGGTTAAACAAACCACTGCAAATATTGCGCCCATCGTCAACAGTCCAATAAAGAAACCAAGAATTTTTTTCATTTTACTCCCTGTACGCCTTAAAGTCCCTAATATAGAACCCTAATGTTTGCGGATACTTTTCAATATCTTTTGCAACCGTGACATATGCGACAATATTGAACACCCCAGAACGATTCGAAAAAACACGGCCGCGAAGTGTCCACACTCCGCCATTCGCCGTTGACGCGCCGGATGGCATAATAATCAATTTTTTTGTATCTAAATCCCAGGTTTCCCCGGCATCGGCTATCGTTTGATATAAAGGCAAAATTTTGGTCTTAAAGTTTTGATATACTTCTTCATCTGCAAGACAATAAATGCCACATTCTGTACTTGAACCTTGTGCTGTTGGAACGCGAGTATTACAAACTTCGACACGATTACACTGTTGTGACCAAATTAAATCATTTTTATCGATATCAGAACTGATATTAAACCAATTTTCTGCAAAAACACCAATCAGTGCGCGCTGGATTGTATCATAGTACGGCAAAGCGCGTCGGTTTTCTGATCGGCCAATCAAACGCCATTCCCCAACAGGCGCGTTTACATAAATTACAAATGGATCAATTGTACGATTTTTTATCAACCATGGGATTGCAACACAACAACATACTACAAGAAATAAAGATATCGCAATCCAAATACCAACAGTGCGGGAAAGCGCAATCCGTCGCCCCGCAGGAAAAGCAGAAGTGTCAAAATCTTCTGGGTAATCCAATATCGCCCTCCATTTAATCCTTGTGTATAACAACGATATCGCACAAAACTACGCGCGATATACCATGATGCAGGCACAAGGACTCAGTTTCAATTCGTTTGTGTCATAGCCAACACCAACAGGCTCGCGATCATAAATTTGACCACAACCCGCCAATGCCAGTCCAACAAAAATACCAAGTATTATTTTCTTCATACCTTTCCCTCTTGATTTGTTTCAATTATAAAAAACTTTTCCATATTCGGTCAAGCATTAAAACTGGGTTTCAAAAGACAGCAAGAATATACGTTCGCGATCATAATCTTTCTTTTTCAACGGCCAGCCCCAACTGAAATTCATTGGTCCCATTGGTGTGTTCCAATATATACCAAAGCCCGCGGATACGCGCCAATCTTGGTCAATATAATTTGGTTGGCCTGCATAAGTGTTTTCAGTTGCAGGTGGGCGCCCCAAGATACCATAGTCTGTGAAAACAAAGCCTTTTATTTGATATTCGTCAGGAATAAATATTGGGAAATTCAACTGGGTTGATCCGTTTACTTTCCACATACCACCAAGAGAATAAGAATCATTATACCAATTGCGGCTGCCTACACCCGCAACATCAAACCCACGCAACGATTCGCCCCCCAAAAAGTACCGATACACACGCGGAACATAATCATCACCAAGCGACTGGATGTACCCCAGGTCCAAAGATGTTCTTAACTGCCACCGGTCATCCAAGAATTTTACCATCGCAATCACATCTGCATTATAGCGTATAAATGTTTCTGTGCCGCCAAAACCAGTATAGGCAAGCCCAATATTCCCGACAACACCTGTATGAGTATTTTGCTCAAAATTCGTATCAAGGTTATAATATTTATAGTGTGTGCCCAATGTATAAAGGGTCGCATCCTGCCAACCACCAAGCTGTAAGTCATAGTTTTGATCCCACGAAGCAGACAAACGTACAATTTGCGACCAATGGTCGGTCAATTGCCAACCAAGACGGCCAGAAACATTGAAAGAATCGCGGTCATATCCAAAACTGCCAAGGTTTTTATAGTTATATACTGTATAAGAAACATCAAAGCCAGCGGACAACGCGCGCCCAAACAAAAATGGTTCAGTAAAACTAAACAATGCTTGTTTTTGATATTGTGCGAGTGAGCCACGTAATTGAACCGTTTGACCGCGCCCCATAAAATTATTTTCTGTGATACCTGCATCAACCATAAGCCCATTGATGTTTGACCAGCCAAGCCCCCCCGACAGTTCGCCTGTTGGTTGTTCTTCGACCTTGATATCCAAATTCATTAAATTTGTGTCCGCAACGCGGGTCGGAATCATTTGCACATCTTTAAAATAGCGTGTACGCATCAAACGTTGGCGTCCTTGTTCTATGGTTTGCAATGAAAACGGATCGCCACTGCGCATCGGAACAAGTTGATTGATGACAGAATCAAAAGTACGAACATTGCCGAGTATATTGATAGAATTCAAATAAAGCCGGTTCGTTTTTTGGATTTTAAAATTGATATCAATGGTATGTTCATCATCATTCTTGTTGGGTATTGGTTCAACATTAATAAACGCATAACCATAGTCGGCGATTTTTCCACGCATTGCGGAAATCGTAGATTCCAATGCATCCACATTATATGTGTCACCTGTTTCTACTTCCATAATTTCATAAAGTTCGCTGTCCGGCACATCTGGGAAGGGATTATCAATGCTGACCTTGCCGATTTTATATTTTTGACCTTCGTCCAAGGTGAATTCCACAGAATAATACGCGCGATCTGGTGTAAATGTACCCTTGACATTTTTGACTTGGAAATCAACATAGCCATTACGCAAATAAAACTGGCGCAACATTTGTTGGTCATACATAATACGGTCTTCGTCATACACATCAAATTGCGTCATAAAACGCCACCAGGCATGTTCACGCGACAGAATTTCTGCACGCAAGGTTTTGGATTTGAATCTTTTATTGCCGTTAAATTTAATAGATTCGATATAGGTCGGATGACCTTCGGTAATTTCATACACAACATTCACACGATTGTCGTCCAGCAAAATTTTTTTTGGTTCTATTTTAGTGCCAAAAAAACCTTTACGTTGATACACAGTGAGCATCCGCGCAACATCGCCACCAATAACAGATTCATCAAATGCGGCGCGTTCTTTTAATTTTATTTCCTTTTTCAAATCGTCGGTTGAAATATCATCATTGCCTTCCACCGTCACCAAATTTACTGTTGGTGCCTCGGTCAAGACAATTTTTAACGTATTGCCAGACAGTTGCACACTAACAGTAGAAAAGTATCCACTTTCCTGTAATTTTTTTGCAATTTGGTTTGTTCTTTCTTCTGTCACATTTTCACCAA
Organism: Candidatus Enterousia sp.; assembly: GCA_045652565.1. Lineage (GTDB taxonomy): Bacteria > Pseudomonadota > Alphaproteobacteria > Rs-D84 > Rs-D84 > Enterousia. Next base: position 3,491 of record JAZRUN010000029.1, on the reverse strand, counting down.
CTTTCACGCCCGCCAAAATGCGAACAGATTCCGCATCCATACGTTGATTCCCTGAAACATCAACACGGGAAACAGTCGCGGCAACCGCGGTGGCGGACATAAACAGGCCAATCAAAGAAAAAAACAAACTGTGTTTCACCATAATTTGAACACCCGCGCTATATCATTCCACATTGTTAAAACAAACACAAAGCCCAAGAAAATCCATCCGCACAGAATCGCAATTTCCATTCCTTTGCCACCAAGTTTTCTGCGCGTGATGCCTTCGATTAGTAAAATTAACAAATAGCCACCATCCAAAACCGGCAGTGGCAATAAATTTATCACACCTAAATTTACCGACAACAATGCGATAATGGAAAGCAGCGCAAAAAATCCGGTTGCCAGTGCTTGGCCAGAAACTTGGGCAATGGTGATGAACGAGCCTAATTGTTTAGACGAACGTTCGCCAGTCACAATTTGTTTCAACACAACCAACAATGTCTTGGATTGGTGATATGTTTCACGTGCACCAGAATAAAGTGCGCCAAAAAATCCTTTTTTACGAAATTCGGTTTTACTGCCATCTGCAACCAGTCCCCAACGTTCCGCAGGTGATAATTTCACAGTAAGCGTATTGTTGCCGCGTGCAATCAAAACTTCTGCATCATGCGAAGACGCAAGGTCTTTGGCAATTATCAATTCGCCCCAGTTTGTGATTTTTTCGCCATCAATTTGAACGATTACATCACCAGGTTTCATCCCAGACTTAAACGCCGGGCTTTCCTGAATTACCTGACCAACCACAGGCAACTGAACCGTTTGGGGTTTGAACATAAATATAGAAGAATAAATCACCCACGCCAAAACAAAGTTCATAAAAACACCTGCGCCAATAATAATAAACTGCTTCCACGCAGGGGCAGACAAGTAATGTCCTTTCTTTTTTTCTTTTGACAATGCCTGGTATTTTTTACGGTTAAACATATCTTCTTGGCCGTAAATAGATACATACCCACCCAGCGGCAAACACGCAATTTTCCACAGCGTTCCACGCTTGTCATGCCATTTAATAATCGCCGGCCCAAAACCGATTGAAAACGCGTCCACGCGAACACCAGACATACGCGCCGCCAAAAAGTGCCCCAGTTCGTGTATAAACACCACAACCCCTAAAACTATCAACAATGCAATAATAGTCGTTATCGTATGCATCTGGTCATCCTTTTATACTAAAATCGCCCACATCAAGGGTAAAACATAAACCCATCCATCAAACCTGTCAAGTATGCCACCATGCTTGCCAAGAATGCGGCCAAAATCTTTGATACCAAGTTTTCTTTTAACAAAACTTGCGGTCAAATCGCCATATTGCGACAGTAATGAAACACTTATTCCAACCCAAACCAATTGCGGCATGAACGCCCCGACCACCGCATAACCGTAAATAACCGCGGCGCACGTTCCACAAATGATGCCAAAAATCTGTCCAGCCCAAGTTTTGTGTTCAGAAATATGTTCCCACATTTTATCACCACCGATGGTTCGCCCAAAAAACCACGCGCCAATATCGGCGGAACATATCACAACCAATAACATCAAAATGGTCATCGTGCGTCGTGCAATTTCCGTGACCGCAACAAAATCCAAACACAACAGACCAAGAAAAACAAAAAATAAAACAAGATTTTTAACGTTAAACATCACCTCACGCGGGGCGCGCCACAGGCACCTTAAAAACTCTACCACCATTGCTGCGGCAACTATCACGCACAGCCAATACACCCCCGCAATTCCGTAATGCCCAAGCCATATCGCGACAAACACGACCCCAAGCATTACGATTGCAACTAAAAATCTGTTCATTGTTTCGGACATCTTTGGCACCTTTATTTTGTACGCCCAGAATAGTTTGCTTTTTTTCCGCCACCAAAACGCCGATTGCGAGTTCCATATTCATCCAGAACAAATTGCCACAATTTTTCACTTTTCACCAGTTCTGGCCAGTGCTGTGGCACAAACAGCAACTCTGCATACGCCAATTTCCACAGCAAGAAATTTGAAATCCTGAATTCATTACTCGTTCTTACCATTAAATCAATAGGTAATAAATCCCCCGTATCAAGGAAAGTTTCAAATGTTTCGCGTGTCACATGTTCGCCCGCATCTACCGCAGCGTTCACCGCATTCACAATTTCATCTTGTCCACCATAGTTCAGTGCAAACACAACCGTTCCGCCTGTATTTTCCGATGATTCTGATTCCAGTTTGTCGCACATATTGGCCAATTTTTTCGGCAATCTATCACGCGTACCAATCACACGATAGCGCAAATTTTTTTCAACCGCGTGCGCCAAATTCTTTTTTAATTCTGAATAGAACAAATCCATCAAAAATTCGACTTCTTCTTCTGACCGGTTCCAGTTTTCTGTTGAAAAGATAAAGAAAGTTATCGTGCTAACACCCCTGGCCATAAACCAATCAACCAAGTTTTCAAAATTGGTAATGCCCGCCCGATGCCCCATCAGTGGTGGCAAACCGCGCGCCTCGGCCCAGCGGCGATTTCCATCGCAAATAAATGCGATGTGTTGCGGAATCTTGGATGCTGTTTCGACAACTGGCTTTTTTTTCTTAAACAAACTAAACATTGGCACTTCCTTCATCTTTATACAGACATAATGTCCGCTTCTTTTTGTTTTGCGATTTCATCGACTTCGGCACTGCGTGCATCAAAGACCTTTTGCAAATCGTCTTCAAAGCGGTGACCTTCGTCTTCGGAAATTTCTTTGTCGGTCACTGCGCGTTTAATTTTGCCCATTGCGTCTTGGCGAATGTTGCGCATAGAAATCTTGGCTTCTTCGGCATATTTACCTGCGACTTTGGTCAATTCTTTACGACGTTCTTCGGTCAGTGGTGGCATATTTAAACGAATAACGCCGCCGGCACTCATCGGATTTAAACCCAACCCAGAATCACGAATCGCTTTTTCAATCGCGCCGACATTCGCGATATCCCAAACCGTCACAGAAAGTGTCTGGTTATCAGGTGTAGATACCGTTGCCAACTGGTTCAATGGCATATCAGACCCATATGTTTCAACGCGCACGCCATCCAGCAAATGCACAGATGCGCGCCCAGTACGCAAACCCGCATATTCATTACGCAAGACTTCCAGTGTTTGTGTGGTCTTTTGTTCTGTTTCGGCCTTTAAAGATTGATAATCCATATTTTGTCTCCTTCGTAATCTTACATATGCAGATTAGCAAATATATTTGACATTTGGCAAGAAGAAATATAAAATAACTTCCTGGTACGGGGTTGTAGCTCAGTTGGTAGAGCACTTGCATGGCATGCAAGGGGTCGTCGGTTCGAGTCCGATCAGCTCCACCACAGATTTCCGCCTGCAATCTTTTGCGGGTTTTATTTTATAAAACTTTAAAAATATGCGACTGGACCCGCGATAAAATCGCCTGTTCCGGCATTTGTAAAGAATGTATTCGTGACGGTATCAT
>JAZRUN010000028.1:0-4816 GCA_045652565.1 Candidatus Enterousia sp. | reverse complement strand
TTATTCCACCTGAAACATATATGGTGCATAAAATTTCGAATGCCTTTTTGGACGACAAGCCAAAGATGGCTATCGTTGCGCCAAAGTTTTTAGAATTTATCGGCGATTCGCCAATTGTTGCACACAATGGTTTGGACTTTGACTTTCCATTTGTAAATCACGAATTGGAAATGTTGGGATTACCAAAAATACCGCGCAAGCAACAGCAAGATACATTGGTAATCGCGCGCAATCGTGTGTTTGGTCCCAAAAGTTATACTTTGGATGCGCTGGCGAAATGGTACGGAATTCCTTTGACCGCGCGTGCAGATGCACACGGGGCATTGATTGATTCGGAAATTTTGGCCAAGGTTTATTTGGAACTGGAAAATACCGCGCCCGCACCAGAAATTTCCGATATTGTTGCAAAACAACACGCGGCGTTTTTGGCGCACCCAAAAATTGGCGCAGATTTTCCGTATCGTACTTTTCCTGTTCCGCCACAAGAAGAAGCCATTCATCAAGAATTTATGAATAAACTTGCCGAATAAAAACTCTTTGGGGAATGAACACGAATACTTGCAAACGGAAAATTTTTATCTTAGAATTGCAGGTATGAAATTTAAAAAAGTTTTTCGCATATTTTTACATTTTGTTTTCTGGTGCTTTGTTGCGGCGGTTGGTGTTGTTGCGGCATTGTTTTTAATCTATGGTGGAAATTTACCGGATTACAGGAAACTTGCAACATATGCGCCACCGGTTGCAACGCGTCTTTATGCCTCGGACGGCAGTTTATTGATAGAATACGCCGAAGAACGACGTGTGTTCATTGACTTTGATGATATTCCGCCCCAGTTGGTAAATGCCTTTGTCGCCGCCGAAGATCAAAATTTTTGGACGCATCCTGGTATCGATGTCCAAGGAATTGTGCGTGCAACAATAAATAACGCAATGCGTATGGCGGGCTTTAATACCACGTTCACTGGTGCTTCTACAATAACACAACAGGTGGCCAAGAATTTCTTTTTGACCACAGACCGAACAATGTCACGTAAAATTAAAGAGGCGATTTTGGCACTGCGTTTAGAACGCGCGTTTTCGAAAAAGCACATTATGACATTATACCTAAATCAAATATTCTTGGGTGCGCGTGCATACGGAATCGGGTCGGCGGCCTTGATGTATTTTAATAAACCTGTAAATAAACTGACTTTGTCAGAATGTGCGTTTTTGGCATCTTTGCCAAAGGCACCAAATGACCGCGCCCGCGCAGAAGAAAGACGAAATTATGTGCTACGCCGGATGGTTGAAGAAAAGTATATTACCCAAGAACAGGCGAATGCAGCTGCCGCAGAACCGTTAAATATCAACAGTGGTTTTACCGCACAGATGGACGCAAATTCGCAATATTTCGCCGAAGATGTTCGTCGCAGATTGCTAAATCAACTTGGACGTGAAACATTATATAACCAAGGACTGTATATAAAAACAACAATAGTTCCAGAATACCAGCGCGCCGCATCTGATGCATTGAACAAGGCATTGGATACTTACAATTCAACGCACAGCGGTTCGGAAAAATTGCAGGGTGCAATAATTGCGATGAATCCGCATACTGGTCGGGTACTGGCTATGGCGGGCGGACGTTCGTTTTCAGAAAGTCCTTTTAATCGTGCAACCCAGGCATTTCGCCAGATTGGCAGTACCATAAAACCGTTTATTTATTTGGCGGCCTTGGAAAGTGGCGCATCCCCAGAGTCAATTATTTCAGATACGCCTGTCGTTGGTTTGCGGGAAAACAATATTCAATGGAAACCTGAAAATTATGACAAGAAATTTTTGGGCGATATTCCACTACGTCTGGCATTAGAAACTTCGCGCAATGTGCCCAGTGTGCGACTTGTTGAACAGATTGGCGTTGAAAACGCGATAGAGGTTGCACAGCGTTTCGGGGTTTATCCAGAAAATATGAAAAATCTAAATTTATCTATGGCCTTGGGCTCGGGTGAAACAACGCTGGAAAAATTGGTTTTGGGTTATTCTGCCTTTGCAAATGGCGGGCACAAAATCAAATCTCAACTGGTGGATTATATCGAAGACAGGTATGGTAATGTGATTGGTGGTGGACCGCAAGAGATGATTGATTGGACCGACGGTATGGAACCTACGCCCGCGCAGATGAATGCTTTGCCTTTGTCTGATGCGCAGAGTTTATATCAAATTGTTTCGATATTACAGGGTGTGGTTGAACGTGGCACAGGTCGCCAAGCGGCGGTTCGTGGACACACCATTGCGGGAAAAACAGGCACAACCAATGATGTCAAAGATGTGTGGTTTGTCGGCTTTTCAAAAGATTTAATCGCTGGGGTTTATTTGGGCTATGATACGCCTGTTCCACTTGCTAAGGGCTCTGGCAGCCATATGGCGGCACGCGTATTTGCCGATTTTATGAAGGTTGCATTGGCGAATAAGAAAAATCAGCCTTTTGCTGTTCCTGATGGCCTGCACTTTGTACGTGTAAATCGCCAAAGCGGTGTGGCCGCCGAGGATGATCCATCGGGTGTAATAATTCAAGAGGCGTTCAAGATTGGTCAGGCGCCAAACCAAAAACGCGCGACCGAACAGGAACATCAAAGCGCGGTTATTGGCGGTGTGTTTTAATAATGCCTGTTATAATTAAGTAAAAAAAAAAGGGGGGGTGAAACTTAAAAACGGGGGAGTATTATGAAAAAAATATATTTTGCATTACTGACTGTGGGTCTGTTGGCGGCTTGTGAAAAGTCAGATTTGTCGTTTAATTGCGGGAATATGGCGATACACCTGGAACTTAGTGAAACAGGCGAAACTTTGGGTGCAACTATTGATGGCGTACCAATCAAGATGAATATCGTGCCATCTGCCTCGGGTGCCAGTTATTTAGGTATGTTAAATGGTACAGAAATTACTTTGTGGAACAAGGGGCGCGATTGGACGATGTTCGTGAACGGTGGCGACTCGATTGAATGTAAATAAAAGGCAAATAATATTTCATTATTTAACTAATTGTGATAAAATAACTGCATAAAAAGGAGATTTTATGCTTACAGATTATTTATTATCACATGGTTATGGTGTGTTTTTTGGCGGCTGGACCCAGTTTGGGTGCGCCTTTGGTTTGGCATTTTTAATAATGTTTTTATGTGGCCGACCGTTTATTCGCGCAATGCACAAATGGCAAGGCAAAGGTCAGCCAATAAGCGAGAATGTTCCACTGTCGCACATTAAAAAGGCGGGTACACCAACTATGGGCGGTATATTGCTTATATTGTCAATACTGGTTGGTGCAATAACGTTTATGCCGATTGACAGCGCAACAGGATGGATTGCTTTGGCGGCTTTGTTGATGTTTGGATTGATTGGTTTCGCAGATGATTATAAAAAGGTTAAAAGTCAATCGAAAAAGGCATCGAATGGTTTAAGTCCATTTAAAAGATTGCTTTTAGAAGGTGTGTGCGTAATTGCGCTTGCATATATGGTAAACACAACAATGCCCGCATATATTCCTGAATATTCGTTGGCATTGCCATTTGGAATAATATTCCCACTTGGGCTTTTTTACTTTGTGTTTGCGTATTTCGTTATTTGTGGTTCTGCAAATGCGACAAATATCACAGATGGTTTGGATGGGATGTTGGCCAAATTATATATACCTGTTTTAATTGTATTGGTTGTTGCGTTATATGGTGCCACACGCATAGGATTTATGGACACTGTTTTATTTATGCCGGCAACCAGTGGGCTGTATCCTGTTCTGGGTGCGGTGTTTGGTGCAGTCCTTGGGTTTTTGTGGTACAATTCGCGACCGGCCACAATCTTTATGGGCGATGTTGGTTCATTGGCGCTGGGGGGCTTTATGGGAACGGTTGCGATGTTGTTAAAATCCGAAGTAATAATGGGTATTGCGGCGGGTATGATGGTTCTGATATTGCTGTCATCCTTTGTGCAAGCAATGTGTTTCAAAATTACAAGAAAAATTACAGGTACAGGAAAGCGGGTTTTCCTTCGTGCGCCTTTGCATCATCATTTTGAAGAACTTGGCTGGCCAGAAACAAAAATCGTGGACAGATTTTTTGTAATATCGATTTTGTTCGCCGGACTTGCGTTGATGTTGTTAAAGTTTGCATAAAGGACACCACAATATGTTCAAAAGAACAGAAGAAAGCAGATTGACAAGTTGGTTTTTTGAAATTGACAGACCGTTGCTTTATACGGTTCTGTTGATGATAGGCATCGGAATATATTTTGCTGTGTCGGCGGGCAGTGTTGCGGCGGGTCGCTTGGCTACGCCCCAGCCGTGGTATTTCTTTTTTGTAAAGGGTTTGCCGTTTTATATTGCGGGTTTGATTGTATTGTTTGTGACAAGTTTGTTGAATAAAAAGATGGTATTGGGACTGTCTGTTATAAATGTTGTTGCGGGGTTGTTGTTGCTTGGGGTGACGGTTGTCGCGCCACACATTATCAAAGGTTCTGCGCGATTCGTTGCATTTGGGCCGGTGAACATATTGCCGTCCGATATTATGAAACCAGGTTTTATATTTTTAACAGCGTGGTTTTTGGCAAAGATGCGTCATCTGTTCGGTGAAAAAATGTTTGTTTGCAAAGATGCCTGGAAATTGCATTGGTTCAGTTGGTGGACATATTTGGCTGCATTTGTGCCGATGATGGTGATTATATTCACACACCCTGACGTTGGAACCTGTTTGCTGTATGGGGCTGTTGTTGGGCTAATGCTTTTAATCGCGGGCCTGCCTTGGGGCATATTTTGTGGAATGCTTGCAGGTGGCCTGGGGTTGTTGTA
>JAZRUN010000027.1:0-3181 GCA_045652565.1 Candidatus Enterousia sp. | reverse complement strand
TGGTGGGTGGTATTGGACTCGAACCAACGACCTTTACGATGTCAACGTAACGCTCTAACCAACTGAGCTAACCACCCAAGGCGAAGCCAATTATAACAAAGAAAATCTGAATTGCAAGAATTATGTATTACAGCAAACAAGACAACGCGGCGCCAGTGTTCTTTAACAAAAACCATCCAACGTGATAATTTGTTAAATATACGGTCAACATAAAGATGCCAAATATACCAACAACCGCCATTACCGCCCCACGACGACCACGCATACAATATAATGCGATATTATAGAACAAAAATAACACATACGCGTCGCCAAGTATGCTGATAATCCAGAGTGATGTGCAATTAAATGCAAGTGCATTTAAAACCAAAATCACAGGATAAATAAAGAATATTGATGCCAGACCCTTTATCGCAATTTCCCAATCGCGTTCGCCGCCTGTAATTTCGGATACAAGCATCATCAATCCCCCCGCCACAAACAGCAACGCAACCGCCACAACTGGCACAATTACAATCGTAGAAAATATTAAACTAACTGTGACGTCGGCACCGCCAATCAAACGCAAGGACAAAACCAAAATTCCACCCACAAGGCCGAATATAAACGCACGCAACATAGATTCTTCTATGTCGCCATCGGCCACTATCTTTGAAAAAAAGTGACGTGGATTTATAATGATGTCTTTGACGGATTTAAACCATTTTTTTATTTTTTTCATTTTGCGCGTCCTTTATTTGATTATTTATATTTTTGCTTTATAATAAAAAAAAATCAATGGAAAAAGATATGGCAAAGATAATTATCGCAGGACGGCCGAATACTGGCAAATCGACTTTGTTTAACGCACTGACTGGAACGCGTGATGCATTGGTGCACGATCGGCCTGGGGTCACACGCGACACAATTGGTGGGCAAGTTTCAGGGCATCCAGAATACGAATTATTTGATACGGCGGGTCTGGAAAGTGCGCGCGACGGGATTGCGGCGGATTCGACCAGTATGGCGATGGACGCGATTGCGTCCGCGGATGCTGTATTATTTGTGGTTGATGGGCGCGCCGGGTTGTTGCCCGAAGATATGTCTTGGGCGCGGACTGTTCGCCGCAAGACGCATGCGCCGGTGCTGTTGCTTGTGAACAAAGCGGAATCGAGTAAGAGACTTGGTGATGTGCACGAATTTTATAAACTTGGCTTTGGTGCGCCGATTATGATTTCTGCAGAACACAAGTCTGGGTTTGATGAAATTTTCGAATTTTTGGGAAAAAATCTGACGACCGCAAAGGTTGAAAACACAGAACCAGACAGGCGAATAAAAATTGCTATTCTTGGGCAACCAAATGTTGGCAAGTCGACTTTGGTAAATCGGGTTTTGGGCGAAAATCGCCAGATTGTAAAAGATTTACCGGGTGTGACGCGTGACACTGTAAAGATTCCGGCACATTTTTATGGACGTGATATTTTATTGATGGATACGGCAGGTTTGCGCAGAAAATCAAATGTGCGCGATGATGTGGAAACGCTGTCGGCACTAAAATCTTTGGATGCTATTGAAAAATCTGATGTTGTTATCTTGGTTGTTGATGCCACACGCGATATTGAAAACCAAGCACTGGGCATCGCATCGCGCGTTTATGATGCGGGTAAAATTTTATGTGTTGCGCTGAATAAAGGGGACTTGGTTGATGCGGCGGAACGTGATGATAAACTGCTAAAATTAAAACATAAATTTACAAATTCTTTTCACCAGATTATAAAACCTATGATTTTGGCCGTTTCCGCAGAAAAGGGAACAGGCGTACAAAATATGTTCAAGCGCATTTATGAACAATGGGATATTGCGGGCGCAACCGCACCGACAAGTTTGATAAATAAAATTGTGTCTGAATTAGTGACTTTGCGCCAGCCACCTATGTCGCGCCTAAAACGCCCGATGAAGATAAAATTTGCGCGGCAAACGGGTCGGCACCCTATGCGCATAACAATCAATGTGGGCGGTGCATCTGATATACCTGAATCTTATACGCGGTATTTACGGCGCGGACTGGCAACGGCGCTGCATTGGGAACATTTGCCGATTAGTATTGAATACGAAAAATCAGAAAATCCATTTGAAAACTAGTCTTTGCGTACGTTGCAATATTTTGCGATTGGACACGTTTCGCACTTTGGTCGCAACGCTGTGCAGGTGTATCGCCCAAACAAAACCATTACATGATTTGTAATTGAATGATATTTTTTCGGAATCTTGTGCAGTAATTCTTGTTCAACTTTTTCGGGGGTATTCGCCGCATCGTCCACCCAACCATATCTGTGCGACAGACGGAAAACATGCGTATCAACACCTATCATTGGTGCATTCCACAAAACATTCATTATAACATTTGCGGTCTTTTGCCCAATGCCTGACAATTTTATTAATTCATCGCGACTGTGATATTTTTCTGGGAAAACGAATTTATCGTCACCATTGTCATATTGCGAAAGTTCCGCCGCGAGCGTGATAATATTTTTTGCTTTGTTATTAAAAAAAGATATCACACGAATGTGTTTTTTCAAACCTTCTAAACCGAGTGCCAACATTTTGCGCGGTGTTGGCGCAACGCGGAAAAGGGCGGGCGTCACTTCGTTGACTTTTTTATCGGTCGCCTGGGCCGACAAAATAACCGCCACAGCAAAAGTAAAATCGTTTGTAGAATATAATTCCGACCGAATATTCATATTCAGATTTTTCGGCACGATTTCAAAAAATCGCTGTGGCGTTATCATTTGTTTTTATGCTTTTTCTATCGACACACCAAAATTATAACCTTCGATTTCGGTAAAGTGTTCCGCCGAACCTGGCATCATTTCCAAAATCAAAGCATCCGCCATAATACGCCGCCGATACTGTTCAATCGCGCCAGACACCGCCAAATCCGCCGTATAGGTCAATTTGATTCTGTCTGAAACATCCAACCCGATTGCTTTACGCGTATCTTGGATAAAGCGCAGTGCATCATTTGCCAAACCTTCGGCAATCAATTCTGCGTTTAATTCTGTATCCAAAATCACGACCGCTGTATTATCGGGCAGGGCGATTCCGGTCACGCCATCTTTGATGGTTAAACGATTTTCAAATTCATCTGAATTCAAAGTATATTCGCCAACCGCCAATTTGTCGCCACCCAGTGTATAATCGC
>JAZRUN010000026.1:0-3025 GCA_045652565.1 Candidatus Enterousia sp. | reverse complement strand
TCAACGCGCTTTTGCAGTTCACCCAAACCGCGGATACCGCCAACGAAATCGATTCGTTTACTGGTACGCAAATCGCCAAGATTTAGAATTTTATCGAACACCAAATTGGACAGAACCGTCACATCCAGCACGCCAATCGGGTCGTTGTCGTTATATGTACCTTCGCGCGCGGTCAAAGAGTACCATTTGCCATTCAGATACATACCAAAGTTATGCAACTTTGTTGGCTTGTAAATTTCCGTGCCCATTTCTTTTACTTCAAAAGACTTTTCAAGTTCCGCCAAGAATTGTTCGGGGGAAAGACCGTTCAAATCTTTGACAACACGGTTATAGTCGATAACTTTCAACTGGCTTTCTGGGAAAATCACCGCCAAGAAATAGTTGTATTCTTCATTGCCTGTGTGATTCGGATTTTGTTCGCGCTTTTCCGCACCGACACGTGCCGCGGCGGCGGTGCGATGGTGGCCGTCTGCGACATACATTGCCGGAATGTTTTTAAAGATTTCTGTGATGCGTGCATTGATTGCATCATCGTCGATGACCCAGAACTTGTGCCCGAAACCATCGGCGGCAACAAAGTCGTATTCTGGTTCATGCGTTTTCACAAAGTTTTCGACGATTTCGTTCATTTCCTGAACATCTGGATACGCAAAGAACACAGGTTCAATGTTTGCGTTTTGAATGCGAACGTGAATCATACGGTCGTCTTCTTTGTCCTTGCGGGTCAGTTCGTGCTTTTTAATTTTGCCCGTCATATAGTCATCAACATTTGCTGCGGCAACCAAACCGTATTGTGTCCGACCGTCCATAGTTTGGGCATAGATATAGTACATTTCTTTGTCATCTTGTTTCAACCAACCGCGGTCTTGCCACAGTTTGAAATTTTCGACGGCTTTGTCATAGACTGGTTGGCTGTGCTCATCTGCGATTGGGTCAAAATCAATTTCTGGCTTTATAATATGCAGCAAAGATTTTTCACCGGCCTCTTGCTTGGCTTCGACAGAATTCAAAACATCGTATGGGCGTGATGCAACCTCGGCGGCAAGTTCACGTGGTGGACGCACACCTGCAAATGGTTTTATTTTCATGAAAGTCTCCTTTTTTGGTTAAAGCTTTCGCGATTATAAAACTTTTTTTCGAAAAGGCAACAGAGGATTTGTTAGTGGTTAGTCCGTCATCCCGACGGAAGTCGGGACCCCTTCGAGTCACGTTGTTACTATTCCCCTTCCCGTGGAAAGGGGATTACTGCGACGGTAATAAAGAGATCCCGACTGAATCACCCACAAAAATGTTGCACATTTTTTGCGGGGCCCGATATCGTCGGGATGACGTACTAACCACTAACCACTTACACTACCTTTTTATCGGGGCGTCCAGAACCGTTTCATCGCGTATCATATCCAATGGATAGAACTGGTACGGCACCGTTTCAAAATTTATGCCACTAATATCTATGTGCCGCAGTGTGCGATTGTACATAGTGTGATAATAAATCTGGCGATTCGTTATGTCGGTCGCGATTGTCCACTGGGTCGCCGCAGGCATATCAAACTTTGGAGTTCGGTCTTGTTGTGTTGCACCAAAAGGAACGTCCATATTATTCAAGATATGACACGCCTGTTTTATTGTTTCTGTGCCAGTGGCCTGCGGAATTGCAAAATCGCGCAGCAGCGTCGCACGCACGAATCGCGATGGCGATGAAAAATCTCCTGGCAAGCCCAAAAGTCCCGTTCCGTTGCTGATTGATTGTAATTTCAGTGGCCCGAATTTTGTCGGCTCTATCGTACCGGGTCTAAGGTTGATATAGTTGCTTAAATTCGTTAAATGCCAAGGCAGCCCAGGGGCATTTGTGATGACACCATTCGGATTTTCGTGGAATGTTGCGACACCGTCTATGATTTCCATAACGATTTGCCGCCCGTTTGGTTCTGTAATGCGCCAATGGACAGTCGATGCCGTTGGGTCTATGTTGATAATGCGCACGCCATCGATTGCTTCTTTTACTTCGTCTATGGTTGAAAATTGCGACAATATCCACGACACGACTTGGAAATCCGCCAAAGAGATATTGCGCGTGCTTGCACTGTATGGGCGATATTTGCCAAAGCGCGGGAAATAGAACAATTCCGCCGAAAGGCCGACTTCGTTCGTGCCGTCAACTATGAATTCTGGGCGTTCCATACCCAGGCCCACAAACCCATATTTTGCGGTAAAGCGGATGCCGTCTTGGCTGCCGTCTGGTAACAGAGATTGCTCGACGTGGCCGCGCGGAACAATTACATAGATGTTGTTCATTTCTGAACCAGACCAATCGACTGTGCGCGCAACAACGACCGATTTATCAAGGGCGCGCAAGGTGATTCCTGTACAGGCATTTGCGATGTTTGTGGTGGCGATTATTGCACAGACGGTAAAAATAGAAATTTTTTTCATATGTTTTTCCTTTGGTTGGGTGATGTTTTTATTATATGCCACGCGCGACGCAAAAGTCATAGGAACGAATGCGTCAGTATTTTTTATTTGCAAAAAGCAAAAGCGCGTTTTATAATGGCGACCACTTGGGGCATAGTTTAATGGTAGAACTCCGGACTCTGACTCCGTCAGTGTTGGTTCGAATCCAGCTGCCCCAACCAAAAATTCAAACACCCGAAAGGGTGTTTTAGTTTTTGGTTTTGGGGTTATGGTTCAATCATTTGCAACGAATGTTGCAAAAGGTTCGAAACCAAGTAGATTTGGCAAACAGAGTGCAGCCAAATCGTCACGGGTTGCGCGCAGTGTCGGCAAAGCCGACCGAGCGAATACGAGAATAGACAATTAAAAAAAACACAAAAATCGCAGGAACAAGATTTTTGCAGATTTTTGTTATTGTGTATCGAGGTACCCCGCTGCCCCAACCACACTTCGCGTCTACGACGCTTCGTGTGGCAGGCCACACAGGCGGAGCAGTTATCGCGAAGTAGTGTCACACGAAGTTTTAACGAAGTGTGACGAAATAGAGATTAAGAAATTCAACCCACCGATAAAG
>JAZRUN010000025.1:0-3351 GCA_045652565.1 Candidatus Enterousia sp. | reverse complement strand
TATGGGCGAGCAAGGTTTTAACTGCTGCCCGGATGTTGGTGGTGATTGTTTCCCACCCATAGAGATGTAGCAAACCGTATAACTTAATGAAACCGCCGTCTGGCGGTTTTTTAAATAAACCAAAAGGATGATATATGACATAATGTTGAATTTTTTTGACCGACCGAGGGGTGAAACACTTGTGAGGGGGGGCACGCATTTATATGCGCGCCATTTTTTATAAACAAACAATGCCGCGATTCGAAACATGGTTTTATAAAAAACATAAACGAATCGAAAAACAAGGTTGCAATTCAATCATTGGTTGTAATGTTTCCACCGGTCAACTTTATTGTTTTATAAATCAATTAGCCAAAGTCATAAAAAAAATATAAAGGAGAAAAAAATGACTAATATGGAATCCAGTTATGTACCAGAAAAATTTCAAAATGCAGAACAAATTTGGTTCTGGTTTATGTATTCGCGTTCTGTCCGCAACGATATAGCGCATCAAAACAGATACAGTTCAACGCGGCGAGTTTGCGAACTGGTCGATGTTGAAACATTGGTGACGAAACTTTATCTGTGTGGGAAACTGTCGGCCCAGCAGTTATCTGTTATGAAAGAATATGGTGACCGTAAACGTGCGCCGCACCAATATGTATGGCGCGAAAATCGTGATGCCACAATGTGGGATTCGGCGATGCGCGTTCTTGACAACGCAGCACGCGAAAAAGGATGGATTGAATAAAAAAATGAAAAAGAGAAAAAGGGATTTGATATGGTTATTATCGCTTTTGCACCAAAATCTTCAAAATTTTTACCAAATGTTTTTTGCAAGAAATTTAAACATTGCGCCGTCATTGTTCCAGAAACATCCGGATTCACAATGTACCAATTTATCACAACAAAAAATATCGCCAAAATTCCAATCACTGCGCGTGATATAAAAATCCTTGGCATACATGGTTGGCGATTCGTGTATATACCGTGCGAACTACACCGGCCTTTCCCGCCAAGGAAATTGACCTGTGTAAATATGGCGAAATATGCAATTCGCCTGCACGCGCCATTTGTTTTAACCCCAGATGCATTGTATAAAACTATCAAAGACTGAAAAAAACAACACCCGAGTAATCGGGTGTTGATAGTGGTTATCCGTCTTCGATCCGCTACGTCGAGACTTCGACCGCTTTCGCTTCGCTACGTCGAGGCTTCGGTGTTAGTGGTTAGTGGGGGATTCCCCTCTGGCTAGAGGGGTGGCGGGTGAAACCCGTCGGGGTGTCGCAACGGGTGGTTGTTTGTTGTATAAAATACATAATTTTGCCCAGAAACAAAGCCTGCCCGCGGGTTATACACAGTTGGAATACCTGGAATCAACAGGGACACAATATGTTAATACGGGCATTCCGCCAACCAGTGATGTTGGGGTTTCCGTCAAATACGCATTTACAGAAATTGGTCCTTATTACCATGTTTTTGGAACCCTGTCGCCACATTTTTATGGCGGTATAAATTCATATGGTACACGGCTAATCCTATCGTTTGGCATAACATCTGGCAACACTGTTTTGTCTATGCCCGCTGGAACCATACAACTTAACACCCCATATACAGCAATCATTAATTTGTATAATTCAAAAAAGGCTGCTTTTGCTGATTTAAGTCAGGCGGCAATAGACAAACCCGCGTTTGACGCAAACGGGCAAACTATTATGATGTTTTGCAGCAGCTCTTATGATGGGAACGTGGCGACACCATCGCACTATTTGAAAGGCAGGATTTATAACATGCAAATCACAAATGACAGTGCCTTGGTACGCAATTTCATTCCTGCACGGCGTAATAGTGATGACGTCCTTGGGATGTACAACACCGTCACGAATACGTTCTTTACAAACAGTAGCACTGGCACATTTATCGCCGGGCCAGTGTTCAGTTATTTACCCCAAGGAAATTAAAAATTATTTCTTGGCCAGTTGGCGTTTGATGATGTATGTTTGGACAATACCGAATACATTTGAAACCGTCCAATACAGCACCAAGCCCGCCGGCATCCACGCAAACATTACCGTGAACAATACCGGCAACCACTTCATTGCACGACCTGTACTTGCCGCGATATCATTTGTGTTGGCGGTTTTTGTTTTTCCCGATTGCAGATACTGTTGCAACCACATTGTCGCGCCCATCAGCACGGGCAAGATAAAATATGGATCCATCGCCGCCAAATCAGAAATCCACAAAAAGTGTGCGTTCCGCATATTTACCGACACCAACAAAGCCTTGTACAACGCAAAGAAAATCGGTATTTGAATCAGCATCGGCAAACATCCCGACATAGGCGAAGTCTTGTGCGTGCGATACAGGTTCATCATTTCCATTTGCATACGCGCTTTGTCGTTTGCATAGAGTTTTTGTATGCGCTGCATTTCCGGTTGCATACGCTGCATCGCAATCGAAGATGCATAGGATTTCCGCGTCAGTGGCCACATCAACAATCGTAAAATTATCGTCAGCAAGATTATAGCCACGCCATAATTCATTACGAAACCATTCAAAACATTCAACATCCACAACATTGGGCGCGCAAAGAACCAGAACCAGCCATAATCTATTGTTTCATCGATTCCAGGGATACTGGTTTCCGCCGCATCCAAAATGCTCTGTTCACGGGGGCCCGCAAATATTGTTGCGGTGAAAATCTCACTCTTGTTTGGCGCGACCTTGACCGGCGCCGCAAGACTTTCAGCCATATATTTGCTGTTGATAGATTTTGCGCGCATAGTTTGATCCGCAGATTTAATATCTGCGATTGTTTGCCAATACTGGTCGCTAAAGCCAACAAAGCCATTCGTCGTAGAATACGCGTATGCTTTTTTATCCAGTTTATTCCAATCCAGATATCTTATACGTGAATTTACATTTGTGACCAAACCAGTTGCAACGCCCGTTGCATTCGCCTTATCACCGCGAACCATACGCACATACGGTGCAAAGGTTAAATCACGATTGGATTTATTTTCAACCGTATCTGTCACAGTAATCAAATAACCATCTGTTTCCAATGTGCGCGTGAACACAACGCCGTCAGAATTTTTCCATATCATTTTACCGTCTGCGTCTTTCCAAGCGGTCGCGCTGTCCGGCGCAGTTGTCCCAGTTGCAACAAAACCAACCTGGATAAAATCGCCGCCGCCGCCAAGTAATTTAACGCGCGCATCATCATTCGAGTTTGCGGCATAGTCAGTTAAAATTATATAAGACACCTGGATACAGCGAACGGTTGCGGCGATTTTATCTGAAACGATTGTATGCGCAGCCATGCCAGCGACCGCCGGCGCGATAATGGCAATATCACCGTCAGAAACC
>JAZRUN010000024.1:0-3891 GCA_045652565.1 Candidatus Enterousia sp. | reverse complement strand
GACGCGCCATCGCCGAACGCCGCACCGCCGCATCACGAAAATCATTCAGTTTAGAAAGCGCATCTGTTAAATCGTCACCGGCTTCGTCCGTTTGAATCAAGTTTTCATAAAATTGCAGCCCGTCGTATTCAACATCAAGTTTTTGATATTTGTTATCTTTCTTTGGGCGCACCAGTTCCAGATCCAGTTCATAATCATTTGCCAAAATATCGTCCCATTTGCGGTCTTTGCGCGCACCGATAACCAATAACACATTAGGTTTGTATTCATCAATCGTTTCGTCCAAGACAAAAATCAAGTTATCGTGCGCGTCACGCCATGCGCGAAAGACATTGCCCGCGATATCATAATCGGCGAAATGTAATTTGGGGAAATTGTCATTCTCTCTCGGCATTTTATGAATCCCTATTTTTTCTTTGGCGCGACGAATTGATATGCCTGTTTGCAATGTTCATAGCAATACGGTTTGCCGACGAATACGGTGGCACCACAAAAATGGAAACCTTCGGAATCTGGGTCGCCGATTGGCCATCTGCACTGATTCGGTTTCAAGTTCGCCATTTCCAGCGCATGACGCACAGCGCGTTGATGTGCGCCAGAATTTTTTGCCGCAATCGCGTGCCCACCGCCAGTTTTTGCAACAGGTTTTGTAGTCGGGGTTGCAGGTTTTATATTTTTTGCCGTCTTTGGCGTCTTCGCTGTTTTGACAGTTTTCTTGGTTTCTTTCACCGTTGTTTTCTTGACGGGCTTTACAGGGGCCTTTTTTGCCGCAGACTTTTTTTCGGGGACTTTCTTTGACTTTTTTGATTCGGATGCGCCGTCTGTTGCCTTGGGGTTCCAACCCAATCTGTGCAATTTTCCAACAATGGCATTTTTGGACATACCTAAACGCTTACCAATTTCGGCGGTTGACAGACCCTTGCCAACCAAAGCCTTTAATTTTTTCAAAATACTGCTGTCCCAAGATTTACTCATTTTATATCAACCCTATTATATGATATACTTATGTTATCACAAAACCGATTCGAAACGCAAGGGGGAAAATATGTTTTTCTATACGATTTTATTTTGGGCTTTTTATGCGATTTTGGTTGCGGGTGCGCTTTATTTGTGTTGGAAAATTGGTGCCGCAGATATGCGCCGCAGGATTATTCCAGACGCCTATTTGTTCCCGCTGTTGATTATTGGTGCAATTTTGGCGACTTTTTTCCCATGGCCGATTGGTATCGACGTTGGGGTCATAGGTATGGCGTTTGGCTATTTGATGGCGGCCACCGTCGGCGTGATATTTGACAGGATTTTGCAAAAGAAAAATCCGCGCGCAGAATCCCCGATTGGGTTGGGTGATATAAAATTGATTGCGGTTGGCGGATTATACCTGGGGCCGACGGGTTTGGCCATTGCATTGGGTGCGGCGTGTCTGTTTGGGACGGCCTGGGCATACAGAAAGAAACAGCGTTTTATTCCTTTTGCGCCATTTTTCATAATTGGTGGAATTTTATCTTGGATTACAGTTGCTTTTTTGTTATAATACAGAGATAGAGAACAGGACGGGGGAATGATAAAATCTAGCAAAATTTTTGTTGTATCGGCGGCAGTTCTGTGCGCGTATGTTGTATCGCATGCGTATGCGGTTGGTACTGCGCCGGCGGTGCTTTCCCAATATGGTCAGATTCAGGCGGTGAAAAATTATTCGTCAAATCCGTTCTGGAACCCGAACAGTCCGTATAATATGAAAAACATTCCAAAGCCTATTTATGTGACCGGCGCTGATTTAACGACCGCGGATTGCAATCGCATTGTTGAGGGCTTGGTTTCAGATTATTGTTCAATGAATAATAATTGCGCCGATATGCAACTTTCCGATGTGCGTCCGTATATTATGGTGACACTGTCACAGTTGCCTGGGCATAATTATGCAACGGCGTGTGGCGGGTATATCGACGCGGCATTTGATAAGTATGCACAAACCAGTATTACGATAGCGGCCCCACTAACCACTAACACTACCACTAACCACTATACCTTTCAAAACCCGTATGCGCCGAAATTGAATGCATATCAGGCGGGCGTACAGGAACGCACAAAAGAATTGGAACAATTACAGGCGCAAACGGGGACGTCGGCATCTTTGTCGGCGACCAGTTTCCCAAAAACTGTTGCCGATTTAACCCTGACCGACCGTATGGCAAACGCCGCCGCGGGTTATGAACCGTATAAAGACAAATCTGCGTATAAAATTCCAAAGTTTGAAACCGAGGAAGATTTTCTGGCAAGAACGACTAAGCCAAAGAAATGCAGCGATCCTGTTCATATGACACCTGAACCTGACTGTAAATGCCTTACCAAGGGTGCGGTTGTAAATTCCGCTGGAAACTGTGTTTGTGCAGGGTATGTTGGTGATATAACAACACTTAAAGAATGCCCAAAACAAAACACAACTAATACAAATCCACAGGTTGTTGTCAATGTTAACAGTGCACAAAACAATAACCCCGGCAACAACCCAAATCAAATATCTTTCGGCGAAGTGGCTTTGGGTTATGGTATGTATCAGTTAGAAAAATTAAGAACGTGGCCAAACAGAATGTTCAATCGCGATAATACAAACACCGAACCTGATACAGAACAAGAAATTGAACAAATAAATAATATAGAAGTAACAGAAAACACAATTTCAACGGCCCAGCAGAACGATACGACAACGCCAACACCAGCGAACAATGATCCAGTTTTTGATGGAAGCCAAGACATAAACTATGATATTAGCTATTGGGATATAAAGCGACAAGGCGATGGAGCAGACACTATATCTGGTGTCGCTGCCTGTTTAAATTCCGATGCAACAGCCTATACTCAAGGGCAATCAAAATACTGTTGGTGCCGAATTCAGTATTACACCACTACCGAACAAACCAGCAACCCGCTGCTAGTCAAAACTTTTAATACCGAAGATGAATGCTGGAGGAATTGTAGTGATGCTTGTGTAGACTATTATGCAATCGTTTTCTTGAACCAAGATTAAGCCAAACAATTAACCTACATCATACCGTTTATAATGTTTAGAACTTTTAATTTTATTATCAACAATTCATTTTATGAAATGCGTTTCATTTGTTTAATTGGTATGTTATTTTTTACGCAAACTGCCTTTGCGGCGGGGGTGGATGATACTGCGGCGCTGTTAAATGTGGCGCGGCCAATGGACACATATTGTGCAACAAGTGCGTTTGCAACGGGGCTGAAAGATAATGCGTTTATGATTGATGAAAATGATTCCGAAACCAATGTCAAAATGTGGGTTTATGATGTTTTTCAATCGCCCGAAGTCTTGACCGAGGTTTTGGCGTGTCCAGAAATCATCGATGCCGACGACACAGATACTATCCACTTTATGCCAATCAAGCATACTTTTCCAAACGGTCGCGAAATTGTTATAAATTATGAAACCCAGCCGAAGGTATTGGAACAACGGTTATTGCTTGCGGCGAAAACACAACTGCCGACTGATGAAATAAGTCCCGAAGTATCTGACACTGACCCGCATGCAACCTGGGTAAATGTTGATCCTGCCTGGTATGGCATTATGGTTGTGCAATCGGGCGCGTTGGAGGAATTTGTTGGTCCAGGGAACAACAACACGATTTCAATGGATTATATTCAACACAATATAAATAAATTCTATCCGCGCGATATGGATGGTGTTTGCAGCACGCGCGCGGGCATGGGGGCACGGGCAAACAATTCCATGGTGAATTATGTTATTCACGAAAAAACCGCAAAGCACGATGGCGATAAAAATAACTATTATGTCGCGGGGGATATAAACCTGAAATGGGTTTCATATGGCGAAATCGCATTGGAAGTTGTCATGACCATTATCACGTGGGG
>JAZRUN010000023.1:0-1783 GCA_045652565.1 Candidatus Enterousia sp. | reverse complement strand
ATGAAAGAAACCGCACAACGTATGATGGCGGGGCAGTTTGATATGAATGATATGCTGGCGCAATTAAAGCAGATTAAAAAAATGAGCAATTTTAGCGGTCTGTTGAAAATGGTGCCGGGAATGAGTGGCGCAGTTTCCGCAATGAAAGAAAAAATTAAAGATGGCAGTGTCGATGCTCAGATTAAAATTTTGGAAGCCATGACAGTGGCTGAACGCGCGGAACCAGAAAAAGTTTTTGCCAACGCCAAGGCGCGTATTGCTGAAACAGCGGGCTGTACTGTGCGCGAAGTGGAACATATTATTAAACAATACACCAAGATGAAGCAACAGATGGCCATGATTCAGCGTATGGGTGGAATGGAGGCCGTTATGGCGCGTATGCAACAGCAGCCTGGTCCAAAGCCGCAGGGGGCAAAATAATATGTTGGGTTTAGATGTATACTACATACACAAATCCACAGGCAGCGGTGCTTGAATGCTATAAGTCTTATAGACGTAAAATGTTAAAACAAGCGGGACGTGCGCGTTAAGGTCAAATGAAAATCACAAACAAGAAAATTGCATCAAGAAAGTCTTCGGTCGCGTGGCTGCAACGCCAGGCGAATGATCCGTATGTTGCGCGTGCGCATCGTGATGGTTATCGGGCACGTGCGGCGTACAAATTGATTGAAATGGATGAAAAGTTTCATTTCTTGCGCAATGGTCAGGTTGTTGTCGATTTGGGTGCTGCCCCGGGGTCTTGGTCGCAATATATTGCGCGTACATATCCAAAATCCAAGATATTTGCGATGGATTTGTTAGAAATATCACCAATTGTTGGGGTTGAAACATATCAAGGTGATTTTACATCTGATGAAGCTTTACGTTGGTTGGAAGAAAAATTAAATTTGCCCGCAGATGAAGTTGGGGCAGGTACCGCGGATGTTGTGGTTTCCGATATGGCACCAAATACGGTTGGACATAAAAAAACCGATCATATTCGTCAGATGGTATTGTTGGAATATGCGTTCGATTTCGCGTTACGTGCATTGAAAATTGGTGGAACATTTGTTTGTAAATCTTTTACAGGGGGTACAACCCAAGACTTGTTAAAACAAATCAAAGAAAGATTTGAAACGGTGCATCATATAAAACCGCCATCATCGCGCAAGGACAGTGTTGAAATGTTTATTGTTGCACTGGGGTTTCGTGGATAAAAACAATCGCCCGTTTGGGCGATTTTATTTTAGCGATTCGGCGGCGGTGCGTGCCAATGTATCAACGCGTTCATTCATTTCATCGCCGTTGTGTCCACGTACCCAGAACCAATGAATTTTTTTTATGGATGCCAATTCATCTAATTGTTGCCATAAGTCTTGGTTTTTTACTGGTTGTTTGTTTGCAGTACGCCAATTGTTTTTCTTCCAATTTTTTACCCATGATTGCATGCCGTTTTTTACATATTGACTGTCTGTATGTATTTCTAATTCGTTATGTCGTGCCGCCGCAGTTAATGCGCGTATGACCGCCATTAATTCCATACGATTGTTCGTAGTGTTTTTTTCGCCACCACTGCGTTCTGCAATGTTTTTTCCGTCTGTTGCGACAAAGCCCCATCCCCCGGGACCAGGATTGCCCAAGCAGCTGCCGTCTGTCCATATTTTTAACATTTTTATCTGTGTCCTTTTTGTGATATAATATCATACATGGCATATAATTCCAAAGATTTAAAAGAAATGGCAAATGCTGTGCGCGCATTGGCGTTGCACGCAATTCGTACGGCCGCCAGTGGGCATGTGGGTAT
>JAZRUN010000022.1:0-10801 GCA_045652565.1 Candidatus Enterousia sp. | reverse complement strand
TGAATCAAGTTTTATGGCACGGCGCAACTTTTCCATAACAAAAGGATTTTTTGCATACTCGTCCAACAATCCGCCCAGTGTTCGCCACAAAGGATGCTCGTTTGTGTTGCGTGGCATTATGTCCAGTGCCGCCAAGATGGGGATGAGGTTTTGCAACAAGTCCTGATATATAATTTCGGCGTGTTCAGCGACAGCATTTGTTGCAGATTTATTTTTAAGTAAATTTTGTAGTTTCAATACTAAATTGTATTGCAATGTTATATTTTGCCCCAATGTTTTGAGATGCCGATTTTGCGTCACAATCAGGAACACCAGCGATATGCATACCAGAAACAGTACCCCAAAACACACAGAAAAGATGATATCGTACATATTTTTCCCCTTGGTTAACCTGTAAAAGTATAACACACTTTTTCCGATTCGCGCGAAAATTATAAAAACATTTTAGTTTTTTTATTTTTAGGTCTTGCACAGATTCGGTCAAATTGTTATAATATGGTGTATAATTACAGACAATACCAAGGAAAGGAAGGTTAAATGTTCCGTAAGATTTTGATTATTGCAATGTTTGCAACGGCCGCAGGCTATTGCTTTGCGGACACTGGGCTGCCCCAGGTTGTGACATCAGAAGTGTTTTACACGACCGCGGCAAATAATAATGCCAGAGAGGTTTATGTCGAACCTGAGCAGGGTTTTTATGAAGACGCGTATTCGGGGGACGAATATGTTGTACCCGCCCCGGCCGCAGAAATTCCTGTTTGGCCGATTGCGGGTTCTGATGCCGATGTCGTTGTTTCTTGCGATGGTCAAACGGAATGTTCCAAGTCCAAAAGGGATAACATAAAGATTGTTTCAAAGATAGGCAATGATTTGGTTGTAGAAAATACATTTAACACACCGGTGAATCCTGGAACAGGTTGGACGGGTGGCGCGAATATGTTGCACGGGAATCAGATACCTGTTGGTTTTGATGATGAATGCGGGCGTGGTTCGGAAATGCCACTGTTGCACCGCGAGGTTTTAGAAGATGATGGTGGGAATGTTTTGGCGGTTTCGCGTTCTGGGCGTGCAAAGTGTGCAAAATATGCGGATGGGTACGATGCATATTTGGCAAAAAATGGTTTAACAGAAAGAAGTGCGAATGGCGGTATTGTGACGGCGGCGGGCGTGGTGTCTATGAACGCGGACGGCACAATCAGTTTAACCAATGATATCATCGGTGATACAGAAATATCTGTAGAGATGGCCGAAGATGTCACGCCAAATGTGCAAGATCAAATACGTTCGTGGGTTGTCGCAAATGGTCAAACATTGCGTGAGGTTTTGCAATCTTGGTGTGATAAGGAAGGTTGGGATTTAGTTTGGGCGACTTCGCGTGAATACCCTGTTCAGGCCAGTGCAGTGTTCAAAGGGCGTTTTGTTGATGTGGCATCTGCGGTCGTTCGGAATTTTGGACGTGCGATTCCTGTGCCGTATGCAAAGTTTTATAAAGGTAATCGTGTTTTGGTAATTAACACAAACGAAGAATAGTCAAATAAATACATTGGTAGGAGATTGATAAATGACAAAAAGCGTAAAATTATTTATTGGTTTGTTGGGGGCGGTGATTTTATCTGGTTGCGCTTACCAAGATTCGGCCAAGGTTGCGGCCTCGGTGGATCAAGATTTTATCAATGTCTATGATGCTTTTGAAATGGCAAAAAATCCGACGGCCAAGGTTGCCAGTGCTGATACGGTTTCTATGTCCGAAGGTGTTTGGCTGGGTGACAAGTCTATGTTGATTGACCATAAGAATGATTTGCCTAAACAATTTGAAACCGATTCGGGTATTACAATTTTATTAAACGAACCTGTGACATTGCAGGTGTTGGCGAACAACATAAATTCTATTACGCGTATCCCCGTAAAGATAGACAGTCAAGTCGCGCAAGACAAACTTAGAAAAACTATGAATATTGCATATACTGGAAAACTTTCTGGTTTGCTGTCCCAGGTTGCAACGGATTTAGACTTGCTGTGGTATTATGATAAAACAACGATTGTATTTTATGAAACAGAAACGCGCACATTTACATTGTATGCGTTGGGAACAGATGTATCGTATCAATCTTCGGTTCAAACAGATAACGGAAATCAGGTCTATTTAGAATCTACATTGAAAGAATGGGACGAAGTGGAAAGCACGATAGCATCTATTATTGGTAAGTCTGAAAATGCCAACTTTAATGTGTCGCGCAGTTTGGGAACGATAACTGTGACCGCGCCTCCATCGGTTTTGGCACGTGTTGGGGATTATATCGCGCGGCAAAACAAACGTTTGTCACAATTGGTCACCATTGATGTGAAAGTTTTACAGGTATCCATTGCGAATGATTCTGCGTTTGGGTTGAATTTGGCGGCCGCTATCAATTCGGCATCTGGAATAGATATCGTTGCAAATCCAAAGAACAATTTGGCAACAACCGAGGCAAGTTCTATGAATATCGCGGTTTTGTCTAATACGGTTTCTGCTTTGTCTGGGGCTACGCATATGGAAAATGGTTCCAGTGTTCCAGGGGCATATACCCAAGACCAAATCAACAATGGTTCTTTATCCAGTCTAGCAGGCAGTACCGCATTGATAGAGGCTTTGGCAAAGCAGGGCAAGGTATCTTTGGTGACAAATGTTGGTGTCACAACAAGGAATAATCGCGTTGCGCCGGTGAATAATACCAAGAGCACGGGTTATATCAAACGTTTCGAATCGCGTAATTTTACAACTGTTGAATCCAGTACCGTTGACCAGGACAATTTGGAAACAGGATTTTCAATGCAGTTGCTGCCGAATATTTTGGAAAACGGAAAAATTTTGTTGCTGTTCAGAATGTCTGTGCGTGAATTGTTGAAGATGGCAAGCCAAACAATTGGCGAAGTGACATTACAGTTGCCAGAAGTGGAAGAGCGCAGTTTTATGCAAGAAGTTATTATGGAATCAGGTCAGATGTTGGTGGTTTCCGGGTTTGAAAAACAGACAAATAACGATACTCGTTATGGTCTTGGGGATCCTGACTTTATGTTGCTGTCGGGGTCGCGTGAAACCGCGTCACAGCGTGATGTGTTGGTCGTTATCTTGACGCCCCAGGTTTTGGTTAGCCCAATGGATTCAGAACGTATGATTCAACAGCATTGGGGTGCTCCGCTGAATTAAGAATCTTGGAATACAAGGGGCCATTGTATAAAGAAATTGGCTTTTATTTTACACAACAAAAGGCGTGCAAATCTGCACGCCAAATATTTTTAACAAAAAACCTAGGCCAATTTAGCCGCCGCCTTTGTAAGGCGAGAAACCTTACGTGCAGCGCGCTTTTTCGGCATAACTTTGCCAGCGGCCTTCATCATTTTGCTTTCGGCACAACGAACCGCAGCAACCGCCGCAGCCTTGTCACCAGATGCAATAGCACGGATGGCCTTTTTGTTTTCTGTTTTAACGGCACTGCGGCGTGCGGTATTGACCGCGTTCTTTTTCGCAGTGACCAAAATTCTTTTTTTAGATGATTTGTGGTTTGCCACTTTATTTTCCTTTTATTTTTTTTGGTTTTCTGCTATTTTATAAAAAACAAACATAAAATCAAGGAAAATAATAATGTTGTACGTTTTTTGGTTAGTGGTTTCATATTTGCTGGGGACTGTTTCGTTCGGTTTGGTGATAACGCGTGTTTTTGGCCACGGCGATTTACGTAAAGTGGGCAGTGGTAATACTGGCGCAACAAACGTTATGCGTGTCGGGGGACTGCGTCTGGCTGGTCTGGTCTGGATTCTGGATATGGCCAAGGCAATTATTGCGGTTTTGGTCGGTATGGCGCTTGGGGGCATGGCTTTTGGCGCGTGGTGTGGTTTTGCTGCAATTGTTGGGCATATTTTCCCCGTATGGTTGCGATTTCGCGGGGGCAAAGGCATTTCGTGTTTGTTTGGTATTTTCTTGGCGATAAATCCGTTAATGTTTGTATTTTGTGGCCTGGAATGGCTGGTCACCGCATTAACCAGTGGTTATTCTTCGCTTGGTGCGTTGGTCGTTTTGGTTGTTGCACCGGTTTTCGGATTTGCCCAAGGTACAGAGATTGGCTGGCCTATGCTTGCTGTATCGGTACTTTGTTTTTGGCGACACAAAGATAATATTTTGCGCCTGATTCAAGGAACAGAATCCAAAATAGGCTGGAAGTGGAAAAAATGAACATTGGGGCAAAGTTGTTTGCCCTTTATTTTTTTGTCTTTTTGTGGTATAATAGTGCCGAAAGTGTCTAATGGATGGTAAGGGGGCAAACTTATGAAAAATATTTTGTTCGTTGCGTTATTTTTATTGCCGTCGTTTGCTGTTGCAGAGGTGCGTGATCCGCGCGTTGGTATTTCTGGGGCGACGATTGGGCGTGTTGCGCCGTCGGTGGACAGGGCGATGGTTGCATCCAAGAATCAAATAAGTATGCAACAAAATTTGACTTTGGGCGATGGGATGTCGCCAAGTATAAAACAAGAACCGTCGGCGATAAGTATCGTTGCAGATGAAGTGAAACCAGGCAAAAAAAATAATCGCGATTCGGAACGTGCGGCATGCTTGGCCAACAATATAGGCGTTGGTAATACCTTTGTGTGGGCTTCGCGGTACAGTAATACGGGTTCTTATGCAACTATGCAGGAAGATATAGAAAGACCCGAAAATAACGTCTGTTTTGTTAAGGTTGATATTCGTTCAAACGATTCGCGAATCGATACATCAGATATACCAAGCAAGTATTTTGAATGGGGTGATATTATAACTTGTGGTTCTTGGGTTGATGAAAATGATTTGACCAACAGAATACTTGCCGCCAAGAAGAAAGGTCGTACTTGGGCAACGGTTGGTGGTGCGGTTGGCGGTGCGGCCGTTGGTGTTGGCTCTATGGAATTATTTGGTAATCGGTTGATTGACGGTAAAGTAATGGGCCAGAAAGATTCTCATCTTAGCAAGACAGAATTGTTGCGTTCCCAAATGTTGGTTATGAGACAAAATAAGGATCCGCGTTATGATGAAATAAAGGGGTATTTGAGAGAGTTGAAAAAGGCGTGTGCATCATCGTCGAACAGTAATTGTTCTGTATATGATTTAGATGTGCTGTTGAATATATAAATTTTTGCATTATATAAAGTTCTGAAAGGACATCCGCGCGTCGGATGTTTTTTCTTGCAGTTTAATAGATAATAATCTTATAGTGTGTGCTATGAAAGATTTGGTTGAACGTTTGATGATTTTGCGCAGTCCAAAGGTTGGACCCGCCACGTATAATGATTTATTGCAGCGTTTTGAATCGCCCGCCGCCGTGGTTGAATATTTAAATGTGACACAGGAGTTGCGCGATTCGGTTATGCGCGAAATCGATGTTGCGCAAAGGTTGGGCATCAAGTTTGTGACGGATGATGATGTTTGCTATCCGGCGGCATTAAAGCAGATGAAAAATCATCCGCCAATTTTATCTGTGCGCGGAAATGTTGATACTTTGCAACGCGAATCGGTCGCCATAGTTGGTACACGTCACGCAACAGGGGTTGGGATGAATTTTGTTTCCGATATGGCGGCGGCTTTTGCGGAACATTCTATATCTGTTGTGTCGGGAATGGCTATGGGAACAGATGCCGCGGCGCATCGCGGGGCATTGCGTTCAGAAGGTAATATGAATACAATCGCGGTGCTTGCAGGCGGGGTTGATTATATATGGCCGACAGAAAACGAATCGCTGTATTATGAAATTCTGGCGCGCGGCGCAGTTGTTAGCGAAATGCCAATAGGCTTTGTTCCAAAGGGAACAAATTTTGTGCAAAGAAATCGTATAATCGCAGGCATCGGTACAAAACTTATTTTGTCCGAGGCGGATTTAGGCTCTGGCAGTATGAAAACAGCAGAATTTGCAATGCAGATGGGGCGTAAAATATATGCTGTGCCGTCGCATCCGGCGGATTTGCGAAGCGCGGGGCCAAATTCACTGATTCGGTCTGGGGCGGCAATTTTGTGCCAAGGTATTGACGATTTTTTTGTTTGTTGTAAAAATATTGATAAAAAAGAACAAAAATCCGAATCGGAAAATACAGTTTTTGATAAAATTGGAACTGTTCCTGTATCAGAATCTGTATTGGCACAAATTGTCGGAAAAAATATTTCGGAAATTAAACGCGAATTGGTTGTATTAGAATTACAAGGTTTAATCAGAAAAACGGATTTAGGTTTTGTGCGTGTATGAAAAAATGCTTGTATATACACTGTCTATACAAAGTGCGGAAATCAGGCAAAAAAACGAATCGTGTCAAAAAATAAATTTGAAAAAATTTGATAACATTTAGTTGCAAATAGAAATGAATCTTATAAATTGTTTGTCGTAATCAAGACACAAATAAGTTTTGGTTGCGAAAGGAAGTTGACAGGTTATTTAAGTTAGATGATATCAGAGAGAGCAGAATGTATATGACGAAATGTTAGGTTTTATTCGGAATCATATACAGGTTCGGTAAAACTTGGCGTTTGTATGCAGGTGGCTTTTGCATACCTTGCACCGGCAGGAAACTCTTTCGAAGAAAGGACAAGGAGAAACGACATGCAGGCAGCGATTTTGACAAAGCAAATCAATCTGGATGCAATTAAGGCAAAAATTGCGGAAAGAATAGATGCGGCCTGTTTTTCTGCTTGGATTTCCCCTTTAAATATTTGTGTTTCTGATAATCAACTGCAATTTGTTGCACCGAATCAGTTTACTGCGGATTATGTGTCGGCGACCTATTCAAATATATTACAAGAAATTGCGCTGGGCTATGGCTTGGTTGCGTGTGTTCGTGTTTCAGGGGCTGCATCACTGCGTCGTGAAAATGCCAATGATAATAACACCCAAACTTATAGTGCGCCTGCTAGCGATAAAACAAACGACAGTTTTGATGCCTTTGTGGCATCGGAAGATAATGCGTTCGTATTATCTGCGTGTAAAAAGATTGCAGAAGGTACGGCAACATTTTCCCCGTTGTTTATTTATGGACCGGCGGGCTGTGGCAAGACTTTGCTTGCCAATTCGATTAATGCTTCGGCCCAGGGACGTACGATTATGATGTCGGGTGCGTCATTTATGTCTGAATTTGCACGCGCGTTGCAAAACAAAACAATTTTTGCATTCAAAGATTATTGCCGTGACTGTGATACCTTTATTATGGACGATGTAAATGTTTTGGCGGGCAAGCGTGCAACGTGTGAAGAATTTTTACAGTTGATTATTGATTTACGTAGCACGGGCAAGAATATAATTTTGACCGCAAATGCGGCCCCAAGTAATCTTACAGGTTTTGACCGCAGGGCACAGTCTTTGTTTGCATCTGGTTTGGTTGTGGATGTTGTTGCGCCGGCGCGCGCCGTTCGTAAAACAATATTCGAACGTGCGGGCGTAGATGCCAAATTGGCAGATATGTTAGCGGGACGCGTAAGTTCGGATGGGCATATTATTTCTGGGATGATAAATAAAATAAATGCTTACTGTGAAATAATGGGCGAAAAAATAAATACGGCGATTGCGGAAAAATTATTGTCAGATACATTAAAGAAATCCAAATCGCCGATTTTAATTGTCAAATCTATGTGCGAACAATTGGGTGTGTCTTATGATGCGATATGCGGAAATGGTCGCGCGCGCGCGTTGGTTTTGGCACGTCAAATGATGATGGTGGTATTAAAAAATGTGACGACACTGTCTTTGGCTGAAATCGGTTCGTACGTTGGTGGGCGTGACCACGCAACAGTTATGTATGGCATCGACAGAATCGAAAAAATTCAGGGCTCTGATTTGGTGATGGCGTCACAAATTGCCCAAATGATAGAAGAATATAAATAAATTATCGGTGTTGCTTGCCGCTGTGCGCTGACAACACTATTAATACTACACCACAGACAAGCATAATGCCGGATAACAGTTGCCCCATGGTTAGTCCCCAGTTTGTTAGGAAGCCAATTTGGGCATCGGGTGCGCGAAACATTTCACAACAAATTCTGAACATTGCATAAAATATTGCCATTGTTCCAGCCAAAGCACCGGCGCGCGCGCGCATATTTGTCCAACGATACAGACAAAACATTATTATAAACAATAACAACCCTTCGGTGGCGGCTTCAAACAGCGGACTTGGATAGCGCGCAGTATCGGACACACCATTAAAAACCACACCCAAATCAGAATCTGTTGGACGGCCCATAACTTCCATATTTATGAAATTTGCGATGCGTCCAAAGAAAAGTCCGATTGGTGCAATAACAGCCAACATATCTAATATACGCAATCCACGCATCAACCCGTGTGCAAAGCAAAATGTTGCGACAATCACACCAACCAGGCCGCCATGGAAACTCATGCCTCCGTGCCACAACGCGAATATTTCCAGTGGGTTTTGAACAAAAAACGGCAAATTGTAAAACAGTACATAGCCAAGCCGCCCACCAATAATTACACCTAAAATCAACCAGGTTAACAGGTCGTCCAATTCTTTTTTGGAAAGCCTTAGTGTCGCGCGCGGCGACTGCATCATACGTTTTAGTGCAATATATCCAATGATGAATGCGGCGATATACGCAAGCGCATACCACCGCACGGGGAACCCCAAAACACTGAACGCGATTGGCGAAATAGGGTCAATTACTATCGCCATTTATTTTCGTCCATTAGACAGAACTTTGCCCATACTTAATTCAATTTCTAGTTCTTCTAATTCGGCTTCATTTATGCTATAACCATTACGTTTAAGACTCCACGCATCTTCACCAAGTTTTTTGCGCAAGCCCGCAACAGTTTGTTCCCTGCCTTCTGACACTGGACTATCGTCTGTTTTCCTAGCCGCCATTGCTTCTGCCAGTGTCTTGATTCCTGTTTTAAAGTTTTTATACATCCTGTCCAGGCCGGCGGTACCGTCAGTTTTCTTTATCAGATTTTCCCGTTTGTCCCTTTCTGTACGATTGATTGGTGCATATCTTGAGTCAAATCTTGGCATTATAAAATCTCCTTCTGTTTTTATTCCTTGAAAATGTACCTTTATTATATTATATATCAAGTGAACTAACAAGGAGAAAAGTTATGCAAACAAAACCTAAAGCGGTTACGGCACAAAATGTGCGGTCTGGGAATATTGGTGGCTTTGATTTATATCTGAAGCGGATTTTTGGATTGATGTTCGGTGCGGTTGCCGTGACGGCATTGACATCTTTTATCACAATTTATCTTGGCGGAATTAGACTTTTGGTTTCGCCTGGGGGAATGACACCGTTTTTCTATATAGTGATATTTGGCGGACTGATATTGTCAATCTGGGCCCAGGTGCGGGCGTTTTCAATGAAGCCATCGGTTGCGGCTTTTTGGCTGTTCGTGTATTCGGTTCTTATTGGGCTTGGGATGACGCCACTGATTTGGGGTGGATTGGCGGTGAATCCGGCATCTATTGTCTGGGCGTTTGTGATTGCGGCGGCAATGTTTGCGTGTATGGCGACATTTGGTTATAAAACTGCCAAAGATTTATCGTTTTTGGGATTGTTTTTGATGATGGGAATGATTGGCCTTATATTGGTTGGTGTTGTTTCAATGATATGGCCGATGGGTGGAACTTTTTCAACGATAGTGTGCGCACTGGGCGTGTTGATATTTGCGCTGTTCACTGCGTATGATATGCAATCTTTGCGTCGCGCATACAGTGTAATTGGTGACGAGACGCGCGGCCAACAGTTGGCGGTTTTGGGGGCGTTGCACCTTTATATCTCGTTCATCGCGATGTTCCAGTATTTACTTGGACTGTTAAATAGACGTTAAAAAATATGGAGTAAAAAAATGGCATATAAAATAGACCAAAATAAATGTATCGGTTGTCATTCTTGTATGGCGACCTGTCCGATGATGGCGATTTCGGCAGGGCCGGATGGTAAATGCGTTATTGATCCGGCAAAGTGTGTATCATGTGGCACCTGTGCATCCATTTGCCCTGTTGGTGCAATAGTTGCGGGTTAAAATAAATCGATATAAATACAAGGCGGTTTTCCCGTCTTTTTTATTGCAAAACGCACAATAAAAGATATACTTGGAAACGACAGAAACAAAAAGGTTAGATTATGCCAGCAAAAAGTGTAAATGATATTGTCGCACTGTGTAAAAGACGTGGTTTTATATTCACGGGGTCTGAAATATACGGTGGAATGGGCGGAACGTACGATTATGGCCCCTATGGCGTTGAATTGATGAAAAATATCAAGAACGCGTGGTGGAATGCGATGGTTTATTCGCGTAATGATATCGAAGGTTTGGATGCATCACTGATTGGCAATCGCTTGATGTGGAAATATTCTGGACACGAAGGTGGTTTTTCTGACCCATTGGTCGAATGCAAAAAATGTGGGGCGCGTATGCGCCAAGATAAAATGCGTGACCAAACAAAGTGTGATAATTGCGGTTCGACTGATTTGATGCCGCCGCGTGAATACCAGTTGATGATGGGGTTGTCTATTGGTGCGGTTGCAGATGGCGAAATAAATGCTTATCTGCGGCCAGAAACCGCGACAACGACATATATCAATTTTAAAAATGTGTTGGATTCTACGCCGCATAAATTGCCCTTTGGAATTGTCCAAATTGGCAAGGCGTTTCGTAATGAAATTTCCCCGCGCGGATTCGTGTTCCGTATGCGCGAATTTGAACAGGCGGAAATGCAATATTTTGTGCGTCCGGGTGAAGACGAAAAATATTTTGATATGTGGCGCGAAATTCGTATTGCGTGGTGGACAAATGTTTTG
>JAZRUN010000021.1:0-6774 GCA_045652565.1 Candidatus Enterousia sp. | reverse complement strand
ATTATCTGTGCTTTGTTTGCGTGTTGTACTGTACGGGCGGATAATATTATTACTTCACTGGAATATGTTAAGGCAGAGACAGGTGGATTATTAGATAAAGAACAAATTCCCGCGAAAAATACAGATACTGTTTTAATGCATACCGGGGTATCAGGAGAAATTGGGGAAAAAGGTATTTATAATGAGTCCAATGCGTATGCCGCACAGACCGACAACCTTGTGACGGCGGGTGCATTTAACACCGCGGTTCAGAATGCACTGGATACCGAATTCGTTTGTATCGAACGGCAAAATGGTAATGGTGGTTGTTTGTTGTATAAAATCCATACCCCCACGCCACAGGTTTCAAACACCTTTGCGGCCGGTTATACACAATTAGAATACCTGGAATCAACGGGAACGCAGTATATTGATACAGGGGTACAGCCAAATATCAGTTTTGGAGCATTGATTGATTTTCAATACACAAACAGGGACACAACCGAACAATTTGCATTTGGTAACGCCGTACCAAATTTCTTCGCTGGACGCGGCTCTGCCATTTTCGGCCTTGCACACAAACCAACCACAGGCAACAATTGTTCTGTCAGATGCACTTCTGATTCCGATTGCTATGTGGCGCGGCATACCGCACATATAAATTTTATGAATGACGGCGATCTTAAATTTGATGGCAGCACACGTTGCAATGTTGCAACAGACCCTTGGTCGCTCACTGATGGCGATACCGTCTTTTTATTCTCTCTGAATACTAATCACAGCCCCTATCACTCTGGTGCGGTGCGTATATATAATTTGAAACTCAGTAATTCTAACACGATTGTTCACAACTATGTACCCGTGCGGCGTGACAGCGACGGGGTTCTCGGAATGTATGATACCGTCACGAATACTTTCTTTACAAATGCTGGAACAGGCGATTTTATCGCGGGCCCAGTTGCGTATTTTTAAACCGGCCACTATTACAGTGTGACAGCAATTGGCCGTTTGTCACTTTTTTGCATGCCCGCTTTGTGCCCATTCTGACGTTAATACTGGTTTTTTGCCACTGTGGATTTCCTTTGATTTTTACCGATATAAATTGTATAATTTACGCAACATAAACAAAAAGTTGAAAATATGTCAGAAACAAAAGTCTTTTTAACGGGTATTAAGCCGACCGGAATAGTGCATTTAGGGAACTATATCGGCGCGTTGCGTCAAATGCGTGATATTTCGCAGAATAACAAGGTTATTATATTTATCGCGGATTTGCACGCACTGAACACTATGCGCGATGCGGCGATGCTTCGTGCGCATACATATGAAATCGCGGCGATTATTATGTCACTGGGGTTTAATATGGATAATGTTTTGATGTTTCGACAATCTGATGTTCCCGCGGTTTGCGAATTGGCAACAATGTTGACCAATGTCACGCCAAAAGGATTGATGGACCGCGCACATTCTTACAAGGCGGCAATGGACAAAAACATTGCGGCGGGGTTGGATGTTGATAACGGTGTGAATATGGGGTTGTACACATATCCAATTTTGATGGCGGCGGACATATTGCTCTATTGCGCAGATATTGTTCCTGTGGGTGCAGACCAAAAGCAACACGTAGAATTTGCGCGTGATATTGCAGGGCATTTTAATGCAATCTATGGCGATGTTTTTAAATTGCCAGATGCCCAAATTGCACCTGATGCAGGCATTATCCCGGGTTTGGACGGCCGCAAGATGAGCAAATCTTATGATAACGTGATTCCATTGATGGCTGGCACTGGGGAATTAAAAAAGAAAATTATGCGCATAATAACCGACAGTGTACCACCAGAAGAACCCAAAGACCCGGATACATCAACGATATTCCAACTGTATCGGCACTTTGCAAGCGACACAGAAAGCGCGGATTTTGCGGCAAAGTTTCGTGCGGGCGGAATGGGCTATGGCACCGCAAAACAGATTTTATTCGAAAAGGTTGATTCTGTGCTGACGCATATACGTGAAAAATATAATTATTTGATGGCGCATCCGAATGAAATAGATGCGGCATTGGATGCCGGTGCCGATGTGGCGCGCAAAGTTGCAAACAAAACTATGGCGCGCGTGCGTCACGCGATGCTTGGTAAAAAGTAAAGCATAACAAAAGGAGAGAGAATATGAAAACCAAATATATTTTGATTGCTGCGCTGACGTTGTGTGTGTTAGTGTTAGGGCGGTGGGCAATTGATGGCCTGGCAACGCCACGCACAATAACGGTTGGTGGTGATTGTTTAACATCTGCGCCAAAGGACAGGACCGCGATAACTTTGCGTATTCGCGTGCTTGATAAAAGTGCGGCGAATTCTATGAAAATTGCGTCTACCAAGGCGGCGGCAATCAACGAATATTTGAAAACACTGGATGTCAAAGTGCAAACCAGTGAATTTAATTCTTATGAAAAAACGGAATGGAATCACGTGACCCAAAAATCTGAAGATTTAGGCATAGAAACGGTGATTGCGTTGGATGTGTCCGCAACTAATATCGATACAATCGAAAAAGTTTTAACGCAATTTGCGGGGCAACCTGATGTTTTTGTCACGAATCTGCGTATGTTCACCGCGACAGAAACATTGCAACCAATAATGGAATCTTGCCTGGGGACTGCGGTCGAAAATGCGCGCGTACGCGCGGATGCGCTTGCTGCAGGCGTTGGAAAACGTGCAGGACGTTTGTTGGCCGTTTCATATGGTGTGGGCGATTCTTATGATATGCGCCCGACTGCAAACTTCCGTATGGCCAAGGCGGAAATGGCACCCATGTCGGCGGACACTGGTTATGCAGGTGGTGCGCTGACCGGCAAAGATACAGAAGTTTCTGTACACGTTTCCGCGATCTTTGAAATAAGGTAGTGTATGCAAGAACTGGTTGCTGAATTTACAGAATATTTGGTGAAAACGCGAAATTATTCGACGCATACTGCGGATGCATACGGTGCAGATTTGGCAGATTTTGAACACTTTTGGACCGATTTTAATGGTGGTGATGCGAATTTACAGGATTTGTCGCGAATTGATACACTTGGTTTTCGGGCGTGGCTTGCGGACAGACAGCGGCGTGGTCTGTCATTCAAATCAACGGCGCGCGCGCTGTCGTCTTTGCGGGGTTTTTACAAATATTTGGCAAAGCATCATGGCATAAAAAACGATGCAATCGGCCTGATATCTTCGCCAAAAATTCCGAAAAAATTGTCCAAGGCCATAGACGCATCTGACGTCGCCGATATGCAAGATGCAATTCGTGTGATTGATGAAAACGAACCCTGGGTTGCCGCACGCGATTGGGCTTTGGTTACGTTGCTGTTTGGTTGCGGTCTGCGTATATCCGAGGCTTTGGCCCTGACCAACGCAGATGTTGCGGGTACACCAGATACACTGCGCATAGTTGGTAAAGGAAGCAAAGAACGCATTGTGCCAGTTTTGCCCGCGGTTTATAAAGCAATAGAAAAATATGTTGCACTGCGCCCTTTTGGAAATGCGCGGAATGACGAACTGTTCCGCAGTGTACGGGGGTTGCCTATGTCGGCGCGTATGGCGGAAAAGGTGATTGAAAAATTGCGTACGTTTCTGCAGTTGCCAGACTATGTGACACCACACGCCTTGCGACACACTTTCGCAACGGCATTACTGTCAGACGGCGCAGATTTGCGCAGTTTGCAAGAATTACTGGGGCATTCATCACTGTCCACGACCCAGTTATATACCAAGGTCAACACCGCGGAAATTATGGATATTTATCATCACTGCCATCCCCGCGCAGCGGAAGATAACGAAAATTAGTTTGACATAATTTATAATCTATGTCAGAATCCCAGCCATGACAGTACGTTTTATAAATTTTTATTGTTGTTGTTAAAATGTTTTTTTGCAAACATAATGTTTGCGTGTTTTATGTGCTTTTGTTATCATAATTAAAAATATTCATAAAGGAATTTATTATGCAAATAAGACTTTACAATACTATGACGCGGAAAATCGAAGAATTTGTGCCGATTACACCAAACCATGTTGGTATATATAATTGCGGTCCAACCGTCTATTGGGACCAGCATCTGGGTAATATGCGGACTTTTTTCAACAGCGATATGATGAAACGTATGTTCCTTGCAAACGGTTATACTGTTAATCATGTTATGAACTTTACGGATGTCGGGCATTTAACCAGCGATGAAGATACAGGCGAAGACAAAATGGAAAAGGGCGCGGCGCGCGAAAATATTTCTGTATGGGATGTTGCCAACAAGTACATAAAAAGTTGCGTCACAGATATGGATTTGTTGAACATTATGCGGCCAACGCATACACCACGTGCAACTGACCATATCAAAGAACAAATTGAATTGATTCAAAAATTAGAAAAACTTGGGCTAACCTATGAAATTCCAGGCGATGGAATTTATTATGACACATCAAAGTTTCCTGATTATGGGGCCTTGGGGGGGCAGAATTTATCTGAGTTGCGCGGTGGTGCACGTATCGAAAACAATAATAAAAGGAATATTACTGACTTTGCATTGTGGAAATTTTCACCAACAGATGTGAAACGCCAAATGGAATGGGACAGTCCATGGGGCGTTGGGTTTCCTGGCTGGCATTTGGAATGCAGTGCGATGAGTATGAAATATCTTGGCGAACATTTTGATATTCATAGTGGCGGACAAGAACACATCAAAGTACATCATACCAATGAAATTGCGCAATCTGAGCCTATTGTTGGGAAACCTTGGGTTCGTTATTGGGTGCATTGGGCGTGGTTGATGTTAAAGGACGGCAAAATGGCAAAATCATCTGGTTCGTTCTTTACTGTACGCGGTTTGATTGAACGTGGATACGACCCAATGGCATTTAGATATTTATTACTCCAGGGGCACTATCGGCAACCAATGGAATTTTCGTTTGAATCTTTGGACGCTGCAGCGACTGGCTATAAAAACATGGTGCGCAAAATTGCAGATTTGCTGTCCTTGGTTGATACAAAACCTGTCAATCAAGATTTGTATAACGAATGGCACGACAAGATTCTGGCACCTATTTCGGATAATTTGAAAACAGCGGAAACACTGGTCGCTGTGCAAGATTTATTAAAGAATCAAGATGTAGATGTTGCAACCAAATTGGCGTTATTGAAATTTGTTGATGATTTACTCGGGCTTCAATTGTTGGACCGCGCACAAAAACTGCACGAGGCGGAATCTGCTGTTGCCCCCCAAGAGGTTCAAAATATGGCAGAACAGCGGCTGGTGGCTAAAAAATCGCGTGATTTTGCAACGGCTGACGCATTGCGTGCACAGATTGACGCGGCGGGCTGGCTCGTCACAGATACGCCAGATGGGTTCAAGCTTGTAAAAAAACAATAAAATATTTTACAAAAACCGCTTGAATATGGTGCAGTTTGTGCTATATTTAATCACAGCGAACAAGAGGATATTTTATGAACTACCCATATATGCCAAAATCCACTGCTTTGTGGTTGATTGAAAATACCGCACTTACCTTTGAACAAATTGCAGAATTCTGCGGTCTGCACGAATTAGAGGTTAAAAATATCGCCGATGCAGAAGTGCAAAAAATTCAAGGTTTGGATCCGATTTTGAATGGTCAGGTCACGCGTGAAGAAATTGCGCGGTGCGAAGCCGACCCAACCGCACGTCTTGTTTTGCAAGAGGCGATTGTGAATGCACAAAATGCCCAGAATAAAAAAGGCATAGGTTATACGCCGAAATTGTTGCGCCAAAACCGTTTGGGCGGAATTTTGTGGATTATTAAGAATTGTCCTGAATTATCCGATGGTCAAATTGCCCGCTTGATGCGCAGCACAAATCCGACTGTGTCATCTGTGCGCAATAAAACGCACAAGAACTATTCGGAAATTCAAATTCAAAGTCCGATTGTGTTGGGTTTGGTATCTGAATCTGCATTGCACGATGCAATGGCAAAAGCAGAAAAAACAAGCAAAAAATAATCTGTTAAACCATAAATTGTAAGGGTTTTTGATGTCCAAAAAACTTGATGAAGCGACAAGGTTATTGGTAGATTCCCTGCCAGAAAATTTACAAAAACTTGCAACATCGGCGTTGGAAAACGGCTATCTGTCCCGTATGGATTTTAATGCCGCAACCGATGCAGACGAAATTCCCAGTGAAGAACATCAAGAAGTTCTTGAATTTTTTACGCAGGATTTGGGATTGGAAATTCTGGAAACAGAAAATTACCCAAAAGATTTGGTAAAGTACTATGACGAAGACGCGGATGAAAACGCGGAAAAAATGCGTAATTTATTGAACACCGACGCTGAACAAGTTGATGTGAATGATGAAGATTACGAGTTTTACGCCAAACAGTTGGAACGCAGCCAAACAGGTACATTG
This sequence comes from Candidatus Enterousia sp., assembly GCA_045652565.1. Classification (GTDB taxonomy): domain Bacteria; phylum Pseudomonadota; class Alphaproteobacteria; order Rs-D84; family Rs-D84; genus Enterousia. Next base: position 380 of record JAZRUN010000021.1, on the reverse strand, counting down.
GTTTTGGGCGTCCAAGATTCCGTACAATCTTATTTGAAACAAATTGGCACGGTACAGTTGCTGACTGCGGCGGGCGAAGTTGCTATTGCTCAACGTATAGAGGCCGCTTCGCGTTTGATGGTTTACGGCCTTTGCGAAAGCCCCATGACAATCCAGGCAATGCTTGATTGGTACCAACAATTATTGAATGAAGATATTCGGTTGCGTTATGTCATAAATCTAGAGGCAATGTATTCATCGGACGCAGAACAAAAATCCTTGGCGGCGATTTCTGAAACGCTGAAATCCAAAGGTGTTGAACAGATTGACGATCTGGATGATGATGACCTTGATGATTTAGAAGACTCTGTTAGCACAGACGAAGATGATGATGAAGATGA
>JAZRUN010000020.1:0-13812 GCA_045652565.1 Candidatus Enterousia sp. | reverse complement strand
GGCACCGCTGTTGGTGGGCGAGGCGTGTTTGTACACTGTTGTCGGTATATTGATGTTGATACGGCCGCTTGCCGTTCTTAATGCTTTGACCTTTGTTGTTGGGGCGGGTTTGGTTTTGTTCGGTTTGTATCGTATAAGTATGGTATTTGTGTCGAATATTGGCGCAACCGTTGGTTTTTTTGATGTGTTTGTTGGCTTGATGACATTGGCACTGGGCATCGTATTTTGTATATTCCCCAATGGGGCGGCCACGGGCATTATTTACGTGTTTTTGATTTTATTCTTACTGAACGCGTTGCGGTTATTGGCTTTTTCGGTCAATATGGCGCGCGCGGGCTTTGGGCATTATTATTTTGATATGGGGCTTGCAATAGTTATGGTTTGTTTGGTGATTGCATTACTGTTTGTGCCGAATTTAGTTGGCGGTGCATTTATGTGGGCCTTGGGGCTGTATTTGCTGATTTATGCGGCTTTGGACGTTTATATGTTTATAAAGTTATTGCGATTGCGCGTGACATCGCGGAAAGCAGCATAGTTTTACATAAATTTCTTGAAAATCATAAGTCTTTTGTGTATAATGCAGGCATGCAGATGACACAAAAGATTTTTTATTTCGTTCATCACGCCCGTTGCGGCGTAGGTTATTAGCGTTTCTGTTTTAAATAAATTGGTACGTGCGCGTGTGCGCAAAAGTTTTAACAGGTTTATAAAAAATAAGGAATAAAAAATGGACTTAAAACCAACAAAACCTTTATCTGGATTTATAGAATTATTGCCGGCGGCTCAGCGCTGCTTTGACTACTGTGCGGCGCGGATGTTGAACACATTAAAAACTTGCGGTTTTAATCAACTGGATTTGCCGGCCATAGAACGTGCCGAGGTTTTAACCGATAAAGATAACTGGGATGAAATAGAAACCCAAATGTATTTATTTGAAAAGGGCGGAACAAAAATGGGGCTGCGCTATGACGGCACTGTTGGTCTGTCGCGGTATGTTGCAGGTCATCTGAATGATTTAACTTTCCCGTTTCGCGCAAGTCAGTTTTCAAAACGCTATCGCGGTGAACGGAAACAACGTGGACGCTATCGTGAATTTTATCAAATGGATATGGATATAATGGGTATTAACTCGTTGTCTGTAAATTACGATGCAGAAATTATTTCTGTGATTCAGCGCACATTAAATTCTGTATCTGAATTTATAGGTGAAAATGGTGTGCGGGTTGGGTCGCGACCATTTTGGGATGCGGTGTTCGATTGGCTGAAACTGACCCCAGAACAAGAAAAAGACATCTTTGTGCTGATAGATAAAAAAGACGCGATGGGTGATGAAGAATTTGCTGCTGGTTTAACAGACACATTAAATGACGCAGATAAAGAAAACATAATAAAATCTGTATTTACAGATGGATACGAACAGTTTGCAAACAAATCTGAAAAACTGGATGCGGCAATCGCGGAACTGACAGATTTTATGCAGGTTTTGAAAAATATGGGTGTTAAAAATGCACAAATAGATTTGTCTATTGCGCGCGGCCTGGCATATTATACTGGCTTGGTATTTGAATTTAAGTTGCTGGATTATCCAGAGTTAGGCACAGCGGCCGGGGGCGGGCGTTATGCTGATTTGGTCGGTAAATTTAGCACAACCAAGGTTATCGGTGTTGGTGCAGCAATTGGTTTTTCAAGAATCTTTGTTGCGTTGTTGGAATCTGGCAAGATTGATTTAAGCAAATTTGAATCTGGAACAGATGTTGCGGTGTTGATTATGGGTGATGAAAATCTGCCTTATGCTATGTCTATTTTGAATGGCTTGCGTGATGCGGGCGTACCGTCTGTGGCGTATTTAGACACCGATAAAAAGTTCAAAAATCAGATTGAATACGCCGACAAAATTCAGGCTAAATACAGTATGATAATTGGCGAAACCGAAGTAAAAGATAAAGTTGTTGCGTTGAAGAATATGGCATCGGGTGAACAGCGATCTTTGTCGCTTGCGGATGCAATAAAATTGGTAAAACAGGCATAAAATATGATAATAGAACAGAAACTTTTGGACATAAAAAATCGTGCCGCCGATATTCAGGCACAAATGAATTCTGGCGATATTTCTGGCGCAGAATTGACGCGGCTTTCCAAGGAATATTCTCATTTAACGGAAATTTTGCCACTGATTGATGAATATTTCCAGGTAAAGCAGGGCATAGATGATGCGATTGAAATGCAGCACGATGCAGAGTTGCGTGACTTGGCCCAGGAGCAGTTGCAAGAATTAAAGAACGCCTTGCCTGATATAGAAAAACGGTTGCAAATTGCCTTGCTTCCGCGTGATGATGCGGACGACAATAGTGCGATTATGGAAATTCGTGCGGGGGTAGGCGGCGAAGAATCTGCGCTGTTTGCGGGCGATTTGTTTAATCAATATAAATCTTATGCGCTGCGTCATGGTTGGAAAATTGAAATTGTGGAAGAAAACGCGACTTCTCTGCGCGGGTACAAGGAAATCATCTTTAAAATTGATGGTGATGGCGTGTATGCGCGAATGAAATTTGAATCGGGCATTCATCGGGTTCAGCGTGTTCCGGAAACCGAGGCCAGCGGCCGCATCCATACCAGTGCTGTTTCGGTTGCTGTTATGCCCGAAGCGCAAGATATCGATGTGCAAATTGAAGAAAAAGATATTCTTATTGATGTGTTTCGTGCGTCTGGTGCGGGTGGCCAGCATGTCAACAAAACCGATAGTGCGGTTCGTATCACTCATTTCCCGACGGGTATTGTCGTCACGTGCCAGAACGAACGCAGTCAGATTCAAAACAAGGCGACGGCTATGGCGGTGTTGCGTTCTAAATTGTACGAAAAGCAGCGCAGCGAACAAGATGCCGCACGCACGAGTTCGCGTCGCAGTATGGTTGGTTCGGGCGACCGCAGCGAAAAAATCCGTACTTATAATTTCCCAGAACAGCGCGTGACCGACCACAGAATTAAATTGACACTGTATAAACTGGATGATATTTTGGCGGGTGGCGAAGGATTGGATGAAATGATAGATGCATTAATAGCAGCGGATCAACTGGAACAACTTGCCGCGATAGAATAGGGGGCTTTTAAAAATATACGGTTGGACCCGCCCGATAAATTCACCCGTTCCGGCATTTGTAAAGAATGTATTCGTGACAGTGTCGTACATCCCAAGAACCCCATCACTGTCACGCCGCATGGGCACATAGTTGTGAACAATCGTGTTAAAATCACTAAGTTTTAAATTATATATACGCACCGCGCCAGAGTTATAGGGGGAGCGAGCACGGTTCAGAGAGAATAAAAAGACGGTGATGTTGGTTGACACCACGGTTCTGTTTCAATATTGCAATGTGTGCTGCCATCAAAGCGCTACTACAATAGTGACAAAAAGGTACCTTTAAATTGACATGGTAAATTTGAAAATACAAAAACAAAAAATCCCAGAAATCTGGGATTTTTTAATTTCAAAATTTCTATAAAAAGTGGTTGATTTCAAGGTGCCTTTAAAATCGCCTCGATTGAAATCACTACAAGCCGCGGGAATCAAGGGCTTGAGCGTGTTTGACTTGGGTATCAAAAACGATGTAATATGGTTAAATTATAATAAAAAATCACATTTTTATCGCGGTTTTGATTTTTTTAATAATTTAAGTATTATTGAGGTGTTATGCGGCATTTATGAAGGGTTGTGTAAGAAAGTAGGGTGGGCAGGGATTTTTGTGTGTTTATTATGGGATAGTTGGGACATAATTTGGATAATTTGAGTGTTTTTTATTTGCGAAGATTTATATCAATGTGACACACGTTTGATCTGGGTGGGGCTCAAACACATCTGTGCAAAACTAGGTTAAAGTAATTTTTAAACGCATTATTATTATAGATTGTTTGTACAATATTTTGTTGTTAAAAATATGCAAAATATTATCGCAGGGCAACGACACATAAATCGCGCATAATGTATATTATGTATAGTTATGTGTGGTGGCGCCCATATAACTATAACATAATATAAAATCCAAATTATGCGTGCTGTGGTGCTTATAATATATAAATATTAAAATCTGCATTATGGCGTGTGTTGTCGCTTTATTATATAATTTACACATAATATTAAACTTTGTGATTATATAAAATATGTATTATTGTATTATGGGAATCACAAATATTATGTTTTTCTTGTCGTTGTGGATTTTTTTGTGTGGCCACAGGCTTTTTGCTACGCTGTTATTATGAAGTAGTATTATGAATTGTATAAAAAACACACCGAAACGGTGTGTTTTTGCCCTGCTCTGGGTCAAAATGGCGGATTTCTGCGCCGTTGAGCGTTTTTACCTTGTTGCGTGACTTGTTTTTCTATCGCGCCTTGGCCGGTTCAAACAATTCCGTCGGTTTGACTTTCTTTTCTTTTGTTTGGACGTGCGTCAGCATTGCGTCCAGTGCCTTGCGTTCGAACAGCATTCCGCGCATCATTGTTAGTGCGTTTGGATTTTGATTATAAAATTCAAACACTTGTTTCGGGTCTGGATAGCGTGCGGCTTCAGCCCAAATCGCCTGTTGTAGGTCGTCGCGGGTCACCTCGACTTTGTTTTGTGTGCCCCACTCTGCCAAAATCAGGCCAAGTTTTACGCGGCGTTCAGCGTTTTTGCGTTCTTTTTTCTCGTCAAATTTGCAATCGCCTTCGCATTTGCCGTCGCAATGTGCGTGATGGTGTTCGTGTTCATTTTTTGCCATTTGCAATTCTTGTGCAACCAAAGTTTCCGGCAGTTCCAGTTTAACTTTGTCAGCCAGCGCGTCCAACAGTTCGTTGCGCATTTCTTGTCGTGCGGCCTCTGTGTATTGTTCGTTCAATATATTACGTATGTGGTCGCGCAATTTTTCAACGGTTTCTTGGCCAATAGATTTTGCAAACTCGTCGTTCAGTTCTGGTAAAATATGCTTGCGCACTTCGTGCAGGACAACGGCAAATCGTGCCGGTTTATCCGCCAAATCTGTGGCGTGGTAATCCTTTGGGAACTTTACATTGACATCAAATTCGTCCCCTGCTTTGTGGCCGATAACCTGGTCTTCAAAGCCTGGAATAAATGAGCCGGAACCCAAAACCAAATGGTGCATTTTTGCGGCGCCGCCAGGAAATTCTTTATCATCAATAAATCCGGTAAAATCAATGACCGCGGTGTCACCATCTTTTGCGACATATTTTGCGTCTTGTTTTTCGGCGACGCTGCGTGCGCGGCGCAAATTTTCAAGTGCTTTTTCTACTTCACTTTCGTCCAAGGTTGTCACTTTCTTGGTCAGCGAGATTTTTCCTAAATCGATTTCGGGTAATGTTGGTAAAATATCAAAATCCATAGTATATTCAACATCTTTACCGATTTCCCATTTTGACAGGTCGGCCTTTGGGCTGCCCGCCAAGCGAATTTTCTTTTCTGTTGCATATTTTTCTAAATCGTTATTCATCAATTTATCTATGGCATCACCAAAGGCGGCGGCATTATATTTTTGGCGCAGAACAGAAAGTGGGACGTGCCCTGCCCTGAATCCAGGCATTTTAGCGGTTTTGCCGTATTCGGTTAACTTTTCGTCCGCGGCAGTTTGCAATTCATCTGCAGATAGGAAACCTGTCACAGAATAGTGTAAGTCTTTGATTTTTTCTTTTTTAATCATAATGCCAATCCTTTTAGAGTAAATAATTGCAGGCGCAGTATACACTGAATTTTTTATAAATTCAACATAAATCGGCAATAATGTTGCGTTGTTTTTTGGGAATGAAAACCGCATTAAAAATCTTTGTTGCGCGCGGGGATTTTTGTTCGTATAGTTTTGTGTGTTATGTTATATACAGATGCACATTGTCATATTGTACCGCCTGTGCCCAAAGGGGGCGAGATAGCTGGGTGCATATGCAATGCTGTACGAGAATCCGAATGGGCGAATTTTGCTGAAAATGCCGACGAAGAAAATTTTGTTTGTATTGGCGTGCATCCTTGGTATCTGAAAGATATAACGGATGGTTGGCAAAGTCGTATGGAGCAGATTTTGTATGATAACCCAAATGTTATGGTCGGTGAAATCGGCCTTGATAAGCATCATGATGATATGCCACGTCAAATCAAGGTTTTTACTGAGCAACTGGAAATTGCTGCCCGCTGCCGTCGCCCTGTGCATTTGCACTGCGTGGGTGCGTGGGATAAAGTTCTGCATATATTAAAAGATCATGCAAATAATCTGCCGCCTGTTATATTGGCGCATGGCTTTAATGGTTCCCCAGATTTAATTGAAAAATTGGCAAATGAATATAATATGCTGTTTTCTTATCGTGCCACATATCAGAATGATGATAAATTATATGCGCGTGTTTTGACAACCCCTGTGGACAGATTGTTAGTTGAAAGTGATGCCGATACAACTTTGGCACAGGGTGAAATTTTAAAAACAACAGTGCAACAAATTTCAGGGGTGCTATGTTGCGCCCCCGATGAACTGTGTGCACAGATTTATATGAATTTTCAAAGGATGATAAGTTATGTACGAACAATTGACCAGGCTTAGGGCGCTAATTGGCGATGAAAAACTTGAACGTTTACGGAACGCGACTGTTATGGTTGTTGGGTGCGGGGCGGTTGGGTCTGTGGCCATAGAGGCATTGGCAAGATGTGGTGTCGGCAATATGATTTTGATAGATTTTGATACGATAGAACTATCGAACATAAATCGTCAGTTGTTTGCCGTACACTCTACGCTGGGTCGCAAGAAAGTGACGGTTGCCCAAGAACGAATTGCCGATATAAATCCAGAGATAAAAGTGACCGCGTTGGATGTGTTTTTCGATGAAAATACGCGACTTGCGCTGCGACCAGATTTTGTGATTGATGCGATTGATACTGTTCAGTCAAAACTTGCGCTTTATAATTGGTGTCACAAAAATGATGTTCGCTTTGTTTCATCAATGGGTGCGGCACGTAAAACCGACCCATCAAAAGTCAAAGTTGCAAAAATTTCAAAAACTTTCGCCTGCCCTTTGGCTGCGCGTATCAGGAAACTTGTACGAAATACCGAATTGCCCGATTTTCCAGTTGTTTTTTCTTCTGAAACACCGGTATCTCATACATCAATCGAAAAAAATTTTGGTTCAATCATAACGGTGACAGGCGTCTTCGGCTTTTTCTTGGCGAATTACGTTTTGGCCCAGTTGTTGAAAGCTGAGTAAAAAGCCCCTGCTCTGATCTTTTCATACTAAAAAAATAAATATTATTTTTATCTTGATTTTTTATTTCTGTCTTTGTTATAATCGTCACACCGCTTGCGGAGCGTTGGCAGAGTGGTAATGCAGCGGATTGCTAATCCGTGACCGTGTTATAGCGGTCCACAGGTTCGAGTCCTGTACGCTCCGCCACTAAAAAGTTTGACCCACGCGATAAAGCGTGGGTTTAAAAATTTAAGGCGTCTAAGCATTTGACAAAATGTTTATACGCGCTGTATAATTCTGGTACAGGTGGTTGGAATGGCGAAATACTATAAAATTATCACTGATAATTCGCACTTTGCTGGGGAATATAATATTCCCGATGTTGCGGCGGTGCCATTTGGTGCGCAATTTACCGCCTGTGCGCCATCGGATAAAAGCGTTTGTATTAAATCAGATGTTCCTGTTATTCATTTTTCTGAAACCGCATTCGAAACATTGTTGTGGTACGAAATATTGACCAAGCCAACAGATAAAGTCGCCATATATGAAATAACCCCTGTTGGAAAAATCATCAGACAACAATGTGATGACTTTCGTGGTCTTACCCAATGTGGTGCGCCAACAATTCGGATAGGCAATCAGGTTTCTTTGGAAGATTTGATTCACCAGGTAAAAACCGATTTTAAATTACATAAATTAAAAAAGAAAAATCCTTTCCCAGATTTTCATACTGCGAACATTATGTACAAATGGGCGCACGATTCCCGAAATGTTTAAGACTTTATCTATAACACAAAGCTTCTGTTGTTTTTAAGAATGATGACGTGTTTTGGGTGTGTGTTGGTAGTGGACTAAATTTAATTGACAATATAACATTTTGGTGCTATAACTGGCAATAATAAAGGGATAAAAATGAAAAAGTATTATAAAATAGTTAGCACAATAGATTTATTCACAGCAACTTATGGTATTTCAGATGTAAAATCTATACCAGAAGGTTCAAGATTTGTTGCGCATAAAGTGTATGATTATGCTGCCTCCTATGCAATAGATGCTGATAAGCCAATGTTGCATTTTTGCGACGGTGCATTTGATACAATGTTGTGGTGGCCGTTGTTTAATAAGATCCCTATCGAATATGCTTTGATTGCTGCTAAAACTATTCAAAGTTGTATTTACGAGATAGTTCCAATAACCCCCGTGATAAAAAGCAGAGCCCAAAATGAGGACGAGTTTTATCGGTGTGGTGCCAATACAATAGAATTTAAAAAACAAATTCCTATTGAACAAATTGCTAAACTTGCGATTCAAGAATATGAACGCGGCAAATTAAGAAAGTATTTAACTTATGGTCGTGGTTATGTTAAAGAACAGGTAAATTTCTGGCAGAAAGAATACAAATAATTATTTCAGCCTTTTTGCCTTTTTATCGTCGATTTCACGTGTCATCCTAAGGAACTTTTCTGCACGCAATTCTGGTAATTTTTCCGGTGCGGTTTTTTGCAACAGTTTTATTTGTTCGCTAACCGCGTTGGCAAGGTTTTGCATAGTTTCCTGCCAATCTGTATGCGCGCCACCATCTGGTTCGGCAATAATCTTGTCGATAACACCCATGTCCATCATATCGTGCGCGGTCAATTTCATCGCCATCGCCGCAGTCGCCTTGAATTTGTTATCTTTCCACAAAATACTTGCGCAAGATTCAGGCGCGATTACCGAATAAATCGCATTTTCAAGCATTAAAACACGGTCGCCTGTTCCGATTGCGATTGCACCGCCAGAGCCGCCCTCGCCTACATTGACAGCAATGTAGGGCGTTTTAATAGATAAACCTGTTTGGATAGAAGATGCAACCGCCTGGGATTGACCGCGTTCTTCGGCGGCGCCACCCGCGAATGCGCCCGCCGTATCAAACAAGGATATAACCGGCAATTCAAAACGTTCTGCAAGACGCATTAACCTTTGCGCTTTACGATACCCTTCGGGATTTGGCATACCAAAACGATGCAGTTGACGCGTTTCAATTGTGCGACCTTTTTCTTGTCCTATAATCACAGCAGGAAAGCCGTTCCAAAAGCCAAGCCCGCCACACATTGCCGCATCTTCCCCGAATAATCTGTCACCGGCAAGGTATGTCCAATCATCAACAATACCGTTTATATAATCCAAGAAATGTGGCCGATTTTCATTCCTCGCAAGCAATACTTTGTCATACGCCGCATTTTCCCCCATGCCGCGCGCCCGTTTCCCTGTGTCGGGGTTAGCAGGTGTTGCAATATTGATTTCGTGTGGTGCGTGCGGTTGCCGCGTCAAAACAGCCAAGATTTTTGCGATACGCGATTTTAACTCAACCCGTGGAACAACCATATCGACCATTCCGTGTTCGTATAAATAGTCGGCCGTTTGGAAATTTGACGGTAATTTTTCGCGAATGTTTTGTTCAATAACACGACGTCCGGCAAAGCCTATACGCGCACCGGCTTCGGCAATATTTATATCGCCCAACATAGCAAAAGACGCCGTCACGCCGCCGTAAGTTGGGTCTGTCAATAAAACAATGTATGGGATTTTTGCCGCATGTAATTTATTTACCGCAACCCTTGTGCGTGCCATTTGCATTAACGACAGAATATTTTCCTGCATACGGGCGCCACCACTGCATGCGACCATAATGAATGGGTGGTGCATTTTTATAGCGTGTTCCACACTTGCAACAATGCATTCGCCCGCCACGCGCCCCATAGAGCCCATCATAAATTCACCGTTTAAAACGCATATGGTTGTTGGAATTCCACCAATTCGACCATCGGCTGTTGTGACGGCATCATTAAAACCCGTATCAGAGCGTGCCTCGGTCAAGCGTTCTGTATATGGCATCCGATCCACAAAATTCAAGGGGTCATCGGACATTGTTGGTAATGGGATCTTTTCCCAGGTTTTGTCATCAAACAGCAAGTCAAATCGCTGTTTTGGGGTCATAATAAATGCCCGACCACAACGCGGACAGATATAATGGTTGTCTTTATAGTCTTTGTAATAAACCAGTTTGCCGCAAGATTCACACTTTATCCACATCAAGCGGCGAACACGGTCATAGCGTTGTCGATCTTTGTTTTTAATCCCAGAATGTTTCCCAAACAGCATAATTTATCCATTCATTTTTTTGGTTAGTTCGCGACTGGGTTTGAATAAAATAGTGGTATTCGCAGGTAAATGCATTGGTTGACCCGTGACAGGATTATACCCAACCTTGGTTGCGCGTGGGCGCGGCTGAAATGTGCCAAAGCCCCGAATTTCAATTCGGTCACCGTTTGCGATAGAATCAATCATAGTATCAGACACTGTATCCAAGACCGCCGCAGCATCGGATGCACGCATATTGCGAAATTGAACCTGGATAGTACGGACTATATCAGAACGTTTCATAATTAGCCAAACCTTTCATTTTGTTGTACTTTGATTCTATCACCCTAAACGATATAATTCAAGTGTATAAATATACCTTTATTTTGCGACCCGTGATAACCCGATAACCATTGCCATTGCGCGTTGCAAAACATAGTCTCGTGCGTCTTTTTCCGCGTCGGACAAGTCTTTGTCGTCGTCGTCATCATATTCGCCAGATTTAGCGTCGTCTTTTTTGTCAGACTTCTTTTTGGCCTTTTTTGCTGCCGCGTCATTTTTTAGGGCATTACGAAATGATGCTTCTGAATATGTGCTTTCGCGCTTTTCTAATGTTTCGACTTTACTGTGTAAAACCTCTACATCTGGTGTAATACCAGTGTTTTGAATCGAGGTGCCGCTTGGCGTGTAATAGCGTGCAATCGTAATATGAATTGCCGTACCATCCCCAAGTGATTTTTGTTGTTGCACACTGCCCTTGCCGAAACTTTGCGAGCCCATAATAACGCCGCGTTTGTTGTCTTGAATCGCGCCCGCGACAATTTCAGATGCCGATGCCGAGCCGTGGTTAATAAGAACGACCAAAGGCTTGCCATTTGTCATATCCCCTGGTTTTGCTGTACTGCGGTCGATGTTGTCTTTGTCTTTGCCGCGCGTAGAAACGATTTCCCCGCCATCTAAAAATGCGTCCGCCACATCTATTGCCGCCGTTAAATAGCCCCCAGGATTGTTGCGTACATCCAGAACATAGCCGACAACTTTTTTCTTTTCCAAATCTTTGATTGCGGCTTGTAAATCCTTGGCAGTTGTTGCGCCAAAATCTGATATACGAATATAGCCAACCTTGGGCGCGTCTTCGTCCGCATCCGCCAAAGTTTTTTCGGAATGTTTAACCGATTGTACTTTGATAATGGCACGTTTTAAGGTCAGAGTTTTTGGTTCTTTGTCGCCCGAAACAACGGTCAGTTTAACACGTGTGCCGGGGCGGCCTTTCATTTTTTTTACCGCCTGATTCAAGGTTAAATCAAATACAGGTTCGCCATCAATATGGGTGATATAATCGCCCGCTTTGATGCCCGCCTTTTGTGCCGGTGTATCATCGATTGGCGAAATAACGCGTACCGCACCACGATCAGATGTTATCTGAATCCCAAGTCCCCCGAATTCGCCCTGGGATTTATCGTTAAAGTCTTTGAAATCATCCGCCGACAGATAAGATGAATGCGGATCCAGTGCTTCCAGCATACCGTTCATTGCGCCTTCAAGCATTTTGCGTTCATCGGCTTCTTCTACGAAATTGTCGCGTGCGACTTCAAATACCAGTGCAAGTTTTTTTAATTCTTCGTAAATTTGTTCGTCTGTCAGATGAACGATGGGTTCTTCTTTTTTCTTTTTGTCCGCCGCCATCACATTAGTTAGAATCGGGCTGCATACAGCAAGTAAAACCATAATTTTTTTCAACATATTTAATGCCTTTTTCTTCTGTTATGCGCAGTTTAGAATAAAAAAAACGTATCCGCAACACGATTTTTATTTATTTTTGCACGTTGGCCATTTGGCTGCGCAACTTGGTAATGCTGTTGCGAAATTTATCAAGCAGATAATCTGTACGTTCGCGGCTTGTTCCAAGGTTTAGTATTTCGGCACTTTCGTCTAAATGTGTTAGTATATATTGAATATGATGCAGGTTTCGAATCTTGTTCCATTTTTTTACATTTATAAAATTGTCTGGTAAATTATCGGGCGAACAATGCGTTAAATATTGTGTATGCAGTTCATCAATTATTCCCATTTCCCACAAATATGGATCCAGCATATCTGCGTGTAAATATGCATTGCATCCAGCATCTGCAAAATCTATGATGACTGGGCGATTGTTTTCTCTGTCATACCAAACATTTGTATGGCATAAATCGTTATGCGCAAAAACTAAACGTGTTTCATATTTTACCCCACGGGTAAAATCACAGGCCTGGGCTAGGAATTTGATATCTGATTTTGGTAAATATGTTTTTGCAGTATGGTTTATAAATCGCTGAAGATTTATAATATACAAATGGTCGTGAAGCGTATAAGTCACATTTATTTTGTCGGAATCCAGTGAGTGGATGTCTGCGTAGAATTGCGCCAAAGAATCGATTAATTTTTTCTGGGTGTTGGAATCCAGATCGTGAAAAACTTTTGCCGACAAAGGTGTGCCATATACACGTTCTTCTATAACCCGCGTATTTTTTGCATCAATACTTTCGACGTGCGGCACTTTGTACACGGTATTGCCGATTTTTTCAAGGCTTTGGACAGTGCGTGCTGCAAATTGTTGGTTTTCAAGCCAAGTGTCGGCGACTTTTTTGTATGGCTGCTTTATAACATAATCATCATGTTCGTTTATTATTGTGACAAAAGTTTCCCGCCCGTGACTGGTCATTTCTTTTTAACAAAGCGTTGTTCCAAGGCCAAAATTACCGCCATTTGTTCACGCATAAATGCGATTTTTTCACGTGTGTTTTTTGCGCCTTTTTCAGATTGCGGATTTTTACGTAAATCACGCGAAGCCTTTAAAAAACGTTTCATTAAAACACTTTCTGCGCGATATTTCATAATTTCTTGCATTTTTGGGTTTCGAATACTCATCATACGCCACAAAGATGGGCGATGATATTCCGTATATTTTTCATAGACAGGTTTTTCAATCTGTAAATCTGTTTGTAATGGCGCAAAAATATCGGCATAAATCAAGTGATAGTCGGCTTCGGCGAAATCGATAAATGAAAGTTTGCTGGTATTTTCATCATAATATACGTTGCCTGAATTCAAATCACCATGTGACCAAGCACGATATGTATCATAGGTAAAAGAATCGATTTGCTCGCAAAAATGTTTCATTTGCAGAACTTCGTTCTTTTTAAACCATTCGCACATACGATTATTTACAAAATGAGACAAAACATCGAATTTGAATTCGCTGGTAATTTTGTGATTGGGTTCCGGAATTGCCGGCTTTAATTCATTCATATCGACCAGAAAAGTACCAATACTGTTTATAATTTCATAACGTTGGCGCGCGGAAAGTTTGCGGAATAACTCGCGTGTTAATTTTTCGCCTGGGGCACGTTCTTCCAAAATCTGGTATTCCTCGTCATTGATAAATTCCATATTCGGAATATTATAAACTGTGTGATTTATTGAACGGATTGCATCAATGG
>JAZRUN010000019.1:0-7242 GCA_045652565.1 Candidatus Enterousia sp. | reverse complement strand
AAGCAACGTGGTTATGTCTAACCTGGTACAGGTTGCCGGACATGTAGAGATAGAAGATTATGCCACTTTGTCTGGCGGGGTCATGGTTCTGCAATTTGCGCGCATCGGACGCAACGCGTTTATTGGCGGTATGTCGGGCGTCGGGAACGATGTCTTGCCGTACGCTATATACGAAGGCCCGCGCGCAAAATACCGTACAATCAATCGTGTAGGATTAATGCGCCGCGGTTTTACAAACGAAGATATGCACGCAATCTACAGTGTATATTCCGCCGTATTCAAAGGCACCGATGGAACCGTTGCGGACCGCGTGGCGCGCATACGTAAAGAAGTTAAAAACAACAAATACGCTATGGACGCGATTGACTTTATAGAAAACCGTTCAAAACGTGGCATCGGGACATCGGATCATGCCGAATAAAAATTTGCACATCTTTATCATTGCTGGGGAAGTTTCTGGCGATGCCTTGGGTGCACGCGTTATGCGCGCAACACCAAATGCAGAATTTGTTGGAATTGGCGGTCAAGAAATGACTGCGGCTGGATTAAAATCCATTTTCCCTATGTCTGATTTATCGGTGATGGGAATAATAGAGGTTTTAATGCACGCGCGCACCTTGACGCGCCGCATATCTGAAACCGTTCGCGCAATTATTCAGGAAAAACCAGATATAATCCTAACGATTGATTCACCGGGCTTTGCGCGCAGTGTTATAAAAAAATTACGCAACTGTCGTGCGGGTCGTGATTTAATTGCGGGTGGCCTGCGCTTTCATCATATCGTCGCCCCCCAGGTTTGGGCATGGCGTCCGGGGCGTGCAAAAAAATACGCCAAGACGTTCGACAAATTATATGCTTTTTTTGATTTCGAAGTGCCTTATTTCACAAAATACGGTCTTGATACGGTCGCCGTCGGCCACCCAATCGCAGAAAATATATTCGACACAAAACAACAAGATAACTTGCAAAGTTCAGACAAAATAATAACTTTTGTGCCGGGCAGTCGTATGTCCGAAGTAAAACGCCTTATGCCGCTGTTTAAAACGGTCGCAGAAACGATAAATTCTTGCGGCTATATGAATTACAAGTTTGCGATTCCGGTTGTTGAAACCACCGCGGATTATGTCAAGGCGGCAATAAAAGATTGGACGGTCAAACCTGAAATTGTTGCTTCGTCCGCGCGATATGATTTATATCGGCGCACCTATGTCGCCATCGTGGCAAGTGGAACCGTATCGGCAGAACTGGCAATGATGCATATTCCGACCATTGTCACATATAAAATGAACAGAATAACAACGCTGATTGGTCGCTTGCTTATAAAAGTTCGCTGGGTATCGTTGGTGAATATATTGCTGAACCAAACGGTTTACCCAGAATTTTTGGGTGGCGATGCAACCGCGGACAATATTATTGATGCGCTGGACAGCATTATTTTGCCCGCAAATCGGAATAAAATGATTGAAACATTGAAACAGGCCGACACAATGTGGATGCGCCCAAACGGCACCCCCAGTAAAATAATCGCCAAATGTCTAATGGGCAGCGCAAAAAATTAGCCGCACCCCATTTCCCGAAATAAAATTATTATTACGGAACAACCTGCGCCCTGTTGCCAAGCGGCACACCGTCCGGAATATCACAACCGACACCATATGGACATACTTGATCTGAATCAGATGACATTTCTGGCGTACACCACGCATTGACTGGTATTGAATTGTGCCCAACATAATAAGAAGCATTCAATATTGTACACAGCCCTTCTCGGCCAATTTCCTGACAACTAACATCATGGGCATCATCACAAGCATCAACAGCACTATTATCATATACGACAGGCACCATTGGCACACATTTAGCGCTTTGACCATTTTTGCTCCTGCGGCCGCCATTTTCCCAACACAGGCACGCCCCCCACACATCGATATCTACTCTCAGGCTATAATCTTGTGGACACATATCTTCTGCATAACTTGTGGTTATGCCATAACCCGCAAAATTATTTGAAGTTTGTGCAATTAGCTTACATACATTATTATACACGGCCAACCCATTGTAATTCGTGACACCCCCATACCTGTCGTGGTCGATAACTTGCGCTTCGACAAATTTGCCATCAACATTCAAACATTGCGTGGTCAATGTATCAATAATCCTGTTATAGACTTCGGTTGCGACGCCGGTCGGGCGCAGGCGGCGATTCTTGAATTCATATGTACTGTCGTTCCAATCAATATAGCCTTCGCTGTCGCGCCGCGCCCAGCCATAGGCATGCGCCTTATCTGTGGTTGGTTTGACATATTCATATGCACCTTCGAAATCCTTTTTTTGTCTCGCAATTACCGCGTCCAGTCCGCCGAACACCTGTTCTATTTTATCAACACAATTTGGCATTTGCGCCAATTGTTTCGCACACTCTGACTTATAGCCGTCTTTACGTTCGCCATTTTCATCGTATTCATACAGTGCGAACCAATCCAGCGCAGAATTAAATGTAGCATCATCCCCAGACTGCACCAACGCATCCGCCATATTTGGCGTGAACAGACCACTGGACGGGTAATAAAAGTTTTCGTAATTTGTGCCACCAAAATTGGTAAAGCATTGGTCTGCAATCGCACGACATGCCGACAATGTGTCCGTCTTGGTTTGATTCGCAATATATTCGTTTATAACATCGTTTCCAAACATATTATTGCAAGACGCGATATAATCACTGCACATCTGGCTTGTAAGTACGATTTTGTCGGGTTGCAACAGAATCTCGCTGCGCCCATCAATAAGGGATGCCATCGCCGCAGTAATAGATGCCTCGCGATCTTGATAACACGAAGATATAAGGTCGAAACAACCTGTTTTAATTGTGTCAACCTTGGCGCGCTGGGCATAGTAGATGTCTAACAAAGCCCTGTCCAAATAATCTTGCCACACATCATCGGCAATTTCTTGGCACTTATCAAGTGCATCTTTGGCAAATTTTTTGGTTTTTTCTTCAAAGTTGCGAACAAACATGCGATTGTCGGGATTCTGGGCCAGTTTCTGATCGGCGGCGTTTTTGCCAGTATCAAACCTTAACATATTGGCAAGTTCATAAAAATCCACCACCCCCGCGATTGGCGCGCCGGTTGTTATGTCTATAAATTTGCCATCATCCAAACATTTGTGATAACCCGCACCACAGACTTGTTCACTAAGTACCGCGGTTTCAACATTCGCGATACAGGCGGCCTTGTCATCAGAATTATGCTTTTGTCGGTTTTCCACACGCGCCAAATCCAGCATCGCCCCACCTTCACGAATTGCGGCCTTTAACTCCTTTTGTTTTTTACCAAGCGCCGATTGAACGGTATTACAATCTTGCTCTATCGCCATAAGGTATGCCGTCACCGCGCGTTGCAATGCCGCATCATTACAATCGTCTTTGACAACAGTACGGCAGGCGGAATAAACCGCATTATAAAGTTCTGTTCCATTATAAGACGCAATAACCTGTGCATTATCAGACATACCAAAACCAATGCCCGTATCAAAAGACAAATTGATACTATTTAAACTGGACATTTTTCCACTAACCGTTGCGTCTTCGCCACGTATAGAATTCATAATGGCGGTCAGCAATGCCTTGGACGCAGATGTGTCCGCAGTCAACGCATTTTCCCCGTCAGACGCAGTATGAACAGCGGTCGCCTGGGCCGCCGTCATTCCAACAATGTCCAGATTTTCCGTAAATTCGGTCAATTTCGCACTTGTTTCCGTTAAATTTTCGCGCGCCGCCATCAAATCATAAATGCGCGAACTGCAAGAACAACGTCGATAATCATCATTCTTTAACGTACAAAATTGATCCATACATTGAAAATATGCGGTTTTGCATTGGTTGTATGCCGCGCCGGTTCTGGTTTCTGTGATGCCAGATATTTGATCCATAGCGGCACGGGAACGCTGGGCAACGCGGGTAGATGCGGGCACGTATGCGCCGCGCGTGGAACTTGCGGCCTTGCGATACCTGGCGGCTGCGGCGGTGGCGGCACCCAGGGTGCGTGGCTGAATTCCACTGTGCAAAGTTCCCGCACGCGAAAGCGATACATTCGTACGTGTCGGCGCAACGGTTCGCGCCACCTCGCCCGTCGTGTTTGTGCGCACAACCGTTGTCGCGGTCCGCGATTGCTTGGCCCGACTGGACGTGGTCGCCCCATCACGCATCGCACACAGGCCGTCCGCGCAGGCAAAAAAGCCAAAAAAAACGCCAAAAATCAGAATTTTCTTCATCTCTAATGAAAATTTTAGCAAATTTTCGAAATATAACGCAAGGATATTTTTGCAGAAAAGTTAAGTATTTTTTAACAATTTTGGTGGATGTGATTGGACTCGAACCAACGACCTCTTCGATGTGAACGAAGCGCTCTAACCAACTGAGCTACACATCCAGATTTACCGTGCACGTTGCGCGCGATAACTAAAACTAAATTTGCCTGGCCCGCCTTCGCTGTTGGCTACGGCGCGGCACTCAAATTTTCAAAGCTCGCGATGGCTTGCTTGAAAATTTGGTGGTGGGGATAGTGGGACTTGAACCCACACGGTCGCAATGACCAAAGGATTTTAAGTCCTCAGCGTCTACCATTCCGCCATATCCCCGTGTCTGGCGCACATAGTATCAGCATCTGACGCGCCTTGCAAGAAAAAAATGCGCACAAATTTGTAGTTGTGCGAACTTCGTTCAAACTCATTCTCACATACAAATTTTTAAGCGTGCACTTTGTTGTGCACGCTAACAATTTCGTTGTTATCTGGAATTCCGTCCGCCTTCGCTGATAATTGTGAATTCCGCGTCATAAAAACGACCAATGCTACGGCGGGACACTCAAAAATTTTAAGCGTGCACTTTGTTGTGCACGCTAACAATTTCGTTGTTATCTGGAATTCCGTCCGCCTTCGCTGATAATTGTGAAACCCGCGTCATAAAAATGACCAATGCTACGGCGGGACACTCAAAAATTTTAAGCGTGCACTTTGTTGTGCACGCTAACAATTTTTGGTGGAGCTGATGGGACTCAAACCCACGACCTCTACGATGCGAACGTAGCGCTCTATCAACTGAGCTACAACCCCAAAACTTTTTTGGTGGGCATAAGAAGACTCGAACTTCCAAGGGTCGCCCCACTAGTACCTGAAACTAGCGCGTCTACCAATTCCGCCATATGCCCAATGCCCATAAAGCGGTTGCTATGATAAACTAAAATTCGCGATTTTGCAACAAGAAAATAACAAAATGTTTCTACCGCAAACCTATCGTGCGACAGCACGCATTTGCCGCCGTTTTCCAATCAGAATATTGCTTTTCCGGGTTGCGCAGGTCACGCCACGCCTGCCACCCGCTGCAATTCTTGCGCGTGCCGTTTCCAGTGCACTTTACATAACGGCGCAAAGAACACGTTTGATTCGACAGTTTGCCCAAATCAGTCGTGCATTTCACAACGACATTTTGGTTTTTGGCATCCCCCTGCCCCATTTCTTTGGAAGACATAACCTGGTATGCGTGCGCAGACAGCGCGGTCGTGAAAATTATAATAAAAGCGGTCAGAATTTTTTTCATCTTTTCCTCCTTGGTCATTTTCATTCTATAAAAAATCCTATCAAAAAACAATAGGTTTTTTATCGAGACGTTGACCAAGGAATATCATTCATAATCAACCAATACAAGGCCTGATGGTCTGTATCTGGGTTGCGAATAATTGGTCGCACAACATATATATCCACGTCACAGGCGTATCGGTCCTGTTCTTCCTGGGTTTCGACCAAGTCTTGATAAAACTTTTGTGCAAAATCCATTGCCTGCAAATAGGCGGCATCGTCATCTTCTGGGTACCCAGAATCGCCTGCCCACATCAACCACATTCCATAGTTCACAACATTATCATAGCCTTCCAGTGCATCGGCACCCAACAACAAAAATGGTTTCATTTCGATTCCATTTGTGTAGTCATCGCTGGACGTGTGCGTGTAATCGTAAAAATCACCAATCAAACTTAAAGCGAATTGTAATACCGCCAGTTCTTCAACGCCTTTTGTGATGCGAGACGCATTCCGCAGAGTCGAGTGGAACAACCAGTCGCGCGTTGCGGATGCACCTGTGCTGTGACGAAATGCCGCACCCAGATTGCTAATTTTGCGTGCGAAACCATTGATTGCCCCAGATACTTTATCTATGGCGGCGACCATTTTTTTTGCATCTGCGGCATGGCGAAGTTTGGCAGTTTCTAATTCTTTGGAAAGCGATTTATATTTTGCACTGTTCTTATCGATTTTTCCAATCTCGCCCAATTCTTTTTCAAGTGCGGTAATTTCCTCGCGCGATTTAGTCATCGCATTTAAGGCGTCTTGTTCAGATTGCAACATTTTTTCCAATTCTTGGGCGTCAACCTTGGACAGTGCTTTTCGTTGTTCTTTGGTTAAACGTTTAATTTCATCAATATGGTTTTGGGAAACAATTTCCAATTCCCGTGCAGCGTCGGCATATTTATCAACAGATTTTAAATCTTTTTCAATTTTTGTTGCGTCACGTCCAATACGTGAAATATCGCCAACTTTATCAACGAACTTTGCGCCTTGGCGTGCCACGCGTTCCGCCTTGTCCAACGTTTTAGCGCCACGATTTGCCGCACGCAAACTTTGCCGCGCATTTTTTAGACCCTGCCATCCGCGCTGAAACGCATTGCCAGTCCTTGCCTTTTTTATGCTTTTTAATTCATTGGCATATTTGTACAAATCGCGCAACGCATCAGATTGTCGAACATATTCCGAAACATTTTTATCGGTTTTCGCTAATTCAGACATTTCCTTCTGTGCCTTTGTGATTTCTTCGCCACGCAGTTTTTTCAGGTTTTCCAGTTTGTCTAAATCATCAACAGACCTTATATTTTCGGCCTCTTTACCAAGTTTGCGCGCGTTACCGGCATGCATTTTGCGCGCCGCCTCAAGTTGATTTTCAAGACGTTCATACTTCTTGGTTCCTTTGGTTGCCTTGGCTAAGTTTTTTTCAAGTTTAGATACATTCTTCATCGATTTCGCAAATCTGTCGGCATTTTCGATACTGCGTCTGGCCTTGTTGACCCTGTCGGCATTTCTGATGTATTTTTGTACGTTCGCGGCCTTGGTAAGCGCACGCATATTTTTAACTATCTTTGCACTGGTTTTTGCCAAACGCGCGCCCTTGATTGCGCCAGTTGCGGCGGCCGCCCC
>JAZRUN010000018.1:0-23580 GCA_045652565.1 Candidatus Enterousia sp. | reverse complement strand
CGCTTGGCCTCCGACTTTGGAACAGTGCCAAATCCGATGTCGCACCAGAGGCACCACCTGCAATTCCGACCAATGCATTTACATCCGAATTTTCAATTGCGATTTCATAGTTTTCCGCAGTTGCGACCTTGGCCGCCCTGTGCGCGCGCAGTCCAATTTGAATCGCGGTCACAACTATCATAATTCCCAGTGCCGCCGCCAACATATATTTCCCATATTTTTTAATAAATTGCTGGGTCTTTTCGTTGTTCATCTCTTCCCAAACTTCGCGATAGAGCGCGTCTTCAGCGTGTTCTTGCATAGTTTTTTCTGGGGCTTTGACTTTTTTGTTTCTTTCAAGCATTGTTGCCATAGAATAATCTCCTGTAATTTTTTTGATATCTTGATAATTTCTATTTTATTGCTATACTATAAACGTTATGAAAAAACAAATCAAGAACGCATTAGTATCAAAATCAAATACCAGTGTTGCACTGCCGACCTATGGCGATGACGCGTCACTTGCTGGTTATTTTCGCGAAATAAGCAAGTTTCCGATACTTTCTGCCGAAGAAGAATATGAATATGCGTCAAAATGGGCGCGCGACCACGACAGTGCCGCCGCAGAAAAATTATTGGTCAGTCATTTGCGCCTTGTTGTGTCTGTGGCATACGATTTTCGCAACTATGGTATTCCGACCCAAGAATTAGTAGCCAGTGGCAATATGGGTCTGATGCAGGCATTACAAAAATTTGACCCTGAACGCGGTTTTCGTTTTTCTACTTATGCTATGTTTTGGATTCGCGCAGAAATTTATGAAACAATATTAAATAATTGGTCGATTGTGAAAATAGGCACTTCGGCAAATCAAAAGCGTGTGTTCTTTAATCTTGCGCGCGCAAAACGTGCATTGGGTATTATGGACGGAAACTTGTCTGATGCCCAAGCGGAAAGAATCGGCGAATATCTGAAAGTTCCCGCCGAAGATGTCAAACGAATGTCAACACGAATCGTTGCACGCGATTTATCACTTAACGCGCCATCCAGAAATGACGAGCAAGAAGGCACAGACATTCTGTCCAATATGTCAGATGACGCGTCTGGAATACTTGAAACCATCGAACGCAGTGAACTGATGCGGCGCGGCGGCGAATTGCTGAAAAAGCATTTGGCATTGCTGACCGAACGTGAGCGTGAGATTTTAAGGGCGCGCCGACTTAGCGAACCTGTGGCGACACTGGAATCACTGTCAAAGAAATATGGTATTTCACGCGAACGTGTGCGGCAAATAGAAGAACGTGCATACAACAAATTGCGTGATGCGATTTTAAAGGACGCAAATGAAAATCCTGGACAATAAACAATTTTTCGTGGCGGTTATTGTCGCCACAGCGGCAACGAATGCGATGGCACTGGAACATCGAATTGGTGATTTCAACTTTGGCCTGTCTGGTTATGGTACGGCGGGAATTTTTGAACCAGATTTTAATACACCCGACTTCCTTGGCGATTTTCGCGTGCGCGCCCAAATTACCTATGACGGCGTTAAATCAAACACATTTGGTGCGGTTTATACGATGGATGAAATCGCACTAAACGAAGACAATTTTTATCACGAGGCTTTTGCCTTTTGGCACATTCATAACATTGCGCGACTTGAAATCGGTTTGACAGAATCGGCCGCGCACAAATTGGGATTAGGATTGCCGGATGCGGGCGGTTTGCGCATAAATCACGATTCTTTGATTTTTCGTAAAATGGGCACAGGTGGCGCAATAATTGCAAACCCGACCATCACAAATGGATCCGAGGCCCCGCGCGTAAGCATCGTTTCGGCGACACATAAAAACGCGCAATATGGTATTTCTGTTGCGGGTTTGACCGACAGTTATGATTACGAAGTTGACGCAGGGCTTAAACTTAAATATTCCGAAGCAAAAACGAAATATGCTTTTTCCTTTGGCGCGTCATTTATGTCACACCCAGATGATTTTTCAACCGATACTTTTTCACCAAATGTCAGTGCAGATTGGCGCGGGCAAATTTATTCTGGATTAAATATTCAATATAACAGTTTTGTTTTTGGCCTGACCGGTCGCCTGATTTATGATGAAAACCCGATTGGAATTGCAACAGACGGTATCGTCGCCGGCACGGGGGTAAGTTATGATATATTGAATTATACAATATCTGCGACATATATGTTTTCTGAAACAGGCATTTGGCACGACGCGGATAAAAATTATATCGACCATACCGCATTGGCATCTTTCAGATATAAATACAGCAAATACATTGACGGATGGATGTCTGTTGGAATGTCACGCAAAGAACCTTTTGTTGCCGCAGGCATCCGCGCAAGTTTTTAAAAGTATGTAAAATATTTGTTAACTGGGTAATTAAAACGGGACAGGTTTATTATTCCAGAACAAAAAAGAATTGTCGTCCAATAACAAGACACGTCATCCCGCGGATGGGCTCCGCACGTTATCACCCACAAAATTTTTTCAAATTTTGCGGGGCCCGATGCTGCGGGATGACGAGTGCCGGTCTGAGACGATGGCGAAAAATACCGGCTTTCGCCGGTATTATGTCAACAATAGCACAAATGTTTTTAACAATCGTTTTTTATTGCAATTCTGATAACAGTCGTTTCAGGCGTTCGATTGAATCTGTATCGCCAAGCGATGTCGCAATCGCATACGCCGCCGTCAAGTCAGAATTTGCCGCGATGCCATTACCACTCTGCAGATTCAAGGCTGCGGATTTTTCAAAATAATTCATTGCGCGCATAGACAGGTCTTCTTTTTGTTCCATTGTTGTCGCGCCCTGAATCTGTTCCGAAATCACACGAATTGCCGAAGTATAATCATTTATCGCGTTTGCATACTGCCCCAGTGCGGTATATGCCTCGGCACGTTCTGCATAGACATTTGAACTAACTGTGCCAGACGGATGCGACAATGAATTTGTATAATCTGCTATCGCGCCTTCCCAATTTTTTTGCCACAAATTCAACTGGCCGCGCTTTGCATACATATCGCGCATTTGCAATACGTCATTTGGTTTCATCGCATACGCCGCAATGGCATTATTGATATCGTTCATTGCAGAATTAAAGTCTTCCAATCTGGTATTTAACAGAGCCCTGTCGTAATACGCGACTGAACTTGCAGTGTCAATCGCAATCGCCGTATCAAAATCCTGCATGGCATTGCGATAATCGCCATTTTGCATATATGCCTCGCCACGCAGTATATAGGCGTCAACCATTTGCGAGTCCGCCGCTATGGCCGTTGTTAAATCTGCAATCGCGCCGTCCAAATCGCCCGCCAAAATTTCATCACGACCGGTGATGTAGTAATCCGATGCCTTTAACAAAATTTCTTCTTCAACTTTTTGTGTTGGCTGTTCTGTTTGCACCGAAACAACCTCGGCTTTTTCAGTTTGCTGGTTCACAGCGGTAAAATGACTGCGCCCCAAAATATAAAGCGTCGCCGCGATAAAAAACAAAATTATAAACCAATAAACATAAATGGACAACGACCAAGACGATACAGAAGATTTATGCTGTGCACTTTTAATTTTAACGCCGCGCGTCGCCGCCGTTTTAGTTTTTGTCTTTGTATTTTTCATCGAAAATCCCCCCCTACGGTTTTCCTTGTATTCTCTTACATCAAAGATTATAGAAAACTTTCCAACAGTGCGTCAATTGTTTTTTTATCAACTTCTGTAATTTTTCCAGACGGAATATTTTTGATACTGATTGGACCATACATTATTCGATGAAGTTTGCGAACCGGCAGGCCACAATGCTTTAACACAATGCGAATTTCGTTTTTCTTGCCTTCGGTGACGGTTATACGCAAACGCTTATCGGGCATAATTTCAATTTGCATAGGACGATATTTTATTCCATCAATAGTAATTCCTGCGCGCGCTTTGTCCAATTTTGATAAATTATTTCCAGCAACGTCCGCCAAATATACGCGCGGGATTTTCGAATCAGGCTGGGTCAATTTTCGTGCAAGCAAACCATCGTTTGTCATAAGCAAAAGTCCAGTCGTTTTAAAATCCAGTCGCCCAACATACCGCAAATTTTTGTATTCTGGCGGCAAAACATCGTATATTGTATTGCGTCCACGTGGGTCGCGCGTTGTTGTCACAGTATCAATAGGTTTATGGAATGCATAGAGTTTTGTTTCGATTCTTTTTGCAATGGTTTTGCCATTTATTTTAACCTGGTCTGTGTCGTCAACAAAATGCACAGGCGTATTGATAACCACACCATTTACCGATACCGCGCCCGCCGCAATCAGTTGTTCTGCCCCCCTGCGTGAAGTTATGCCAGAATCGGCGATAAATTTTGCAATCCTTATTTTCATTTTCTGATTTTTCCTATTGCTATGATTGCCGCAACTTCGGCCCGCAAAATTGTTGGGCCAAGTGACACTGGAATTGCGCCCGCCGCATCCAGTGCGGCAAATTCCCCGTCAGAAAAACCACCTTCGGGGCCAACAAGTATGCTTTGCGCGTTTGTTGGAATTTTTTGTTCGGCTTTATCGCCATACGCAAATCTTTCGTCCGCAAAACAAATGCCATTCAAATCAAGTTTTGAAAAATCTATTGGTTTGGAAATTTCTGGCACACTGTTGCGGTTTGATTGTTCTGCGGCCTCGATAGCAATTTTTTCCATACGCGCCCAATTCACATGATGATTTACGGTGCGTTCTGTTATCACAGGTTGAAACCGTTTTATTCCCATCTGGGTCGCCATATTTATCAAATCATCAATTCTTTTAATCGGCGCAAAATAAAGCGTTATATCATTAGACGGGTCATTGTGCATAGTTTTGTCGCCAACGATTATGTTTTTGCCGTCCGCCGAAAGTTTTGCCGAAAATTCATTTCCAGAGCCAAAAACCAAACAACTGTCCGTCCGCATAACGCGCGACAAATAGTGTGCAACATCACGCGACGCGGGTATTATTGCCCCGGATTCCAAGCCCCCACCAATAAAGATTCGCGGAATATTTTTCATTAAAAATTTATTTCCATACTTTATCTGTTTTGTTTTTTCTGGTATAATCATAACACGATGGTTGAAAAGTTCAAGATTTTATCTGCGGGTCGCGACAGCAAGGGTTTGAATATATTCAAATCCAGTGCATACAAAGAACACGAACAAACACCTATGGCTCAAATTTTTTGGGCTTTGCGTTGGTCGGTTGGCGTGTGGTTGGTGTGCGCGGTTGTGTTTTGCTTTTCTTTTATCTTTGAACATATTTGGCGGTACGGTTGGTCTGCGGCGACGCTGGATTGGATAAAAATCTACCTTGGGAACTTGGTCGGCAGTGCAGGTATGTCGGTAATTGCCGAAATTCCATATTGGATTTTACGCTGTGTAATGCACCCAGATTATGCCTGTATTGTGCCGGTCTTGCCTTTTATCGTATATTACTTTTTGGTTGATGATACATTAAAGTCTGAATTTAACCCGAATGGCAAAGATAAATTCGATAAAAAATCTTCGCGTGAGGCAAATGAAAAAGATGTCGAACAAATGGGTTTGTTCAAAGGCTTTATGATGGTGCTTGGCTATTTTAAGAAAAAGGCACTGAAATTGCCAAAAACATTGTCGGTTTTGTGTTTGGCGCCTCCGGGAACTGGTAAAACATACGGTATAGTGTTGCCGACGATTTTCGAATGTACTGGTGTATCTATGATTATAAATGACCCGAAGCCTGAATTGGATGGCAACTCCAGTGCGTATC
This sequence comes from Candidatus Enterousia sp., assembly GCA_045652565.1. GTDB lineage: Bacteria > Pseudomonadota > Alphaproteobacteria > Rs-D84 > Rs-D84 > Enterousia. The sequence goes on along the minus strand of JAZRUN010000018.1, from coordinate 17,826 downwards.
GTGCGGCCAAGGTTGGACCGGTGTTTATTATGGACTGGGCGGGACAAGATGAACCAGAAAAAGGTATTTACTATCCATCTTGGAATCCGTTATCGCCTGGGCATATACCGTTCAGCACAGAACAGCGCGAATTGTACGTGGACTATATCTGCGATGTTTTGGTTCCCGACGCAGTGGGCAGCAGTGCCGACCCACACTGGACCCAGTCTGGGCGCGCGGGGCTTGCCGGCTTTATCCAATTCATTGTTTCAAAAATTGAACGCGCCAAGGCGGACGACTATTTCTATGCGCGTTTGCAATCTGGGGAATTTGATGCAGATGATGCGGCGGTTCTGTCAGATTATTATTTTTCGATGATAAATGACCCGAACGCTTTTGCCGCACAAAAATTGATTCAAAATGGCGAATTAAATGTGAACAACTATGTTCATATTGGAACCTGGGCAAACATACCACAAATGTGGCTTGGGAAAGAGGCATCTTTTTCTATGATGCTTGATTGGATTACCGAGGCGCAAATTGCGGTTGCGGCGAATTTGGCCGAACGGCAAAAGCAAGGCGACCAAACAGTTATGATGGCGGATCCGATGAAAGATTGGCTTGAAAGCGCGGTTGCCGAGTGTCGCGCATTTGCATATTCAAATCGTGCGGTGGCGGAACTTACCAAACTTGCGAATACGCCGTCTGTTGAACGGGGTTCCATTATTTCAACGATATTGACGGGGCTTGCCATATTCCGCAACGCCGCGGTGCGCAACAGAACATCTCATTCAGATTTTCACTTTGCCGATATGCGCGGCATGATTGACCCACGAGATGGAAAAATGAAGCCCGTCACTGTGTATCTGTCTATCAATATGGTTGATGCCAAGGCGTTAAACCCGATAACCGCAATGTTTATTGAAACTATGTCGAATTTCTTGCTTGCAAACCCACCGGACCACGTTGGCCGCAGCGGCGAAAAGATGGGACCGTATCCGGTATTGTTCTTACTTGATGAAATGCCAAAAATGCAAAAAATGCAAGCGATTATCCAAGGACCCGATGTTGGTCGTGGGCAACAGATTTCGTATCTGTTTATTGGTCAAGATTTGCACCAGATTGCCGAAAAATACGGTCAAGATGCGTCCAAAACCATTCTATCAACAACCGCCGCCAAGGTTGTTTTGCGTCAAAATGACCTTGAAACGGCGCGCCAGTTTTCTGAAATGATGGGTAATAAAATCACAATGAAAAAAGAAAAAGGACCGGACGGAAAAGAAACAGAAGTACCAAAAACAGAACCGTTATTTAGTGAATTTGATATTATGAAATTAAAGACAACAGTGAACGGTAAGCCTGGCGAAGCAATCGTTCTGTATGAGGGATGGTATCATCGCCCAATCAAGGCAGAATTGCGTATGTCGTTTAGTGACCCTGTTATGTCATCTTATATGAAAATGGGGCGGTCGTCGCCGTTGCCGGAATTTTTGATACCGTTGCATCATGCGATTTTGGAATACAGTGGCGCACCAAAGTATTTCAACCCACAAACAAATGAGTTAAAAGAACTGACACCTGTCCAAGCATAACCTTATGTTAAAATTTGCACGATCTTTTGTTTTTTTGCCATTGTTGTCGGCATGCGTGGCGACGGTTGATTCGCGCCTGAATTCTGTGCGAGAAAATTATATGGAAAACGCGAACACAGACACAACAAATATTGAAAGTCTTGATAATTTAGAGTTGCTGTTGACGGCGGATGCATTGTTTCACAATGGAGATTTAACAAACGCGGACAAAACCTATGAAGTATTCAACAAGAAAAACAAAGATATAACAGGTGGCAGTTTTTCACGTGAAGCCGTTGGGCTGTTGCTTGGCGCAAATGCGAATGATTACAGACCGCTTATGATGGATTCTTTATTTGTGTCGTACTATCAACTGTGGGCGGCATTGGCTGAAAACCGCACAAATGATGCACGCGTTATAATCAACCAGTCTTATGCGCGTCAGCAAGAAATGTCCCGCGAATATCAAAAACTGATTGAAGAAAACGAGCAAAATGCCGACAATGACTTTGTTAAAAAAATTCAAAATGAAAATTCTGTGTGGAATGCCTATCGTGACATTATGAACCCTGGGCTAATGTATCTGTCGGGCATATATTTCTTGAATAATGGCGAATTTTCCGATGCAGAACTTTATTTGAAGCGCGCAAGTGGTATGATGCCTGAAAATAAATTTATTGCGACCGATGCAAAACTTGCGGCGGAAAAACACGCGCCCCAAAATACAGTTTGGATTTTTATCGAAGACGGTTTTGCACCAAAACTTGTTGAAAAACGCGCCCACGTACCGATACCCGTAAAAAACGGAACAGTTATTGCAACACTTTCCGTATCTGATGCAAAGCCCATCGCACTTTCAGAATCGCCGGTAAATAATGCACAAAATTTGGCGGATGTCGATGCAATGTTTATGACGGAATATAACGAATACAGAATAAACGAAGCATTGCGCGCATATACATCGGCGCTGTCACGTGTGGCATTGCAAAGCGTTGCATATAATTCGAAATCTGATTCGTCTGCACTTGTGGGATTTATGTCAACGGTATATTCTGAACTTACCAACATTGCAGATACACGTACCTGGGCGACACTACCAAAGAAAATTTCTGTTTTGCGCGCGACTAATAATGGCTTGATTGAATTAAAATCTGGTGATAAACTGGTTCAGGAAATATCGGTACCAACAGATGGGAACTATTTGATTTACCTGCGGCGTGCAAACAATAAAACAGATATAAAAACAATAAAACTTAAATAAAAGGAGGCAGAATATGAAAAAATTATTTCCTTTCGCAATTTGCGCGGTTCTTTGCGGTTGTGGCGGAACAACGGTTGTTGATTTGGACAACAAACAAGAAGTAAGCGATATGAAAAACGTTATGGAACTGGAATATCGTGACTGGACACGAACCGCCGAAAATATGACAAACTCTATGCTGGCAAGTGGTGCTTTCAGCCGCGTTAAAAATCCGGTAATTGCGATTGGTGAAATTAAAAACGATACGATGCAAAGGTTTGATTCAGATATTTTGACCAAGAAAATACGCGCGACTATTGTTAATTCTGGACGCGCACAAATCGCAACAAGTTTTGCGGCAAACGGCAAAGCCGAAGATGGAACAACGAATGCGGTACGTGACCTGCGCGGTAATTCAGAATACGATGCGACAACCATTGTTGGCAAAGGCACGTTGGTTGCACCAAATATGTCACTGACCGGTAAGATGTTGCAGCGTAATTTAAAAATCGATTCTGGATGGTTTTCTTCCACTGATACACGTGTAGAATATTATTTGCAAATGACTTTGACAGATATCAAGACCGGTTTGTCGGTATGGGAAGATGAACAACCGATTATCAAAGAAGGCTCTTATGCCCCAAAATGGTAAATTGTGATTTGAAACCTGTTATTTATACCCCGCGTGCGGGGTATAATTTTTGTATGAAACAAAAAAATTCTTTTTGGGGGCCAATGGTATTGGGGATGCACGATGCAATGGTGTCAACAATTGGGCTTGTCACAGGTTTGGTATTCGCGGCCGCTGACAAATATACCGTAATTTTAACTTGTATTATCGCATCTGTGGCGGCGGGGCTTTCTATGGCGGCATCAGAATACTTGGCGGCGCGCGCAGACGGCAAATCAGACATCGCAATATGGCGTGGTATTGCCACAGGGACGGCATATGTTTTTACTGTGGGCTTTTTAATTGTGCCATTCGTATTTATAACAAATACAATTTATGCGATTCTTATGACCTATGTAATCGCGATTTCTATAATATGGTTCTTTAACTTTGTGAAATCGCGACTGTGCAGCGAACGCTTTTGGCCAAGATTTCTTGAAATGCTGACCATATGCGCTATTGTCACAGCGACTGCATTCGTCATAGGCGAAGGCGCAAGAATATTTTTTGGTATCAAGATATAAAAAAACACGCCCAGGCGCGTATATTAAGATTCGCAATCCATTATTGCCGAAAAGGTTGCCGATGCCACACGCCGACCATTTACAAATGCTGTGCCATTAAACTTATGCATTTTCATCTTGGCACCAATTTCTTCTATGTGCAGTTCCAGTGTATCACCAGGCACAACCATATGTGTAAAACGGGCATTTTCAATAGACACGAAATAACCCAAAGTTTTTCCATCATCATTACCACAAGAATTTAAAACCGCAAAGCACGCAGTCTGGGCCAAGGCTTCGATAATTAAAACCCCAGGCATAACAGGCTTTTGCGGGAAATGTCCTGCGCACCAAAATTCATCATCACGCACGTACTTCACGCCAATGGCGGTTTTATCGGTAAATTCACGAATCTCGTCAATCAGGCGCATATAACCCCTGTGCGGAATAACCCTCTCTATACCTTGTGCATCTACCATAATGTTCCCTCTTAATCCTTGTTAACGTGTTTTTTTAACCAGGCATAATGCCGTAAAAACTCTCGCCCTGGACCCGCAGGATAACCCATATGGGTTTCCCCATCAGGAATGTCGCGGAAAACGCCACTGTTTGCGCCGACACTTGCATCATCACCAATTTTTACACCGTTTGCGATTCCAACGTGGCCACCAAGCAGCACGCGGTCACCAACCTTTACACCGCCGGCAATGCCAACGCCCGACGCCAAAAAGCATTCAGAACCAATAACCACCACATGTGCAATTTGGCAAAGGTTATCGATTTTTGTTACATCGCCAATCATTGTATCAGTTAGTGCACCCCTGTCGATACAAGAATTTGCACCTATGGAAACACGATTTCCGATAATAACGCGCCCAACGTGTGTAATAAAAACGTTGTGTCCGTCTTGGCGTGTATAGCCAAAACCATCCTTGCCAATCGATGCGCCATTGTGAATTACGCATTCTGCACCAATAGTTGCATTTTCAATATGCGCCCCAGGATAAACCACTGTGCCCTGCCCCAGCGTCACATTTTTTCCGATATACGCATTTGGGTATATCTTTACATCTTCTTCGATAACCGCCCCACGTTCAATAGTTGCAAATTGACCAACATAAACACTGCGCCGATTACGAAAGAATACGCCACTTTCAATGTATGCACGTCCAGAAATTCCACGACGGGGCGCTTCGCGATATACTTCACCCAAAATTTTTATGATTTCGCCGCGCGGGCTGTCACAAATCAACAAAGTTGCACCATCTGGCGCGTGCGGCACCATTTCAGGCTGTAATAAAATGACGGATGCACGCGTATTTTCCAACACAGACACGGGTAAAACTTTAAAGGCATTGCTGTTGCGTTCGGTCGAGTAAAAAGCAACCTGGCCCGATTTGGCATCCGCAATTGGCGCAACCCCAGAAACAACCGTTTCAGGATTTCCACGTAATTCCAGTCCAAATTTCTCGGCAAGTGCCCCCGCAGTAGTCTTTGCGGCACGTCCCATCAACCAAGATTTCAATATTTTTAACATAGCCCAATTATAGGCGTAAAAAACAAAAAAACAAGTAAAAGGTTGCGAAATTTAGTGTGAACAGCCCCCCAACTAACCACTAACACTAACCACTTTGATATTTTACTGCTTGAATTTTGATATATGTCTGCTATTCTTTACGCAAAAGGAAGATGTAAATGCAAGACAATTATACCGTTCTGGCACGAAAGTATCGCAGTCAAGATTTTCAATCGCTAATTGGCCAGGATGTTTTGGTAAAAACCTTAACGACCGCAATCAAGACGGGACGTATTGCGCACGCGTATATTTTTACAGGTATTCGCGGGACTGGAAAAACAAGTACTGCGCGTATTCTGGCCAAGGCACTAAATTGTTTATCCGCAGACGGTCCAACGGCAACGCCGTGCGGAAAATGTGAAAACTGTCGCGCAATTGCGGCCGGTCAACATATTGATGTTATGGAAATTGACGCGGCATCACATACTGGCGTTGATAATATGCGGGAAATCTTGGATGCGGCGCAATATCGTCCGACAAACGGCCGGTACAAGGTTTATATAATCGACGAAGTTCATATGCTGTCATCCAGTGCGTTTAATGCGTTGCTTAAAACACTGGAAGAACCGCCCGCCCACGTTATCTTTATTTTGGCAACAACAGAAATTAGAAAAGTTCCTGTGACAATATTATCCAGATGCCAACGTTTTGACCTGGTTCGGGTTCCAGTTGAAACATTAAAAAAACATTTTGCCTGGATTGCCGAACAAGAAAAAATAGAACTTTCTGATGCGGCAAATGATTTGCTTGCGCGCGCGGCGGACGGTTCGGTACGCGACGGTTTATCCCTGCTGGACCAGGCGATTGCCCAAACGGGCGGGCACGTGGACGAAGCGGCTGTTATGGATATGCTTAAACGCGCAGACCGCGGAGTGGTGGTTGATTTTATGCAAACTATACTGTCTGGCAATGTTGCAAACGCTATTGCCAAAGCAGACGAAATTTATACAAATGGCGCAGATTTAACAATGTTGTTGTCCGATATGATGGAATGGACACATTGGGCAACGCGAATGCATCCTGTTTTGCGCACTGGTGACAGCGAACATATTCCATATACCGCGGACCAGCGGGAACGTATAAATAATATAAACAAACACGTGTCGCTGAATACCCTGTCCAGGATTTGGCAAGTTATGGTTGCGGCGGTTCCAGAAATGCAGGCGGCAACCAATCAGAAACAATGTTTCGATATGTTGATTGTGCGTTTGATGCACATTGCGGATATGCCGTCAATTTCTGAAATGATAAAACAAGAAAAACCTGTGACACCGGTGGCGGCACCTGCACCAAAGGAAAAAGCGAAAAAATTGGAAATAAAAAATGCTTCGGATTTGGCGGATGCATTGTCCGGCGCGCGTGAAATGCTGCTCTATTCTTACTTTACCAAGAATATAGAAGTGTCGGCAATCGTTGATAATAAAATTTCTTACTTTGACCGCGGTGACGACACAGAATTCCAAAAAAAATTGTCACAATGGCTGAATACCAATACCGGGGCAAAATGGGTTTTGGACAGGATAGAACAATCAACACAGGCACAAACTGTGGGTGAACAAGAAAAAATTGCGGTTGAATCAGACCCAATGGTCGCCGATGCAATGTCTTTGTTCGCAGGGGCAGAGATTGTCGGTATTTCAAAGCAATAAACAGGGGGGAAAATCAGATGAAATCAGAGTCAGGACGTTCTTTGATAGAAATTGTTGGGGTGCTTGCCATCACCGGTGTGATGACGGCAAGTGCAATTGGTATATATAATTCTATACGACATAACCAACAAAACACAATTGCAACCGCAGAATTGCGAGAGGTTGCCAAGAATACAAAACTGTTAATGGAAATGCGCGGCGATTACAGTGGGGTATCTGTGGATTATCTTATCAAGGCGGGTGCGTTAAAGTCGGAAAAGCCTCCTGTTGGTAAAGACTGGGCTGTTGAGGTAGATATTGATAAAACCGCTTTTGTTATAAAACTTTACGGCCTGTCAAAACGCGAATGTGACTATTTTGCGGCAGCGGTGCCAGCATGGGCAACAGATGTTGTTATAAATGGCTATCATATCAACGAAACGCCAGATTGTTTTTCTGGTGCCGATAACGAGATATTCTTTCAAGTAAAATGAAGCGAACGTTAGTTTTTTTATCTATGATTCTTGCTGGATGCGCGGCGTATCAAAGTCCAGATCGTACGCAATGGCCCCTTTACTTAAAAGGTGCAAGTTTTATGGATATGAATGAAACGGCGCGAATAGCCAAAAAACCAATATACCAAGGTGCCGGTGGTCGCACTGTATCAGAAGCGGTTAAACAAAGTTCTGTGGCCGAATATGGTGACAAGGCACAAAATGAAAACGCAATGTGCGTTGGCTATATGGCCGAACTGGAAAATACATTGTATGACGCACTGCGTCGCCCCGGTCTTTCGGTTCAACGTGCCGGTACAGATGTTCTGGTACTGATGGTTCGTGATGCGATAATGGAATTAAATGCACCAGAAATTTCCGCGGATGGCGACGCAAATTTAAAAATCGTTTCAGATATACTAAAAAAATACGACGCAACTTTTATAGAAATTGCCGGCTATACAGATTCTATGCGTGACGCATCGGCGGCAAATGCACTGTCGTTCGATATGGCATCTCGTGTTGCGGTGTATTTAGCACGCCACGGTGTCAAACCGACACGTATGTTTATTGTGGGGCGCGGGGCCGCGCGTCCAATCGCCGGTCAAGACGAATGGGGCAGACTTACTAATCGACGCGTCGAATTACGCATTTTGCCGGTAAGATAAAAAACCGCAACTTTCGCTTTCTTTTTGTTTTTTTTGTTGTTATACTGCAAATGTTAATAGAAAACAAAAGGATGGAACCATGGAAAAAATAAACAAAAACACAGGAACGAAATCTTATACAAAGTTCGGCATAGTCGCGGCGGTTGTTGTTGCGGTTGCCTTGATTGGCGTTTTGGTGATACGCGGTGGCACTAAATCTGTTAGTGCGGACACAGCGATTGCCGAAGTGACAAGTGATGCCGCAAATGGTGCGGATTTGCGCATCGCTGTTCTGCGTATGGACGCGATTCAAAACGAAGCCAAAGCGTTGCAAAATTTGCGCAAACAACGTGAAAACTATGAAGAAAAACTGCGCAATGATTTAGAAAAGCAACAAAAGGCATTGGAAAAAGAAAAGGCAGAAATTGAAAAATCCCAAGATGTTCTGTCGCGTGATGCTCTGCAACGCCGCGTTATTGATTACCAAGGCAAAGTGACAAAATTGCAACGCGACCTGACAGAACGCGCCCAATCTGTGGAGGCGTCTTTCCAAAAGGCCTTGGCGATGATTCAAGAAAAGCACCTTGACCCGATTATCGAAGCGATAATTGAAAAAAAGAATCTGTCATTAGTGATGGACGGACGTTTTGCCCGTATGGGTAAGTCCGCAACGAATTTGGATATCACCGCAGATGTTATCAAGGCATTGGATAAAAAAGTTTCATCTGTTCAGATGGAAAAACCAAAGGGATTTTAACCCCTGTTATAAACGATTAAAAAACACCGGCAAAAGCCGGTTTTTTTTTGATGCAAAATTATATGGAATTTTTTTATATTTCTAATCCGCTATTTTATCGCCTTACACTAATCACTGCCTACTATAATTTTGCTTTGATTTCTTGAACTTCATAGCATTCTACGCGGTCGCCTTCTTTTAGGTCGTTGTATTTATCGAAACTCATACCGAATTCTACACCGCCAGAAACTTCTTTTACTTCGTTCTTTTCGCGACGCAGTTCCCCAATCTTGCCGTCATAAATAACAACATTATCACGCAACAAGCGAACAAAAGCGTCTTTCTTTATTGTGCCTTCGGTCATACGACAACCCGCCACGCGAATACCTTTACCAACCGTGAACAGCGCGATAACATCGGCATAGCCAATAAAGTTTTCTTTGCGTTCTGGGGCCAATTTCCCAGACAGAATTTCTTTGATTTCGTCTGTGATGCGATACACAACACTGTGATAGCGTATATCAACGCCGCCTGCCCGCGCCATATCGCGAACCATCGCGTCTGCACGTACATTAAACGCAATTATCACCGCGCCCGAGGCCGTTGCCAAACGAACATCGCCTTCGGTTATTTGACCAACACCCGCAGATAATATTTCAACCGAAGCTTTATCAGTTTTAATGTCACGCAACATATCGCTTATCGCCTCTACACTGCCTTGGACATCTGCACGCAGCACCACAGGCAGCGTCAATTTCTTGTCGTCTGTTTGGCGCGCAAACAATTCTTCCAACGACGAACGTTTTACGGCATTTGCTTTATCGCGTGCCACATTTGTACGCCAGGCCGCGACTTCGCGTGCTTGGGCTTCCGTTTCCATAACATTCAACTGGTCCCCAGCCGCAGGCACCGCATCAAGCCCCAAAACCATCACAGGTTGTGCGGGGCGCACAGATTTAACGCGTTCGCCATTTGACATAATCAAACCGCGTACGCGCCCAAATGTTTCGCCAACAACGAACACATCGCCAACCTTTAATGTGCCTTGACGGATGATAACCGTCGCAACCGCACCAAGGCCGCGTTCCATCTTGGCTTCTACTACACTGGCCACCGCGGGCATATCTGGGTCCGCACGCAAGTCCATCATTTCCGCCTGCAACAATATTGCTTCTTCCAGTTTGTCCAGACCGATTTTTTGTTTTGCCGAAATTTCAACGCATTGTACATCGCCGCCCATTTCTTCAACCTGAACTTCTTGCTGCAACAGGTCGGTTTTAACACGGTTGGGGTTTGCTTCGGGTAAATCAATTTTGTTTATCGCAACAATAAACGGTACTTTTGCCGCACGAATGTGGTTTATGGCCTCGATTGTCTGTGGCATAATAGAATCATTCGCCGCAACAACCAATACAACGATATCCGCCATTTGGGCGCCACGTGCACGCATAGCCGTAAATGTTTCGTGGCCGGGGGTATCCAAAAATGTAATCACCGCACCAGACTTTGTTTTAACTTCGTACGAAGAAATATGTTGGGTGATGCCGCCGGCTTCGCCTGCGACAACATTGGCATTACGGAAAGCATCCAGCAGTGATGTTTTACCGTGGTCAACGTGTCCAACAACCGTCACAACAGGTGCGCGTGGTTGCAGGTGTTCTGGATTAGGTTCGCGTTCCAGTATGCTCGCATAAGGCTTTACAACAACCCGCTTTACGGTTGCGCCAAATTCGCCGGCAATAAGTTCTGCGGTGTCTGCGTCAATAGACTGGTTCTGGGAAACCATCATCCCCATTTCCATCAGTTTTTTGATAACATTGCCGACCTTTTCCGCCATCGCAATAGCAAGGTCTTTGACAACAATAGTTTCGCCGATTGTCACTTCGCGGGCAACTTTTTGCGGCGCATTGAACATTGCGCGGGCTTTTTCGCGGAAACGTTTCAACGACGCCTCGGACCGACGACGGTTCGCGCCACGCAGCCCGATTTCATCGTCGTCATCATCTTCACCACCCATAACAATGTCTTTCAAAGATATTTTGCCTGAACGCGAAAAATCTTTTTTGCCGCCACCAAATTTATTATTATTCCGTCTTGAATTTTGGGGCATATCATCATCAGATTCAGATGCATTGTGCCGCGCATTAAACTTTTTTGTAAGTGGTTTTGCGGCAACCACGGGTTCCAAAACTTGTTCGTCTTCTGACTCTGGATTTATATTCGCCGCATTTTCGCGTGCCGCCAATTGTTCTTTGACCTGTTCATATTCTTTGGTTTCGCGTGCGATTTCTGCTTCGCGTGCAGCGCGTGCGGCGGCCTCTTCTGCTTCGCGTTTTTTACGTTCTTCTTCGCGTGCGTGTGCGGCCTCTAGTACTGCGCGCAACTTTTCATCCGCAGGATTTCGTGGTTGAGCGGGCGACACAGGCTCTTCGCGCAATTCATTACTGCCTGGGGCAATAACGCGACGACGGCGTTCAACAAAAACGGAATCGCCTTTCTTGCTTTGAACCGCGTCCAAAGTCACCGATTTGCCAAGTGTTAATGTCGCCATATTTCAACCTCTGGTTTTTTGTGTTTATTTTTATTCTGCGTTTTCTTCTGCTTCGGATATGGTTATACCGAACGCGATTTCGCGCGCCTTCATAATAACACGCCCTGCAAGACGATTACTCATCGTTTCTTCGCCTAAGATTTCGACCAATTCATCAGATGCTAAATCCGCCAAATCAGACAAAGTCTTGATGCCAGCCGCACCCAATTTCATAATAATTGGACGTTTGATAAAGTCAAAACGCAACAGGTCATCCGACATACCAAGTTTATGCCCTTCATCAAAATAATCTTGTTCAACCTTGGCAAGGTACGCCTTGGCACGATTTTGCAATTCAACCGCAAGTTCTGTATTAAAGCCTTCGATAGATTCCAATTCTTTTAATTCAACAAACGCGATTTCTTCAATAGTACGGAAACCTTCGGAAACCAACAGATGTGCAATCATTTCATCAACATCCAGCCCCTTGATAAACAATTCGGTCTTTTCTTTGACTTCTTTTGTGCGACGTTCTTGCTCCTCGGCTTCGTTCATAACATCAATGTTCCATCCTGTCAGTTGTGACGCAAGGCGAACATTTTGACCGCGACGACCAATTGCCAAAGATTGTTGATCTTCATTGACAACGACAACCGCACTGCGCGTATCTTCATCAACAATGATTTTTGCAACCTTGGCGGGCTGCATAGCATTTACAATGTAAACCGCAGGGTCTTCGGAATATAAAATAACGTCAATCTTTTCGCCGTGGCATTCGTTGATAACAGGCTGGATACGTGTACCTTTGATACCAACGGTCATACCAACCGCGTCCACAGATGGATCTGCCGTTTCAACCGCAATTTTTGCGTGGGAACCCGGGGCACGTGATACAGATTTAATTTTAATAATGCCTTCGTATATTTCTGGAACTTCTTGAACAAACAACTTTTCCATAAACATCGGATGTGTGCGGGTCAAGAAAATCTGGGGTCCAGAATTAGAGCGCGCAACATCCATAATCAGTGCGCGCACGCGGTCACCCGCCGCCAAACGTTCACCCGGAATCAATTCGCTGTTTTTGATATAGCCTTCGGCCTTGCCGTTTATATCAACATAGACATTGCCAAATTCGATACGTTTCACAACGCCATTGATAATATCGCCAATATTGTCTTTGAATTCTTCGTATTGACGACCTTTTTCTGCATCACGAACACGTGCGGTCATAATTTGACGCGCCGTTTGAAACGCCATACGACCAAATTCAGGTTCTGGCAAAGAATCTTCAACCACGTCGCCAACAGATGGATTTGCAGAATACTTTTTGGCTTCGTCCACAGTCAACATAGTAAATGGGTTATATTCTTCGCCCGCCGCCGCCGGAGATTCAATCACATCAAACAATCTTTTAACATAAATTGCGCCGTTTTTACGGTCAATGTTTGCAACAATATTAAATTCTTCACCGTATTTATGTTTGGCAATTTTGGCGATAGCAGCCTCCAATGAACTAAATACTGTTTCGCGGTCGATTTGCTTTTCACCGGCCAAAGAATCAATAGCCAATAATAAATCCTGACGCGGCATAGAAACGAAAGACATTTGTATTCTCCTTGTTATTTGTTTTATGTCTTGCCTATCTATAAGGGCGGGGTTTTTTAGGCCCCGCCCTTAAAACTCAACTTTTAAGAACAAGTGGATTATAGCACCGAATCGGACAAATGCAAATGTTTTTTACCGATTCAATTAAAATATTTGACGGCACAGGTTTTGGGCTTTATACTTCCATACAAGATGAGTATCATAGATAAGTATTTTACGCGACAACAAATTGCTGTATTTGTAATGTTGTTGCTTGTTTTGACTGGCCTGGCCTGGATGGTCCAGATTATGTCTATGATGAAATTCCTGATGAATTATGGCGTAAAATTTTCGAACTTTTTGGGGCTGACCATTATGATGGTGCCGTTCATTGTATCGATTATAATCCCGTTCGTCACATTTATTGCGATATTGTTTGTATATAACAAAATGATTGGCGATAACGAAGTTGTGGTTATGGCGTCTGCGGGCTATTCACCTGGGAAACTTGCGCGGCCTGCTTTGATTTTTGCCGGCGTTATGACCGCGTTGCATTTGATTTTAAATCTGTGGATTGTTCCGGCAAGCCAGGCGAGCTTTTATGACACCCAGTGGAATTTGCGATACGGATTGGCGCATTTGAAATTGCAAGAGGCGTCTTTCACCGATATGGCGCGCGGCTTGGTTGTATATGTTGACAAGGTTTCTGGTCACGATTTAAGTCAGGTTATGTTATCTGATACACGCGACAAAAAATCGCAAGTCACGATATTTGCGCGCACCGGGAAATTAGTTTCAACTATGCGTGGGCTGTCAATTATTATGACAGACGGTTCTTTACAGGCGACCGGTAATGGCAAAATCATCGGAACCTTTGATACATTCGATATGGATTTAAGTGTTTCAGAGCGCAATAATGATTCCGCTTTTCGGGCGCGCCGTATGCCAACGGCAGAACTGCTTAAAGTGCGCAAAGAAAGCGTCAGTAAAAAGCAATATAAAACGGTTATGTCTGAACTGTGCAACAGGATTTTAATGCCTTTTATGAATATAATTTTGGCGGCATTATGTTTGACTATATTATTGCGTTCTTCTTTGTTGCGCAGACGGGCAAGTTTTGCACCGGCCGCAAGTGTTGTTGCTATGTCCGCTTTGATGGCCGGCTTTATGTCGGCATCAAATATGCTGACGAGTATTACTGGCTTGGTAATTCTGGGTTGTGCAGAATTGGTTGCATTAGTAATTATTATGGTGTTGCTGTTTAGAAAATGAAAAAGTCTTGTTTGATTTTTGCTGTATTATTTTGCACGCAATCTTTTGCATTGTCTGTTGATGTCACAGAACCTGCGGTTATCAAGGCTGATAAAATTGAATACAACACAAAATCTGAAACAATAAAAACGCTTGGGAAAACAGAAATCGTAAATAAATCTGGCCAGAAAATGACTTTGGTTGATTCGCATATAACCAAAGGCGGTAAAAATATGGAGGCCAGCGATATTGAAATATGGCTTGGGAAGAATGTTTATTTAGAATCCGATAATGTTGTGCGAAATGGGAATGTGACAACGGCATACGACGCATTGTTCACAGCATGCAAAAATTGCGATAGTTTTGGTGAAGCCTGGGAAATAACGGCAAAGCGTGCAATACACGAAAAAGACGAAAAAACTCTGTCTTTTTATAATATGGCTTTTTGGGTTTATGATATTCCTGTGATGTGGTTGCCTTATTTCAGTATGCCAGACCCAGGTGTCAAACATCAGACGGGCTTTTTGATGCCCAGTTTAGAATCTACCAATAAAATGGGAACACAAATAAACATACCGTTCTATGTGTACTTGTCTGATACACATGATATGACGGCCACGTTTTCATATTTGACCAAGGAAAATCCTTTGTTGCAACTGGAACATCGTTTAAACGGCGCGCATTCGGAATTCAGAACGCGTGGTTCTTTTACGCATAACCGCGAAGGTGAAAATCGGTGGCATCTGTTTAACAACGATATTATTGAACTTGGGGACAATGCGCGCGCAGCGATATTCCTTGCACGCGCTTCGGATAAAACATACCTGCAAAAATACGGATTTTACAATGCACAGCCCTATCTTGATTCTGGGGCTAGATTAGAACTTTTTGGTCAATCTGGGTACGTTGTTGCAGATGCGCACATTTTCCAAGAACTACGCAACTACAGCAGAACAAGAGCACTTCCAAACGGAAATATTTTGCCGAACGTACGTGGAATATATCAAACGCAGCCGTTTTTTTCAGAAACCTATGCATCATTTATGGGTGATATACTTGGGGTCGAAGGTGACGGTGTTGCATCCCAACGTCTTATTGGCGAAGCGCGTGTGACTTCACCTTGGACATTATGGGGCGGAAACCGTCTTACTGCAAGTATTGCAACCCGATATGATATTTATAATTTTGATAACACAACAATGGTTGATGGCACTGTTTATTCTGGTTTAAAGTCCAGATTTTTACCAAGTGGGTATTTGGAATGGGGCTTGCCATTGTTCAAGGCGAATGATTCATGGACCCAAATCATAGAGCCGCGCGCACGTTTAACTGTTATGCGACATATAGCAGACAGCGAATTTGCCGCAAACAATGATTCTGCGGGTGCATTATTATCTGATTTGACATTATTTTCAAACAACAGGTTTGCAGGATTAGATTTATGGGAAAACGGAACTTTTGCGGATTATGGTGTTCGGTGGGCAACTTTTGACGAAAGCGGCCGAACGATTGAAACTTTCTTTGGTCAAACATACGATTTTACATCAAGACCAGACACAGATAAAAACAGTGGTTTTCATAACGGGGCATCGGACTATGTTGGGCGCGTGGCATATAACAATGCGCGTTGGCTTAATCTTTACAGTACTTTCCGCCTGTTGCGTGATAATTTATCTCTGCGTCACGTTGAAACAGACTTGCAACTGTACAAATCAAAAAACTTTTTAAGTGTTGGACATATCTGGTCAAAACAGTTTGTTAATGTTCTTGTCCCAGAAGAAACTATTAATGAATTTGCCGGCGGGATTGGTTTAGGATTGACCGACAGGTTATCGTTGCGTTGGGGCGCAATATATAATGTCACTTATACGCGGTTTCAAAGCCACAACGGAACATTGTATTATGAACACCCTTGTTATTATTTAAGTCTTGGTTATAAACACGATAACGCTATCAAGGGTGACTATGTTGGTGATACAACGTTTCAATTTCGTTTCGGTGTAAGTATAGAAGGCAAACATTATTAACAGGAAAGGAAAACAGATGAAAAAAATATTGATATTATTTTTTGCGATTTTTGCCTGCAAGGCGAATGCGGCGACAGTTGTTGCAACTGTTGGGGGAAAACCTATTACAGATACAGATATTACTGCACGTGCGGAATTAATGTCGCGCCAAGGCAATACTGCAACGGACAATCGACGCCAAGCATTACAAAATATTATTGACGACACTGTAAAATTGAACTATGCGGCAAATTTTGGTGTGAATCCAACCATCAGTGACGCAGACAAAGAACTTTCGCGTATGAATTTAGGCGATATGTCGGAATCTGTTCGTGAAATGGCGCGGTTTGCAATGCGTGCAAATATCGCCTGGCAAATGATTGTGGCACGCACAATTTTGCCGACAATAGATATAAGCAAAGATGATATTAAAAATGAAAAAATTGCATTGGAACGTGAACATGGTTTGCCACTGGAATTAACGATTGTGCGCCTTGTCGATATTCCAGATGATGTTGCAAAAAAACTTACCCGACCAAAAAATTGTGATGATGCCATTGATATGGCGGAAAAACTTGGCGGTGCGCCGCAAAAGTTCACTGCACTGCAATACGAAATTTCACCAGAAATTCGTGAACAAATTGCGGGACTTCGCACCCTTGATTGGTCCAGTGTGGTTGATGGAAATGTATTTTTAATATGTTCGTCAAAAAAGACAAAAGAATACGGCGACCTGGATAATGTGATTAAACAAAATGCAATGTATCGTCAGTCTATGTTCGTCGCAGACCAACAACTTAAACAACTGCGGCGCAAGGCGGTGGTTATAATAAACGATAATCGATATAAACTATGACAAAAAAGATTCTTTTTGATTTAAGTGGCGCAGAATTAGAACAATTTGTGACCGATATGGGGTTGCCAAAGTTTCGCGCAAAACAAATTTCTGAATGGCTTTCGCGGGGCGCGCCAGATTTTGCGTCTATGAAAAATCTGCCTGAAAAATTGCGTAATGATTTAGATGAATGCGCGCAAACATTACCTGTTCGCGTAATAAAAAAACTTGAATCATCGGATGGCGAAACGACCAAGTTTTTATTGGAACTTGTGGACCGCGAAAGAATTGAATGCGTTTTGATGCGCACCAGTTATGGCAACAGCGTATGCGTCAGTTCCCAAGCTGGCTGTGCAATGGGTTGCAAGTTTTGCGCAAGCACGCTTTTGGGGCTTAAACGTAATTTAACAGTGAACGAAATTTTCGCACAGATTCTGGTTGCACAATGGGAACTGCGCGGCGATAAATTTTCGGATAAACCTGTGCGCCCAAATGGGGATGCCAATAATAACGATGTTTCACACATTGTTATTATGGGAACGGGGGAACCGCTGCAAAACACAGAAAATGTTATCG
>JAZRUN010000017.1:0-3733 GCA_045652565.1 Candidatus Enterousia sp. | reverse complement strand
TAAACACCGCCAACAACACCGTCATAACATCGATCATCGGCGTAAGTGATATAGACGCATCAGAATTTCTGCGGCGCAATCGTGTCATAGTATGCCTCCTGTTCCTGTTTTACTTGGCTTTTTCCAATTTTTCGTACAAATCATCGGCGCGTTTTGAAAACACCTGGTGCGCTATTGCCGCAGGAATCGCAACAATCAGCCCAAGCGCCGTAGTTCCCAATGCAATCGCAAGTCCAGGCGCAATTACGCCGATACTGACCGATTGGTTCGCACCAATCGATGCAAAAGAATCCATAACGCCCCATACTGTTCCAAACAATCCTATAAATGGCGAAACATAGGCAACCATCGACAGAAACCACAGGTTTTTATCAAACGGACGAATCGCTTCATCTGGCGCCCCCTTGGGCACATCGCGCCGCGCCGCACGAAACAGGCGAATTTTTTCAACAATTATCGCCCAAGACATCACACTAAACACCACCAAAACAATGGATGCTATCGCCGTCACAATATCGGTTGAAAACAACCGCCACAAAGAAAAACTATTCATTTTTTACACCTTTTCTTACTTAGTACCGTTCCACATTGCCAACATATTTACCAGATTCTCTGGCAAACGCGTCGGCCGCCCGACAGAATTTAAATACGCCGCCGTCCCAACAAGTATAGCACAAATTTCATCGTTTTTCACGAACTTTTGTTCCACCGCCACAGATGCAGCGTGAACGGCGGTCACGCGCGTTTCTACAACAAATTCATCGGTCAAAAACAGCGGGCGCAAATATTTAATCTGCAAATCACGAATAACCAACCCCACGTCATCATCCGCGGGCAGGGCGTCTTTGCCCAACCACGCCATACGCGCACGTTCAGCAACCTCTATATACCGCCCGTGGTACATAATGCCACCCGCATCTGTATCCGCATAGGCCACAGAAAACCCGAATTTATGAACATTTTGCATTTTATTTCTCCAACCCCATATGCCGATAGCCTGCATCCGTCACAACGCGCCCGCGCGGCGTCCGCTGAATCAGCCCCAGTTGCATCAAATATGGTTCTATTACATCTTCGATGGTATCGGCAGATTCTGACAGTGCCGCCGCCAAATTATCAATCCCAACGGGACCACCGGCATAATGCATAATAATTGCATTCAAATATTCCCTGTCTATCTGGTCAAGGCCACTTTCATCAATATGTAATTGCGCAAGAGTGGTCTTTATAACATCAGCATTGATTGCACTGTTCCCCATTGCCGCAGCAAAATCGCGCGCGCGCTTTAACAACCTGTTTGCAATACGTGGCGTTCCACGCGAACTTTTTGCCAAGGCAAGCGCACCAACTTCATCAATCTGGGTACCCAAAATATCCGCGGTCCTTTTGATAATCTTGGCCAAATCGGCCGGCGAGTAAAAGTTTAATCTTAAATCGATTCCGAACCTGTCACGCAAGGGATTAGACAAAAGCCCGGTACGAGTTGTCGCACCAACCAGAGTAAATGGCGGTAAATCAATTCTAACACTTTTAGCCGATGGCCCTTCACCAATCATTATATCCAATTTGAAATCTTCCATTGCAGAATAAAGTACTTCTTCGATTGCTGTCGGTAAACGATGAATTTCATCAATAAACAAAACATCCATTGGTTCCAGCGCCGTAAGTATTGCCGCCAAATCCCCCTGTTTTGTCAGCATTGGCGCCGACGTTGCGCGAAAATTGGCATTCAATTCATTCGCAACAATATGTGCAAGAGTAGTTTTGCCCAGCCCCGGCGGACCATAAAGCAAAACGTGATCCATTGGTTCCTTGCGCGAACGCGCCCCAGATATAAATACAGATAAATTTTGTTTTAACGACTCGTGCCCAATAAAATCAGACAATGTCTTTGGACGAATCGACACCGCCAAATCATCTGGGATATTAGGATTTAAAAACCTGTCTTTGGTCATATTTTCCATACGTTCAACCCCTATAACAGTTTAGTATCGGCATTTTCGCGCCCTACATACGCCTTTAAATCATTATATAACTGGCGCAAATCAGCGGGTGCAGCATACGTTTCATTCGCACCTTTGACACGTATGGTTTCCAAACTAATCTGCGCCTGTTTTTTCAAAACCTGGGTCAAATGAGTTGCAAAAGCCTTGGCGTCTTCGGATTCTTCGGATCCCTGCAACAACAGGCCACGATTCGGACGCGGAGACAAGAACGCGAAATCCGATGCCGATGAATCGGGCGACACCAATGCGAAACCAGAAATTTCTGGCCGCCGCATAAGCATCTGTAAAACATACCAGGCGCCCAACTGGTGCCCAGCAAGCCATATTTTATCGCTGTCTTCATTATGATTTTGAATCCAATCTATGATTGTCGCAATGTCCAACATATTATCAGCCGTCGTTCCAAGTGCCCCTTCGGAATCACCAACGCCACGATAATTAAACCGCACCACAGAAAAACCAATATCCATAAACGCGCGAAACATCGCATAAGAAAGCCGGTCATTCATATGACACTTGTTCCTGGGGTTGCCAGACAATACAACAGCCAACGGGGCCGACGGCGTCAAAGATTTATGATAAACCGCGTGCAACTTTCCAGAATCACCAGAAATTATTATATCAACCATTATCCTTTACCTTTTTTGTTGTTATGAAAGTTATAGACCAAAACCAATACAAATTTCAATAAAAAATTTTTGCTTTGACACGAACGCCAATAATGTTCTAGAATCATAGCGGAAGACAAAGAATCAAGAAAGGAATATTAAAATGGTAAAGTTCAATTTGGTGACGATTTCCTGTGTATTGTGTGCATCTGCGGCGATTGGCGCACCACGATATATCCAAGAAAATTTTCAAACCGTATACACCGAAACACCGGTTCAATCTTATTACGCCTATCCTGATGATCCGAATTTTGTACCAGAATCGGAATTTATGCAACGCGACGACGATATAAACTATGACCAAAATATCTTGGCCGCCCAAGATGCTGAATCTGCGGCACATCCTGGTGTTATGTTTGCGGAACGGCCAATGGTTATATGCCGTAATTTTGGTTGTACGCGTCTGAATGACAAAATCACACGAACATTTTTATTCAACAGCCTTGTAAATATGTTTATGATGAACGCGCATTCAAGGCTTTATATATGCGAAGCGGACCCTTTTTCACGTGACTGTTTGCAATCTGGGCTAAGTTTCCCTGTGCGTTCCGGAATTGCGAATGCGTTGGTAAAAATCCCAAAGGCCACTATTTCTCAGGTAAATGTGTCACGCGGTTTGTCGCGCGCAACGGTAAATATGACCTATGAATTGCTTGTGAATGGTATCAGTCGGGTTTGTGAGCCAACAATTATGGACATAGTAATTCCGAATAATTCCGCGGCAACTTTGTCCAATCGTGAATTTTCGTGCAATATGACAAGTGACGGATTAAGCAACGTTTCTTTGTTGGTGAACTTGGATTATATTGATTTGGATTATGGTATTCTGGGTGGTTATTATTCTTTGGGCACCCAGGGCATGACCAGTGGTGGCGGCACAGGCTATGCGCTGTTCAAAACCGAATTTACCACTGGCGGGATGCGTTTTCGCGCGGCAACCGACGAAGACGGTAATTCCATGCAAACAATCCAGCCTGGCGAATACGCTGTTGAACCTTTGCAAAAATAGGTTGATTACATAAAAACTTGAAAACACATTGATAAAACGCTACAATTAGG
>JAZRUN010000016.1:0-13970 GCA_045652565.1 Candidatus Enterousia sp. | reverse complement strand
ACGCTTGGACTAGCTGAGCAGTTGTCGTTTCGTGGAAGTATTTTTCTATAATATTCTGTTGAATGATTCACATTTTATGGTAAAATTCACAGCATGACCGATGAAAAAATACTTGAATCTTTACAAAACGTTTTAAACGATATTCATAATCCAGAGACTGGTATTTTTCGTAATTACGACCAAGAAACCAGAAAGCAACTTTTGGTTGATATTGCACACGATAAATCTGTGCCGGAAAGGGATGCCAGATTCGTTCTATCAGGCAAGGAAATTTATGATGAAAAATTGGGTGATTTAGTTTCGTGCACAGGTATGACAAAAGTATTTTTGTATGTTGGTAGGAATACGGGGCTTGATTTGAAAGCAGTTATAACCACTGAAGTTGAGTGTTTAAATAAAGGGCACAGTAATCAAGGACATGTTGTTCCAGCAGTAAAAATGTCTGATGGGCAATATCATATTTTTGAACCTCGACGTAGAAATGTTATGACACCGGACTTTCAAAGCATGTTAAAACAACCTGTTCAGATAGGCAAAACCGTATTTCATATTATAAAAACCATTATGGAAAAACCATACGAAGTGATAGACATTATCGACAGGGATGAATTGGAACAAATTACAACAATGGATGATATTATTGAAAAATCTCGCCGACACGTTTAATTATAAAACATAAAAACCGTCCATTTGGACGGTCTTATAAGTTATAGATTTTATCGACCTTTAAAAAATTCTGATTGCAATCTTTCTTGGGTGATATTTTTTACAAACAAATTGCCATTCATAAGAATTGTATCGCCACGTTCAACATAAGCAACATCATTCTTAGGTTTCTTATGTACATCAAAAGCAAATTCTATTACTCTATTGTTTCTGTCAACACATTTTATGAATTTATAATGGTCCCAAGTTGCATAATAACCTTGGGTTACATTAAATACCCCTATAACTCTCATTGTGTCAACTGTATTTGTTGGATGCATTTCTGGTGTAGTCATTCCTGTTATTTCGCCCTTATCTGAACGACATGCGCTTAATGCAAACAATGGCACCAATGCAAGTATTTTAGCATAAGATTTTTTCATTTTTAATCCTTTTGTTGTATTTGCTTGGTTGTAATATAGACAAAAATATTGGTTTTGTCAAGGTTTTTTTAAGATGTTTTTTGCGTATGCAAAAACGTATGTCTGGGACTTCCGTATGTCAATGTATAACTTTTTACAAAAAAAGGGCAATAAAAAGCAAATAATAGCATAAAAAACGCTCACTTTTTTCCAAAAATTGATGCCAGTATTCAGCGAACAAATATCAAAAAAACCGCAGATTTCTGCAGTTTTTCTTAAAACTTTTTTCTGAGCTACTACTGCTTTAACAGTCAAGTGCTCTACCGACTGAGCTATGCCGGAACGACAGGCCAATATTATACCCCCAAACCACATAAGTCAAGTGTTTTATAGGTGCCAAGCACCCTATTCCCGATTTTGTTGCAAGGATATAAAATTTACTTTAAATAATCTGCGGGGTTATAGGCCTTGGTACCTTTGCGGATTTCAAAGTGCAACTGTGGTTTATTTACTTTCCCCGTCTGACCGACTGTCCCTATCTTTTGCCCAACCTTTACATCCGCACCGCGCCGCACTGTCATAGAATTCATATGCGCGTACACCGTCATCCAGCCATCTGCGTGCTGAATTATAACCAAATTACCCATACCGCGAACTTCGTTGCCTGCATACGCCACAACGCCATTTTCCGCCGCAAGCACAGGCGAATCAAATGCCGCCGATATATTTACGCCATCATTATAAAGGCCGTCTGTTTTTGCACCAAAGTGCGACAACACCCTGCCACGCACCGGCCAAGAAAACTTTGACGATGAACGCGCCACGATTTTTGGTGTCGTTTTGGTTTGCTGTTTTTTCGGTGCCGACGCAACTTTTGTATTGGTATTTTTCTGCGCCTGCGGCTTTTTTGGTTCGTTTTTATTTTTGGGTTGGGTCTTGGTTTTATTATCAACTTTTTGCTTATCTTTTTGCTGTGTTGCGCCCTGCTTCTTTGTTGGTGCTACGGTTTTACCAGCGGTTGTTTGTTTCTGTTCGGTTTTAACAGGAACTTTTGGCGATTGTTCAACACTTGCCGCCTTGGCCGCCGGCAAATCCGGCACACGCAAAGTCTGACCCACAGACAGGCTAAACGGCGCAGTCAGCCCATTCATAACCGCCAAATCATTCACCGGCACAGAATATGTACGCGACAAAGAATAAAGTGTATCGCCACGTGCCACTGTCACTGTCTTAACTGGCACCCGAACATCCGTTTTCGGGGTCGAAACTTTTACTGGCTCTTTCTTTGCCTCTGATTTTTTTGCAACGTTTTGTTCCGACTTTTTTTCTGGCGCGACTTGTTTTGGTTTTTCTGGTTGCTTTTCCACTTGTTTTGACGCGGGGCGTTTCAATTTTAAAACCTGACCTATACGCAGACTGTACGGTTCATCAAGGTTATTGATTTCTGCCAATTCTGCAACTGTTGTATTATTATTCCGCGCAATCGCATACAAAGTATCACCACGCCGCACCACAACTGTTCCAGATGCCGCGCGCGGTGCAATGTGTAATTCGTCGGCCTTGTATTCGGCAACCATTATAAAATCTTCTGGCTCGGGGGCCTCTGCCGATTCGGTTGCGATTTGCTCCTGTTCCTTTGACATTTCTTCATTTGTGGCGTCCGCTGTCACTTCTTGTTCTGGGGTATCTTCTGGTTCTTGGGCGGGGGCCTGAACATCCATATATTCCCCCTTAAAAACATAATCATCCGTTGCGGCATAGTTTACATAGTCATCTGTCGCACCAAGCGAACCGTAAAGTTCTGGAGACGCATAGACACCGTAATCCCCCGCCGCAGAATTATAAATTTCTGGTTCTTTAACAGGGTCCGCCAACAATGCCGGATATCGCGCCGAAATAAATTCCCCCACATAATCAGGAATAGACGCAATTTTAGGCTGTAAATCACACGCCGCAAGCCACAGCGTGCCCAAAATAAAAAATACCGGCCGAATTTTCATATCAAGTGAATTATATCACAAAAAAACGCTTTACCAAAACAAAAACCCCACCCGATTGGGTGTGGCATATCAGTCTATCGATTTAAATCATGACAGTCTTTACCAACTATACAATATCTATCATCTTTATATTCATACGGGAAATGTTCAACAACTCTGAAAGAGACGCACTATCTTGTTCACTAACCACTAATTACTTTTTCATAAACAATATACTTACTTCAAACAATGCCCACATTGGTAAAGCCAATAAGACCTGGGAAACTATATCAGGAGGTGTTAGCACCGCCGCAGCAATCACTATAAAAATTATCGCATAGCGACGAAATTTGACAACACGCGCACGTGGCAAGACCCCTGCCCTGTTTAACAGCACCATAACCAAAGGCAACTGAAACGCGATTCCAAAAACCTTTAACATATTAATTGAAAAAGTTAAATAATTTCGCACCGCGGGCATAATAACCGCTGGCACCGGCGCAGACGTATTCAGTTCTATAAAAAAACGAAACACAAATGGGAACAGCAAATAAAACGCAAAGGCCGCCCCAGCCAAAAACAAAAGTGGTGAAAGAACAAAAATGGGCACAACGAAACGCCGTTCTTTTTTATGCAGGCCCGGCGCAACAAATTCCCAAATTTCAAATAATGCAAAAGGCGTCGTTATCAAAAACGCAACCAGCATCGCAAGCGACAGTTGCACCATCAAACCATCTGTAATTCCCGTATATATCAACTGGGCGTCATTCCAAACCGCAATCAATGGCGCAGTTAAAAATTCTTGAACAAAAGGCGAAACCCACCACCCAAAAACAAAAGCAACAACAAAGACCACAAGCGTCCATAAAATGCGACTGCGCAATTCGGCAAAATGTTGCATCATTGTCATTTTTTTCATTTTGTTTTTGCCCGCTTTGTCTTTTTCGTCTTTTTAACAGAAAACGCATCCAAAACATCTTTGGTGGTTGACTGCATAATATCATTTATTGGCTGTTCCAGTTCTATTTGTTCTTTGATTTTTTCTGATGCATCTGTTATTTTCCAAATTATGCCGCGAATAAATTTAACCACGCGCGCAAGGCCGCGTGCAACATCAGGCCAATACCGCGCAGGCACGACCAAAATCGCCACCAATAAAATTACTAAAAATTCCGCCCAACTGATTCCGAACATTTTTAATCATAAAAGTCATCGCCACCACTGGTACTAACTATCTTATGACGTTGAATTTGGAAATAATTTTTACCAAAGTCCGTTTTTGCGCGTAAATTGTTAAAACGCACATCTGTTTTGTTGCCAACCGCATCAACAATAGTCCAAGAATTTAGTGACACAGGATTTTTATTAAATACAACCGTCATATTCCCAAGCCCTTCTTGCCCACGCAAATTCATTTTAACCGCAAAAGTGTTTTTATTATCGGTCGTATCAACAACATTTATGTCCGCATTTTGCAAATCTATTTTTTTGCGCACCAAAATCCCCGCAGGCGTACTGGTAAGCGGCACCGTTGTAATCTGGTCCAAAGATTTATCATAAAAATATAAATCTGCACCATCCGCCATCAGTTGGACCGGCATATTTTTGTAATCCAACCGCACACGACCAGGCCGCAGTAAAGAAAAAGTTCCTTGCTCGGTTTTTCCATTATTGGTCTGTACAAAAGCACCAGAAAGCCCCGTAATAGAATTTAAATATTTTTCTGCCCGACCGACCAAGGCCACATCAACTGCACCAAATGCATTCAAACAAAAGATTGAAAAGACAAGCCCAACAAAAAATTTTTTCATCATCAAAAAGCCTTTTTAAATAATTCCAATACTTGTTGCTTCACATTTTCCAGTGTGTCATAAACAACGGCACCCGCAGCAAATTCGTGTCCACCACCGCCCAAAGCAACGGCGATTTTATCAACACTTTTGTGGCGGCCACGCAAAGACACACCAATTTGATTATTTTTCTGCTCTTTTAACAAAACAACATACTCAACCCCGTGCATTTGCCCCAGTAAGTTTAATGCTGTTTCACCACGTCCATCCATATTCTTATATTGCGCCGCCGTTATGGTTGCTATTGCCAATCTGTTTTTGAAATAGAATTCTGTTGCCCCAACAGATGCCGCCTCGGTCACTATGGTTTTTCGCGGTTTATTGGCAAGACCATTTATAATACGTTGAATTTCTACACCGTAATCAACCAACTCCGCCGCGATACGCATAACCCTGCTGTTTTTAATAAATTTGAAACAACCCGTATCTGTTATTATCGCCGTCATAAGTAATATCGCCACAGACAAATCCATTTGCCATCCGGCGACCCGCATCAATTCATATACTATCTCTGCCGTTGCGGCCGCAGTTTCATCATCCAAACACAAATTTCCAACCTTTGCGTCATTGATATGATGATCCAACTCGATTACAAAGCCGGCCTTTTCAATAAATTTATACGTTCCGCCAATATTACGTGCAATGCCGTAATCCATAACAATTGCAACATCAACAGGCATATCTTCTTCGACACGTTCAAAAAAACGCATACGACGACGAAAAGGCACATCGTCTAAATTATCTGGAATATTGCCATCATAAACACAGGTGACAGATTTACCATAATTTAATTCTATCAAAAGC
The DNA here is from genome assembly GCA_045652565.1 of Candidatus Enterousia sp. Taxonomy (GTDB): domain Bacteria; phylum Pseudomonadota; class Alphaproteobacteria; order Rs-D84; family Rs-D84; genus Enterousia. The sequence goes on along the minus strand of JAZRUN010000016.1, from coordinate 8,270 downwards.
CCCAACGCAATAACAGAACAAAGCGCATCACCATCAGGATTTTTATGCGCCATCAGGACGATAGATTCTGCCGCCCTTATTTTTTCGTCAAAAATTTTTACCTGTTCCTGTGTTATCATATTGCAACATCTTCTAATATCAATTGGGCATTTGTTCGGCCGTTATAATTGTTCTGCACTAATCGACCCAACAAGATTATTTTAGTATTTATGTTGGCTTCGTCCAGTAAAAAATCTCCAACTGGCGTTCCGACCAAATTAAATCCGACAAAATCAAGTCGTGTCCCCGCAGATGTTCTGACCTGACCACGCAGATGATTTCCACCGTGCCCCATTATTGTTGCATAAACCAATGTTCCACCACGCAACGCCAAAACTGGTTCTGGGTTTCCTTGACCAAACGGTTCTAATTTGGACAACTGGTCTATCAACTTCATTGTGGCACCCGCCGCATCCATTTCTGCATCAACAACAACATCGGGAATTGATACGTTGCCCCCCAGTTGTTGCAATACAGAATTTTCTAAAAATTCGCAAAACTTTTTTTCATTTTCCACTGGCAAAGAAAATCCAGCCGCGGCGGCGTGACCCCCGCCTTCGGTAATCAAGCCTTGCGCCAACGCATCGTGTATTATTGCACCCAGATTTACACCAAGTATTGAACGTCCCGAACCATTAACCATACCATCCATACGGGTTGCGACACAGGTCGGTAAATTGTACCTGTCTTTAAGACGGCCGGCAATAATACCCATAACGCCACCGTGCCAATTATCACCACAAACAAACAAACTGCAACACCCGGACGCACAACATTTTTCTGCAATTTCAATTGCCTGGGTCATAATAACGTTTTGAATTTCGATACGTTCTTTGTTCATTTCGTCCAATTTGGTGGCCAAATCGTGCGCAATCAACGGATTGTCTGTTAGCAACAAGTTTAGTGCGGGATTCGCAGAATCTAACCTGCCTGCGGCATTCAAACGCGGTCCCAACACAAACCCCGCCGCATAAACAGACACCCTGTTAACGCCTGCAACCTGCATCAAAGTTTTAAGTCCAAGATTTTGTTGCAGATTCAAAACCTTTAATCCAGTGGCAACAAAGGCACGATTCAATTCAACCAACGGCATCGTGTCACATATTGTTCCCAGTGCAACACAATCCAAAAAATTCAGCAAATTAATTGATTCAAGTTTTTCATTCAATTCTGGCACGCCAAGAGATTTTAATTTTCTGTTCAAAGCAACCAAAACTAAAAACGCAACCCCAACGCCCGCCAAATAAGAAAGCCCCGACGCATCATCTTCACGCTTTGGATTCACAACCGCATCGGCATTTGGTAATTTGTCTTCTGGGGAATGATGATCTGTCACCACCACACGCATCCCCAGTGATTTAGCAAGTTCTACTTCCGACATACCACTTATTCCACAATCAACAGTAATTATCAATTTTACGCCATCTGTTGCTAAATTTCGAACCGCGTCTTTATTCAGGCCATAGCCTTCGCCTTCGCGCGTTGGCAAATGCCAAACAACGTCCGCCCCAACCGCACGTAGATATTTTATAAATATAGCGGTAGAAGTAATCCCATCAACATCATAATCACCATATACGGCAATTTTTTCCTTGTTCATTATCGCATCGGCGATAATATCAACGGCCTTTTCACAATCGCATAAAACAAATGGATCGGGCATATACTCTTTAACAACAGGATTAAGGAATTTTTGCACGTCGGCCTTTGCGACACCGCGCGCCGCTAAAATACGTTGTAATAAATCTTCTTCTGCGACAAACCAAGAATCACTTTCATCTGCCACAACCCACGCGCGCCCGCGAATGGATTTTTCTACTATCTTTCTCAACTTTAATACTCTTTTTTTATTATCAAGGATATTATAATACAATTCTAGTCAAATAGCAATGGCAGTATGCTGTTCAAAATTTTTCCAGTTGTTGGCACCGCATTCCAAGCCGCAGTCCTAAGGCCAAACGTTTCTTCTGTGCCTTTTGGTTCGTCTAAAATTACCAATATTGTATATTGTGGCGCATCCACAGGGAATATTCCCGCAAAAGCAGTCAAATTTTTAAATTTATCTACTTTGCCGTTTATTCTTTTTTCTGCCGTTGCCGTTTTTCCACCAATTTTTATACCGGCAATTCTGGTCTGCTTTGCACTGGTTTCTTCGGCGATACGAAACATAACATCACGCAATCGCCCTGAAATATCCCCTGACAAAACACGTTCACCACGTAGTGGCCCGAAATTCTTTTTCAATATTGTCGGGTATATATATATGCCACCATTTATCATAGAATTTACCGCCAACAATAAATGCATAGGTGTGACCGATATACCGTGTCCGAATGAAACAGTTGCGCGTTCAACCGGCCCCCATTTTCTTGGGACCAGTGCCCTTTCGGTTCGCCCAAATTCTAAATCCAGTGGTTCGTCCAAATGCAATCTGTGCATAAATTCTTGTTGGGTTCCATCGGGCAAGTCCAGCGCAATTTGCGCACTGCCAACATTGCAAGAATGCAACATAATTTCTTCAACCGACAAATACGGTCTTGGCGGTTTAAAACTTCTTATATCACTAATCGTATTAGCCACCCGCCCAAATTTATCATGAATTTTAAACGGTTCTTTCACATAATACTCTTTTGTGATTCCGTTTTCCATCGCCATTGCAGTATTAAACACCTTGAAAATAGACCCCATTTCAAAAACCGCGCGCATAGGTTTGAACAATCGATTCGATGCCGAATCCACGGCAATGTTTTCTGGGTCATAATCTGGCAAAGACACCATCGCAATCATTTCCCCAGTCCGGGAATTCATAAGCATCCCCATCGCAGCCTTGGCACTATATTTTTGCATCGCCGCGGACAGTTGCTCGTAAAACACCGACTGGATACGCGAATCCAAAGATAACTGTAGTGGCTCTTCTGGATTATCAACCAAAACCGAATCATACGTTTTTTCGACCCCATCCAGACCATGCCCTTCATTACCAACGAAACCTACGACGTGGGAAAACAATCGCCGCTTGGGATACTTTCGTTTTTGGGCATCTTCTATTTCGACACCTGCGTATTTTTCTTTGATTACAAGGCGACATTTATCATCCGTCACAAATTTTTTAATATATGTACGCTTTTGTGAATCCAGTATTTTAAATACATCCCGAACCGAATAGTCATAGGGGAATAATTTATGAATCATTTGGGCGACAAGTTCCGGCTTTTTAACCCGCGCTGGTGTTATCGCAATATGGCAAGACATTAAATTTTTGGCAAGTATATCACCATTTCTATCAATAATGTCTGCCCTGTCAACCAACCATACTGCACCAGAATCCTGGGGTCGCGAACGATTCGTTCCTTGGATACATAACTGTAAAGTTCGCGCAGCAAAAACAATAAAGGCACAAACAAAAAATTTATAAACAATACGCAAACGCGAATGCCCCAGGGCGTTTCCTGGCGCACCATTAAACCCGTGCTTAAAAATATCTTTACCTACTTCAAACATCACTCGTCCACACTATTTTGCAAATCTTGCACATCGACAGATTTACTAAAACTTATTGCTTCGGCGCGCGGCACAACCCCAGAAACCAAATTTCGCAAACTTTCAGGTCGCACCTGCGATGCGAAATTCGCCTGCGCCACAGCAATTTCTTGCTGGGTCTGGACAATTTGGGCGCGAACACGTTTTCTTTCTGTATTCTGTGTGCGATAGCATACCTGTAATGCAACCGTCACAATTATCATCAAGACAAACATCGCCAACCCAATGCGAAACATTTTTTCGTCTTCATTCATTTTTTATCATCCGACTGAAATCTTACGAGTCTATTTTATCACAAATTTTTCAAAAAACGAATCATAGAATTTACGCCATTTAATCTGGCCGCACCGATGTTTATTTTTAAATCTGAAAACATTTTGCCAATATCTGTTGCACGTATTTCGTCCGGGCTTTTTCCATCAACAACAGATAAAATTATCGTCAAAATTCCGCGCACCAGTTCCGAATCGGCAACGCCATAAAATTTATTGCCATCACGACAAATTTGCACAAAAGATGTACATCCGACAATTTCGCTGCACTCTGCACCCTTTGGCGGCACAGGCAACCCACGTCCAACTTCCATTACAAATTCCAGTTTTTGAACAGGGTCATCCAAAGCGTCCAAAATTTTCTTTATTTCGGCATAATTCATATTACCAACCTTCATTCGTCAAATCTAATTCCAGACGCGCCGCATCCGACATACGCGATAAATCCCACGCAGGTTCCCAAACCAAATCAACCTGAACCGCAACAGAACCCACAACCATTTGAACCGCGGATTTAACCTGATTCAAAATTTCTTCCATCATCGGACAGGTCGGACTTGTAAAAGTCATTTTTATTAAAACCAAATCATCCGAAATATCAATATCATAAACCAGACCCATATCCCAAATATTTACCGGAATTTCTGGGTCATAAATAGTCTTTAACGCATCAATAATATTTTGTTTTGTGAACGCCATTTTATTTTACTATTTTTTTCATTGCCCCTATAAATGCATCTATATCTTGAATAGTATTATACGAACCGACAGACATACGTACAGAACCATCGATACCCATCGCACTATGAATCCAAGACGCACACATATTACCAACCCGCACACATATATCATATGCACCAAGCATTGCACCAACATCCAACGGATGCATCCCATCAACCACAAAACTTAAAATAGTTGCATCGCGTGACGTTAAAATTTTTATGCGCGAAATTTTTGCCAGTTCATCATAGGCATACTTTATCAAATCGAGATTTGGTCGATTATTTTCCAAATAATCAATCGCCGCGCCAAGCCCCGCAATCTGGGTCAGTGGTAATGTGCCTGCCTCCCACTTATGCGGCGCATCATTCAAAATCAACTGATTATCAGAAACACGCAAAACCATTCCACCACCAAATTTATCTGGCAAATATTTTTCCGAATCGCGAATGTATAAAATTCCAAGACCAGTATCCGCACCAATTTTATGCCCAGAAAAAACCAAAAAGTCACAATCCCATTCTTTCACGTCTATTTTGTTATGTACGACATACTGTGACGCATCAACAATGGTTATAACATTTGGATTTTTCTTTCGCGCGGCGGAAATTATTTTTTTGACATCTTGCGCCCGCCCTAAAACATTCGACATAGCGGTTATAACCAAAAAATCAGTTGTCGGAACCGAATCTGTTTTTATATCAAAATGTTCATCCAATTCCAAAACTTGCATTTTGCGAATTCTGCCTGCGGCCATCAATTCTTGCCACGGCAATCGCGCCGAATGATGATCTAAATCAGACACCACAAAATTTGATGATTCGCTATATGAAGGTTGGCTGGTCAAAATATTTACTATGCGATTCAGACCGTCTGTCGCACCAGATGTAAAAACAATCTGATTAGGTTCCGCGTTTATAAATTTGGCTGCGCGTGCGCGCGCGGTCGCCACCATATCATCAACCGCCACACTGCGTGCACAAACCCCGCGTCCCGCGTTTGCATAAGACGACCGCAAAAAATCCACTTCCGCTGAAATCACAGATTCTGGTTTTAATGCGCTTGCCGCCGCATCTAAATATATGATTTTATTCATTTTATGTTTTCTCTTGCATTTTGCGTGAATTATAATACACTTGTGCGAAATATCAACAACAAAGGAGAAAAAGATGGCAATAAAGCACGCAACTGATGAAAATTTTAATGAAATGACCGGCGGCGCACTGACCTTGGTTGATTTTTGGGCCTCGTGGTGCGGTCCGTGCCGTATGTTTGGCCCGATTTTCGAGGCGGCATCCGAAAAAATGCCGGATGTAAATTTTGTTAAATTCGAAGTCGGCCCTGGTAATGAACGCACACCCGCAAAATTTGGCATTCGTGGCATCCCAAGTGTATTGGCGTTCAAGAATGGCGAATTGGTCGAAGCCCGCAGTGGTTTAATGGATGAAGAAACCCTGAGCACATGGATTATGGAATTAAAAGGAGCCTAAAAATGGCAAAGAAAGATTACAAAACAATAGAACTTGCACCGAAATACGTTCCCAAAAAGTCCGAACCATATATGTGCGTGGAACATTTGGCGTATTTTTATCAACTGTTAAACGCCCAAAAGGCCGAACTGTTGGAACAAAATGCAGATGCATTAAATTCTGTGACGGCAACCGCGAATGATAAATCTTCGATTACTGGCGACGAATCAGATAATGCGACCGCAGAACAAGAAACAACGATGACGATGCGTCTTGCTGAGCGCAGTAATAATCTGCTTGCCAAAATCAACAGTGCGCTTGAACGAATCGAAAATGGCACCTTTGGGTACAGTGTTTTATCTGGCGACGAAATTGGTCTATCGCGGATGTTGGCGCGCCCACTGGCAACCATGACGATTGAAGAACAAGAAGAACACGAAAAGCGTGAATAAAAAAACAGGCGGCAAATGCCGCCTATTTTTATTTCTTTTTTGAAACAGGTTTTGATTTTTTTTGCACAGACTTTTTCGGTGCGGATTTTTCACCCGTTTTCATTTCCTTTTTAAAAATGTTTATACCATTTGCAAGGTTTTTCATCATTGTCGGTATCTTGCTGTGTCCAAACAGAATTAGCAACAATACGACAATAACCAGTATTTCCATCCAACCAAGTCTTCCAAACATTTTTATCTCCTTCCACTAACCACTTACACTAACACTAACCACTAATACCTATTTTGCGACATAGCAATCAAGCCCGTCAGACTTTGCATTGCGGCAGAAACCATTCGCATCATTTGAATTAGCAAAGGCTATACGCAATCTGTATGTTGTCTGGCCATTTGGCAAAACCGCCGCCAAAACGACAAATTGTTTACCTTCGAACAGGCTTGCGTGTCCGCTGCGAATCTTACGCTCTGCGGCATTTGCAGCCTCCCTCGTGGAATAAGAACCAAACTGAACATACCAACCACCGTTCGCAACCTTTGGTGCGGGCTTCGGTGCAGCCTTTGGTTTTTCTGGGGCTTTCACCTGCTTTTTAGCGGGAACCTTAATCGGCTTTGGTGCCGCGGTTTCGCGCGCAGGATTAAATTCCACAGGCTTGCGGTCTTCGATAACACGCACATTTTGCTGTGGCACAGGTTGTGGTGCCGCCTGAACAGGTTCTGGTTTCGGCATTGGTGCCGGCGCAGCAACAGGAACAGGTTGCGGCATTGGCGCTGGCTGAACCACTGGTGCCGTTTCGGGTCTCGGTGGCAACGGATGCGGCACCGGTTGCGGCACAGGCGCAATATCAACCGCCCGTTCTTCCACAACTATTGGTGCACCCAAATCAACATCTATAGATGATGCAGAATTACTTCCCACCACGCGGACAATTATAAACACCGCCAACACAATAATGGCAAGTCCGATACCCAACAACAACCAAGGTCTATGCGGGCGCGGCGCGACAAAAGGCGTTGCCTCCGGCAGGTTATCATCAACCTCGGTCTCGGTATCATCTAAATCGAGTAAATCCAAATTTTCATCGTTCATATGGTGACTCCTACTTGTATATAGGCACATTATACCATAAAAAAATGATTAAACAAAATTATTTTGTTGGGCGCGCACCAAAATCTGGCGGCACAATCAGTTTATGATTTTCTTGAACTATTGGCTCTTGCTCACAGGTGCCCGAACACCCCGCCAAAACGACAGGCGCCAAGACCGCAACAATCGACATTATTTTTTTCATTTTCTTTCCTTTGTCATCCCGACGAAAGTCGGAATCTAGTGGTTTCAACTGTAAAGCCAAGATCCCGACTTTCGTCGGGATGACGGCTATACACAAACTATAACGGCAATTTCACCGCTTCTTGCATTTCTTTTACAAAGTCGGCAAGAGAAACAACCTCTTGCTTTTCCACGCCCAATTTACGCAAGGTGACGGTTTTGTCGTTTTCTTCTTTCTCGCCAACAACCGCGATAATCGGCGTTTTTGCCAAAGACAATTCGCGAACCTTGTAATTGACTTTTTCATCGCGCAGGTCGGTGCGGGCATAGGTTCCCGCGGCACGCAAATCGGCAACAACCGTTTCGGCATATTCGCGATATTTTTCTGAAACCGGCACAACGACCACAGGTTCCGGCGACAGCCACAACGGCAAATTACCACCAGTTGATTCCAACAAGATTCCCATAAACCGTTCAATCGAACCCAGCATTGCGCGATGCAGCATAATCG
>JAZRUN010000015.1:0-13500 GCA_045652565.1 Candidatus Enterousia sp. | reverse complement strand
GATAGAAAAACGGAACTGTCGCAGAAGCAGGGCGAATTGTCAAATTTGCGCGCAGAAAAACGTCGTGAATTGATGCAAAATGCGAACACCGCAACACAGTCCGCAGAGCAACAAACAAAAGTTGCAGATGTGAAACTGGTAGTTAAAGATGCCGATGGCGCGGTTGATAGAGCGCAAGTATTAGAGATTCTTGCAATGGACATCAAGGCCGACATTATAGATAAAGAAACATTTTGTTCCTTTGGTGGTACTGGCACGGCCAGTGGTTCTATTTCCAGTATGTATTATGGCAACGATATTGCCAAATTACAGGCTTTGTTGGATAATGCGGCAGGTTATCACTATTGGTGTAATATGTTAAATGGAACCTGGGATGTTTACAGTGGTTCCGAGGCATCTTGGTCTTGGGTGTGCAGTGATATTCCGGTTGCTGGGTGTAAGAAAGATGTGGTTTCGACCAAAGGGGCGCACCTTGGGACAAAGGCGGCAACGCTGATAGCTGGTGATTCAGAAATACAACAGAAAAACAAAGGTATTGATTGGTCGATTGTACAGGGTTGGGACAACGCGTATGGTATGAGTAAGCAAGATTTCTGTGACCGCCTGTCAAGGAAAGGTGCGATTAATGGTACAATATATGTAAATCAAGGTGATATTTTGCTGTCGCAGCAAAAGGCGGTTGGGCATCGTTTTTGGTGCAACAGTCTTGGTGGATTATGGAAAATATCAGATTTGAGCGCGGACAGGGATGTTTCATGGGAATGTTATGATGTGCCAAAAACGGCGTGCGAACAACCCGCGGAGCCAAAAGAAAATAAATTATGCACAGATAGTGGTGGAACGTATTTGTTTGATAAATGCAAATGTCTGAACGATAATATGGAACCTAAACCAGATGGCAAGTCTTGCAAATGCACCAAGGGCACATTCAACGAAAAGACAAAACGCTGTGATGTAGAGGAAGTAAAGCAAACGAAAGCTAACAAAAATACGGTGGTTGAACTTCCAAATGTGAACAAAAAGGAAAAATGGGTATTAGGCTCAGAAGTTTTAGACCCCGCATATGCTTTGGCAGACGAATCAGAAGAAAAAACAGAAAAAAACAAAAAAGAAATCAAGAAAAACACCTCGGCACAAGTTGCAAAAGGTGATTATGCGCCGAACAGTGGCTTGGTGGTTGATCTGAATAGCGTGCCAGTTGATATGTCGAAAAAGGTGGCGGAACAACCGAAAGAGCAACCAATTGCAAAAAATACAGACAGCGTGCAGAAACAACAAGAGTCAAACGGTCTGACAGATAATCAGATTTCAGATATGTTAAACGCACAAACAGATTCGTACGGTACAACCAAAGAATGGTTTTGCCAACACGCATCTAGTGGGAGTGTCGGGGATTTGGTTTCTAGAATGACGCACGGTTCCAGGGCTCTTGAATCAAAGGCTAAATTAGGTGCGGCATTTGGGTATTGGTGTAAAGATGTGGGCGCTAAATGGACAGTATCGCATAATAATTCGTATTCATGGTATTGGACTTGTAGTAATATTCCAGAGCAAGCCTGTAAACCAGATACAAAAAAAGAAACCACCAATAAACTCGGCGATGACGAAGCCCGAAAGGTGGAGAAAGACTGGGGGGATTTTAGAAGAGATTTTAATCAAAATTCAATTAATATTGATGTCAAAGATCCGTCGGGCAAGTTGATACCAGATGTTAGTATCTATTGTGATTATCGCACGGAAACAGAAAACGGACTACGAACGAATCATAGTGTTTTTTCAGGCTATAACGGCAAAGCGACACTTAGCACAAAATATATGCCAGATGATGCAGAATGTGATATATCAAGTCCAGGATATCAAACAAAAACTGTGACAATTGGGGAATTGAAAAAATCGGGAGTTGTTGTGCTTACGGCTAGATAACAATAAAGCACATAGTATTACTTCCTGATTGCCCAGATAAGGGCGAGCAGCCAACCAACACCAGTCCAGCCGAACAGCCATGATGCCACGCGTACGCGCATCGCGTCGGCCTTGGCTTTCTTGGTTTGTGCGGCAAGGTAGCTTGGCGCCAATATAATCAGCACCAAGCACACAGCCGCCACAATATATTTAACAACTAAAATCGTACTTGGGTCGATTCGCATATGTTTTATATTCCATATGTTGCATTATTACCCAAATTTTCTTCAATACGCAACAACTGATTGTACTTTGCCATACGATCTGTGCGCGACATAGAACCTGTTTTGATTTGTCCCGCGTTCGTCGCCACCGCCAAGTCCGCAATCGTTGTATCTTCGGTTTCGCCACTGCGGTGCGAAATAACAACGCCATATTTTGCATCTTGTGCCATTTTTATTGCGCGCAGTGTTTCGGTCAAAGAACCAATTTGGTTGACTTTGATAAGAATTGCGTTTGCAACACCGGCATCAATTCCGCGTTTAAGGCGAACCGGATTCGTCACAAACAAATCATCGCCGACCAGTTGGCATTTGCTGCCAATTTTTTCGGTAAGTTTTTTCCACGCATCCCAATCTTCTTCGGCCAATGCATCTTCGATAGAGATAATCGGATATTTTTCAATCAAATCTGCATAGAACGCAATCATATCATCGGACGACATTTTTTTGCCTTCGAAATTATACACGCCGTCAGCGTAAAATTCCGATGATGCAACATCCAGTCCAATAGAGATTTGTTCACCAGGTTTATATCCCGCCGCGCGAATCGCCGCGATAATCGCATCCAATGCTTCGGCGCAAGAATTAAAGTTCGGTGCAAAGCCGCCTTCGTCGCCGACATTTGTTGAATGGCCGCCAGATTTCAAAATCTTTTTCAGATTGTGGAAAACTTCTGCGCCCATGCGAATCGCCATTGCTTCGTTTTTTGCACCGTTTGGAATAATCATAAATTCTTGGGCGTCCAGGCCGTTATCTGCGTGCGCGCCACCGTTTATGATGTTCATCATAGGGCGGGGTAGAACATGTGGATTATCATTACCGTAAATGAAAGCCAAGTATTCATAAAGTGGAACTTTTTTCTGTTCTGCAACTGCGCGCGACACAGCCAGAGAAACAGACAGAATCGCATTCGCGCCCAGTTTATCTTTGTTTGGTGTGCCGTCCAGCGCAAGCATTTTTTCGTCTATGGCCGTTTGTTCGGTTGCGTCCATACCAATCAATTCTGGTGCGATGATATTGTTTACATTGTTGACCGCCTTGCTAACACCTTTGCCCATAAATGCAGTGCCGCCGTCACGCAGTTCTAATGCCTCAAATGAGCCTGTACTTGCCCCTGATGGAACCGCCGCGCGCCCCATCGCGCCACCCGATAATGTGACATCACATTCAATGGTTGGATTTCCGCGCGAATCCATAATTTGGCGTGCGTGAATTTTCGTAATTTTATACATCGTGTTTCTCCTTGTTTTTTACTTTTTATCAAGCCAGGCCAATATAGCAACATAGAAACAGAAAATAAATAAAAATTTTAGAAAATATTGGTAATTATATGGTTACTTGACTCAGTTTTTTAGAAAACACTTGCTTTTGGCGTGGTTTAAACTATAATTTTAGCGAAAATATAAGATATATGAGTATAAAAAATGATTAATACAGCAGGATTAATAGTTACGGCGGCCAATATGCTACGCGAGCTAGAGGAAGAAGAGCAAACACCAACGAATGAAGAAAAACATGGTGATTATGAACCATTTGATGATTACAAACCAACGTCTAGATTTGAAAAGATAAAAGACAAGGTCTTTTGGTCTTTTGCGTGGATTTCCATATTATCTTGTGTGTTCGCTATGTTTTATTTGGTGTATAATATTACTCCCGTTGCACAGCATAAAGATGCAAAAAAACAAGGGGTTAAACAAATATTAAATTCCGCACATTCTGATGCTATAAATTCCGCATATACAATAAATCTGGCGGATTATGAAATCGCATCTAAATTAAAGGCAAAATGTGATTCTTTATATTATGCGAAAAGAATATCTCACTTTATTCATTTTAATGGTAACAAATTCGTAAAACCCAAACCAATAATCCAAGAAGTATACGGGAGGCGTTATGTTGTTGGGTATGATTCAGAGATTGACCAAAACCGTATACGCAAAGACCCAAAATTCAACAATCTTTTAACGAATTATAAAAAAAGCGTACAACAATTGGCTGTGCTGCGTCGTATAAATAATCAAAGATAAGCGATAATAGTTGAAAATGTTTTTTTGTTTTTTACATGTTTATTTAGTAAATACAATATATTTTCCGTAATACAATATTTAACTAAAAACGAGTCGCGTATCTATATAATTACCAAAATATTTGTTGTTTGTTGTGAAACAAAAATACCACCGTTATCGGTGGCATTAAATTATTTCCCGTGCGAAAAGAAAAAACGTCTTTTCGTCTTCAACCAGTGTTTGTTGTATTCTGTTTCCGCCAATGGAAAGATTTTTGCGCCAACATCTTTATCTTTTGTTTTGACGTTTTTATACTTCACCAAATAGTTAAATTCAAGATGACCCGATGACACGTCGCTGGTACGTCTGACGTAAAAAACTTGTTTGCCATCAGCCGACAGCGCCCAATACCATTCGACATTTGCGATTTGTCTGAACTTTAGTTTGATTGCAGGGCTTGTAGTAATATTTTTTAATGTTTGAACAAGATTTTTTTGTTCTCGATTCATAGCGTGACCTTTTTGCTGGTTTCTTGATTTATAGTATAAAATGCAAAAAAGTCAACTTTTTATTTTATTGCCGTTGCTGCGCCGCGTGCCAGTTCATCGCACTTTTCGTTCATTTCGTTGCCGTTATGACCGCGAACCCAAACCCAATGGATTTTCATTTTACCGGCAATTTCATCCAATGGTTGCCACAGGTCTTGATTCTTGACAGGTTTTCTGTCCGCAGTGCGCCAACTATTCTTGCGCCAATTTTTTATCCAAGTTTGCATTCCGTTCTTTACGTATTGGCTGTCGGTGTGGATTTCAACTTCGCTGTGCCTGTGCGCCGCGGTCAGTGCGCGCAAAACCGCCATAAGTTCCATACGATTGTTTGTCGTGTTTTTTTCGCCGCCGCTGCGTTGCGCGATATTTTTCCCATCAGTTGCAATGAACGCCCATCCGCCCGGGCCTGGGTTGCCAAGGCAACTGCCGTCTGTCCAAATTTTTAACATTTTATTTACCCTTTATTTATGATATAATATCACAAAATGATGATAGATGCCAAAGATTTACGCGAAATGTCAAATGTTGTGCGCGCGACTGCGTTGCGTATGGTGCGCACAGCCAAAAGTGGCCACATTGGGATCGTCCTTGGGGCGGCGGATATTATTACAACAATTTATGCTTTGTTTTTGAATCCGGCAACCGACCGATTTGTATTGTCTGCGGGGCACGGTTCTGCGTTGCTTTATGCGGTATTGAAACTTGCGGGCTGGCGGATTGGTGATTTAGAATCTTTTCGGCGTTTGTATGGTTTGCCTGGGCATCCAGAATTTGGTACGGACGGCGTTGCCGCAACGACCGGCCCCCTGGGCCAGGGAATTGCAAATGCGGTCGGTATGGCGATTGCCGAAAAACATCGTGGAACGAATGGTTGTGTGTATTGCTTGGTGTCTGATGGTGATTTAATGGAAGGCGTTGCCCAAGAGGCGATTGCCTTTGCAGGGCGGTATAATTTAGATAATCTGATTGTTTTGTGGGATAATAACGGCATCAGTATGGATGGTGTTGCCCAGACAGATGCCAATGTCGCGTTGCGTTTTTCTGCGGCGGGTTGGATTGTGCGTCGTGCAAACGGAAATGATTTTGATGAAATGTATGATGCAATTTCGGCACCCGCGAATGCGCCGTTGTTTGTTCAGTGTGATACCATAATCGGATGCGACAGCAGTTTGGCCGGCACCCCGCGCGCGCATGGCTATGATTTACCTGATATAGAAATGGCGGATTTGATAGATAAACTTGATAATGCCCAAGGCAGAAAATTATGGCGAACATTGTCACGTACACATAAGAGCAGGCGTTCAAATCGTTTTGCGACGGCCCCAAATATTTCTGTGCCGATATCTTCGCACTTTGTGTCAACGCGCGAAATGTCTGGCGAGATTTTATCGCGTATTATGTCGCGTGGGGCTGATATTATGCTGGGCAGCGCCGATGTTGGTAAAAGCACAGGCGTTCACGTTGATTCTGTGCGTGATGTGACGGCAGACGATTTTTCGGGACATTATATCAATTATGGTGTGCGCGAACATGCGATGGCGGCGATTATGAATGGCATGGCGTACGCGGGCCTGCGCGCGGCCGGTTCCGCGTTTTTGGCGTTTAGTGATTATATGCGGCCTGCGATGCGACTTTCTGCGCTTGCAGGATTGCCGGTTGTCTATGTCTTGACGCACGACAGTATTGCGATTGGACAAGACGGCCCAACGCATCAACCTGTAGAGCAACTTTGGTCGCTGCGTCTTGTTCCGAATATGAATGTTTTTCGTCCTGCCACTATGGCTGAAACTGCGTGGGCTTGGCGGACGGCACTTGCCGAAACAGACAGGCCATCGTGCATAGTTTTATCGCGGCAAAAAATTGCGTGTTTGGGTACGGTCGTTTCTGGGCGCATTGACGCGGGTGCGTATGTGACGTACAGAACCGTGGCACGTCGCATCAGGCTTACAATCATTGCGACGGGGTCCGAGGTTCCTTTGGCGATTTCTGTGGCGCGGCGGTTGAATATCGGGGTCCAAGTGGTGAGTATGCCATCGGTTGGGCATTTCAGAAATATGGATAATCAATACAAGGCATCAATGCTTTTGGGGCACGTTATTGCCATCGAAGCGGGGGCGACCGCGCCTTGGTTTGAATTTGCTGACGACGTTATTGGGCTTGATGATTTTGGTATGTCTGGGCTTGGTGATATGGTTTATCGTGAATGCGGATTTGATACCGAGCAGATTGTTTTGGCGATTCGTGAAAGATTGAAAAATGTCAAACTTTGAATTTACAACTTCTTGGGGCGAAAAGATTCCAATAGTGATAACTGTGCGACGTGGGCTGCGTAATATTACATTGCGCCCGCGGGCAGGGGATGCGCGGCGCATAGAAATATCGCGGCCATGGATTGCATCTAATGCGATGGCGTTAAGTTTTACGGAACAAAAACGGCGGTGGCTTGAAAGGTTCTTTGAACGTGCGCCGAAAAAGAAACATTTGGCAGACGGGGATTGTTTTGAATTCCTGGATATTCGTGTGCGTGCGGTCTATGATGAAACGATTCGCGCGGTCAGATTTATTCAAAATGATGACGGGACATACACTTTGCGTGTTGGTGGTGATGCGCGTATGTTTGAAAACCGCATTCGCAACTTTATAAAAACAGAATTATTGAAACGTATCAAAGACCTGATACACAGCAAACCGCGGGAATTTTGGCCGCGTCGAATTTGTCTGCGTGATACGTCTTCGCGGTGGGGGTCGCGTTCCAGTACGGGAACAATGTCCTTTTCGTGGCGTTTGGCGTTTGCGCCGTTTGATGTTATGCGCTATGTTGTTATGCACGAAATGGCGCACGTGCGACATATGGACCATTCGCCAGAATTTTGGGCGACTGTGCGCGAACTTTATGGGTTTGGCATAGAACGTGCGCGGCGGTGGCTGAACACTAATGGTGCAAAGTTGCATCAGATTTTATAGTTGTTTGCGAAACCATTCCTGAATATTTTGCCGGCTGTTTAGGCTATAATGTTTATGTGTAAAAGCACAAATAAACTTTATAACCAAAGGAAAAAACAATGAAGAAAATATCAATACTTGCAGTTGTTGGTGTCGTCGCATCGGTTTCTGCATTTGCGGGGCCAAATATGAACAACCGTGGCGTGACCGAAGTAATGACGGTAGAACAGGTTCGCGGACTGGAGGATAATTCGCCGGTGGTTATTCGCGGATATTTGCTGCGCCAGAATGGTGAAAATTCCTATGTTTTCCAGGACAGCACAGGCACAATCAACCTTGAAATAGAAGACAATGATTGGGGTGGGCTTAGCGTATCGCCCGAAGAATACATAGAAATATGGGGCGAGGTTGACCGGAATGGTATGTCAATGGTCGAAGTTGATGTGACCGCAATGAAAAAGTTATAATAAACAACGCAGCGCAGCATCCCGACAAAAATGTCGTCATCCCGTGCTGTTTTATTGTCATCCCGACGAAAGTCGGGATCTCTTTATTCCCCGCCGCAGGAATCCCATTCCCGCGGGGAAGGGGTGTGCGACAACCCACCCCGGCGGGTTCCACCCGCCACCCCTCCGAGGAGGGGAACTTTGTTTCATTACTTTGCCATTACGACCCAGTTGTATGTTATCACGCCGTTGGCATATGTCGTGACCAATGCACAATGATTTGCCGCGTTCAAACAATCACCGGTTGGTGCCGGAATTGTTGGGCCGTGCGCATCAACATAGGCGGCAACGCCCGCCATTGTCGGAATCTTTGCTGAATCTGTTGCGGGGGCATAGGTTGCCGCCCCAGTGTATGTTGCAACCGAACCACCAAGTGCGCCATTTGCATCATATGTGACAACATTGCCCGCCGTGCTTGTTGGCAAAGTGACCGCGTTATCCGAAATTGCCGCCATAACCGCGCCCATTGTCGGAATAGATATTGTTTGAATGTTTTTTTCATTTGCCGTCAGGTTTGCCGCCTGGTAATTTGTGTAATCGGTTTCTTCGAAAACCTTGCGTTCACCAATTTGACCTTCGGTTGCGGTTTTCGTGACCAATGCCGTACCTTTGATTGCGGCATTCAGCCAATCTGTCGCGGCACTGCCACTGCCACTGGTCAGGGCAACCGCATTGGCCGCACCAGTTGCCGCCTTGGCATAGCCCGCCGCCGGAATTTCGCGTTGACTTTCTTTCCATACATCACTAACCAGCTCTAAACTTGCCGGTGCATTAAGAACATCATTTAAGTTCATACCAGGACTTGCCCAGCCGTTATCGGTGCCAAACTGTCGGGAAATATCATCAAACATTGCCACTAGCTCATTATTCGTTATATCTCCACCAAACAATGCCCAATTACGGGGGCTGGCTTGCGATAACCCAATCTGGCTACGGCTTTCATCAAGCCCAGGTACTATATAAAGATAATCAACCACCCCTGGCTCAGACGTTGGAACCAACACAAAAGGCATATGATCATCAGAACCCACAGAAAACCCTAGCTTATCATCGTTAATTTTAGAATACACATATCCTGCAACATCTAAAACAAATCCCACACTTGATATAGAATCCAGTGGATTATGTGGTGTCAATTCGCCAGTAGCGGTGACATACAACTGTTGAACTAAATCCGCTATAAGATATCCAAATTCGTCAGGACCCGAAATTTGCGGTAGAGCCAGGTCGAGTTCCTGACCAAACGCACTCTGACCATTCGAATAGCCCGGCAGTACTAAACGTTCTTGGACTGTGCCGTCTGTACCTGTTGTTGCAAGCAAAGTACCGGATGCACCAAAATAGCTTGATAACCCAGAAGTTGTTGCGGGAATTTTTGTTTGGAATGTACTATCTGTATAGTTTTTTGATGCAACGGTTTTCTTTGCCAATTGTAATGCCGCACTATCGTCCCCCGCCATCGCGTTTGCGCAGATTATGGCACCAACAGCCGCACATACAACGGATTTTATTTTCATAGATTCCCCCTTTTTTCCTTTATATAAAACAACCGTCAAGATGCAAATCTGACGGTCGGGGTGTTCGAAAATCATAAACGCTATTGATTCCGATGGGCTTTCGATATACCCCAACGGCACCCCGACTAAATTACGGGGGTTTTATTATTAACGGTGCAAAATCAAGGAAACACATACGGATTACGATGTCTTGCACCGAGCGTTTACAAGGCTTTCGACAGCCCCGAACACAGATTCACATCTGGTTCGATTTTTACTCTACTAAAAAATTACGAATCGCGTCAAGTGGAAAGTTGGTATTAGTGGTTAGTGTTAGTGGTTAGTGTTAGTGGTTAGGAAAATCCCCTTCCCAAGGGAAGGGGTGCCGGGTAGCACCCGGCGAGGTAGGGGTAAAAATGCGATGATTGCTTTGCAACATCGCACCACTACCCCACCCGCTTTCGCTTTGCTACAGCGAGGTCCGCCCCCTTCGTAAGCCGAATGGGGAAATAACTGCAATGGGAAAACCCTTATTTATTCGTTAATTGAAGTTCAATGCGGCGGTTCTTTTGCATACTTGCCTTGTCTGTGCCAAATGCAATCGGATCCATATCGCCAAAGCCACTGGGGACTAAGCGATGGCGCGACACTCCATCACGTACCAGCGCGTTCGTGACCGCCGTTGCGCGCAACAGTGACAGTTGCATATTGTTCTTGTACGCGCGTGTTCCCGGAATTACCGGACGTTTGTCGGTGTGACCGTCAACACGAATTATCCAATTGACGTCCGATGGAATTTTTTCTTCCAATTCTTTGATAACATTGGAAATCATACGCAACTGGTTCTTGCCCTCTGGGGTCAGTTTGTATGAACCTGTGGTGAACAAAATATCACTTGGAACAATAAAGCGGTCGCCATCCTGTTGCAGAGATTTATTGTCGCCCAGTGCAATTTTAATTGCACGATAGAATTCCGATTGGTATTTTTTCATATCCTGCAATTCGGCAACTTTGTCTGCCAAGGCTTTGTTCAATTTGTTCGACATTTCAATGTATTGAACTTCTTGGTTTTTTGCGTTTTCTTCGGCCGCCGCAAGCGCAGCATTAAGTTTCATAAGTTCTGCATTGTATTCCGCCGTCAGTTGTGCCTGCATTTGTTCTTGAATCGCATTCCGCTGGGCTTCCAAGTCGGCAAGTTGGTTGTTGGCGGCAATGGTTTCGTTCAACTGGGCCTGTAAAACGTCCAATCGCTGTTTTGCTAACTCGTCTTGGGCCTGAAGTTTTATAACCTGGTTTTCGTATGCCGTAATCAGGTCTATCATAGACAAGTCTTTGTAATCCAAGTCACTTTCCACAGTTTCAAGGCGGGCACGTGCCTGAATCAACAGTTGCATTGCTTCTTGCTCGTCTGCGGTCATTTGACGGATTTTTTCGGTTTGCTCGGCATTTGCCTGTTTCAGTTCTTCAACAGTTTGAACGCCAGTCGATTTGTTAAACACACTGGTCGTTGTCCACAGAAACACGAACACTATCAGTAAAAATATCAAAATGATGACCAGATTCGAAAACAAATCTACGAATGCAGGCCACGTATTTGTCTTGTCATTTGATTTGTGGTTGAACATTTGTTTCTTCCTCCCTCGCTGGTATTTTATTTAGCCTTGAATTTTGTCATTCACACTTTGAACTGTGTTGTTGATTTTGTCCAATGCAGATTCTATCTTTGGCAATGCAGATGCCAATGTGTTGTTTTGAAATACATTTGTGCGCGCAGACAAAAAATCTTCCAATTTTTTAAATATTGCGCTTTGCGCCAACTGTACCTGCAGCCCCAGAAATCCGACAATTAAACTGCCCCCCAGGCCAAGCAGTGAACTGGTGAACGCGGTCGCCATACCGCCCAGAGGTCGTGATAAGCCCGCTTGCATCGTTTGTAAAACGGTTTCGTCGTTAAAGTTCAAATTGCGTATCAAATCTGCAAAGCCCCCAATGGTCAAAATCAATCCCCAAAATGTGCCAAGCAAGCCCAAAAATACCAATGTGTTTGTGATGTATCGGATTGATTCGCGGTCGTCTTCCAGCCTTACCAAGATGGCATCCATAATGCCGCGCAAACCGTTTTCACTTAAATTCCCGCGCCGTTTATGCAACAGCAATGCCACCGAGTGCAACAAACGTGGTGTTGAGGTATTTGTGCGCAAACCTTTGGAATATGCGTTCAGCCAGCGATATTCCGGCAGTAATGCAAAAACCTTGAAAAAGCAGAGCAATATACCAAACAAAGTCGTTCCAATAATGATGCCGTTAAGGTAAATGTTTGAAACCGCAACCGCCAGAAATATGCGATAAAACACCGCAATGCCGCAGAGTATAAATGCTGTAAAAAACGCCATTCGGTTAAGGCTGTTGTGGAAACTGGTCATACAATAATCTCCCCTCGGTTATATCACTGGCATAGTAGAAAAAGATTTGACAGATGTCAACAGTGAATATCATCTTTTTTGTTGGGAATTTGAAATCGGGCCAGGGGCTTAAATTTCCCTTGATTTTTTTGTTTTTTTATCGTACTATGCGGGCACGTGTCAAAGATTTGACGCGAAAAACACAGTCACATTTGGGAATTTCTGTCCGAATAATCGGTTTGCAACCCCCAGGTGACGAGGATAACAACAGAAATAAAAGGATATATCATGGCATTGCCAACTTTTACTATGCAGCAATTGATGGAGGCCGGCGTTCACTTTGGACACCACACCCGTCGTTGGAACCCACTTATGACCCCGTATGTTTATGGTGTCAAAGATAAAATTCATATTATCAATTTAAATAAAACTGCACCGCTGTTGCATCGCGCTTTGGTCGCGCTGGAGGCGATTGCCGCCGCCGGTGGCAAAGTGTTGTTTGTCGCAACCAAGCACCAGGCCAAAGACATCGTCAAAGATGCCGCGGAACGCTGTGGTCAATTTTATGTGAATAATCGTTGGTTGGGCGGTATGCTTACCAACTGGACAACGGTGTCGCAATCTATTCGCCGTCTAAAAAAGATGGAAACTGATATCGAAAACGCCGATAAATTGGGCCTTACCAAGAAAGAAGTTGGTATGATGACCAAAGAAGTCGCCAAACTGCGCGATATTTTCGGTGGCATTCTTGATATGCACGGTGTGCCCCAGGTTATGATTGTCATTGATGTGCCGCGCGAAATGAACGCGGTGCGCGAAGCGAAAAACCTGGACATTCCGACTATTGCGATTTGCGATACAAACGCGAACCCAGAAATGGTTGACTATCCGGTTCCGGGCAATGATGATGCGGCACGTGCAACACAACTGTATTGCGACTTGTTTGTAGATGCTATCTTGTCTGGTATTGAAAAACGCCTTGGGGGCGCGGCCGGCAAAAAGGTAGAGGCATCTATGGATGACGAACACGATGCAATGGAAGATGAAATCAAAGAAAAAGAAATGAAACAAAAGTCCAAGGCATCTGCGTCGCGTGCAGAACGTCGTGAAAAATTAGCAGAAAAGGCCGATAAATAATAAAATGTTGTTGCCCGATGCATAAAATCGGGCAACCAAATCAATCTTTTAAAAATATGGGAGATTAAAATGGCAGAAGTGACAGCAAAACTTATTCAAGAACTGCGTGAAAAAACATCCGCAGGTATGATGGATTGCAAAAAAGCATTGACCGAAACAAATGGTGATATCGAAGCGGCGGCGGACTGGCTGCGCCAAAAAGGTATTGTAAAGGCGGCATCCAAGGCGGGACGTGTTGCGGCATCTGGTTTGGTGACCGTTGTAAAGTGCGATAAT
>JAZRUN010000014.1:0-3470 GCA_045652565.1 Candidatus Enterousia sp. | reverse complement strand
CTCACAGAACGACATGGCTACGATCCGACTTTAACCACCGTGGGCCGCCCCGCAACGGTTTCAATCGGATCCCGTGTCACGCACGGGATGACGGCATTCCGCTAGCTACCCGTCGCGGTACGCCGCGCCGCGGTCGTGACGGACTTACACCGAAGTCTCGACGTAGCGAAGCGGAGACGGATAGCCACTATTTTTATTCCTATGGGCTTGAAATGCGTTTTGCGCTAACTATATTTCTTGCAAGCAAAAGATTAAACCAAGGAGTATAAAAATGGGAAAAGTGTTAGGTATTGATCTGGGTACAACCAATTCCGCCATGGCCTTTATGGACGGGAATGATCCAAAAATTATCGAAAATGCCGAAGGTGGACGCACCACACCGTCTGTGGTTGCGATTACATCAAACGGCGAACAGTTGGTCGGTATTACCGCAAAAAACCAGGCGGTGACAAATCCAGAAAACACAATTTATGAAATCAAACGTTTAATGGGACTGCGCTTTGACAGCCCTGCGGTCAAAGAAATTATGAAACGCGTACCGTATAAAATCGTCGCGGGCGACAATGGCGATGCCTGGGTGGAAATCGACGGCAAAAAGTATGCCCCATCCCAAATTTCTGCTATGATTTTGGCAAAATTAAAGAAAGATGCCGAAAATTATTTGGGTGAATCGGTGACCGATGCGGTTATTACGGTTCCAGCATATTTTAATGATTCTCAACGCCAGGCAACAAAAGATGCCGGCCGTATCGCGGGTCTGAATGTGTTGCGTATCGTGAATGAACCGACCGCGGCGGCGTTGGCCTATGGCTTGGACAAAGATAAAAACGGCACAATCGTTGTGTATGACCTTGGGGGCGGAACATTCGACGTGTCGGTTTTGGAAATTGTTGACGGTGTGTTTGAAGTAAAATCAACTAATGGCGATACCGCCCTTGGTGGTTCAGACTTTGATGCACGCGTGTTGAAATATCTGATTGATGAATTTAAATCACAAACTGGCATTGATTTATCTGGTGATAAATTGGCACTGCAACGTTTGAAGGAAGCCGCAGAAAAAGCAAAGATTGAATTGTCGTCAAAAACATCGACCGAAATCAACCTGCCCTTTTTGACGGCGGACGCGTCAGGTCCAAAGCACTTTAATACGACGCTGACCCGCGCAAAGTTGGAATCTTTGGTTGATGATTTAATTCAAAAGACCATTGAACCTTGCCGCAAGGCTTTGGCTGACGCAGGCATTGAAAAATCGCAAATCAATGAAGTTATCTTGGTTGGCGGTCAAACCCGTATGCCAAAAGTTGTTGAAACCGTCAAAGAATTCTTTGGGCGCGAACCGCACAAGGGTGTGAACCCAGATGAAGTGGTTGCGCTGGGTGCGGCGATCCAAGGTGGCGTATTAAAAGGCGATGTCAAAGATGTTCTGTTGTTGGATGTGACACCGCTGTCGTTGGGTATTGAAACCTTGGGTGGCGTGTTCACGCGTCTGATTGACCGCAACACAACAATTCCGACCAAAAAATCCCAAGTGTTTAGTACCGCAGAAGACAATCAATCGGCGGTGACCATCCGCGTATTCCAAGGCGAACGCGATATGGCGGCGGATAACAAATTACTTGGGCAATTTAATTTGGAAGGTATCGCACCTGCGCCGCGTGGAATGCCCCAAATCGAAGTTTCCTTTGACATTGATGCAAACGGCATTGTGCACGTATCCGCCAAGGATAAAGGCACCGGCAAAGAACAGGCGATTTCTATTAAATCCGATGGAGGACTGTCCGAAGAAGAAATCAAGCGTATGGTTGACGAAGCCGCCGCTAATGCCGACGCGGATAAAAAGAAACGCGAATTGGCCGAGGCGAAAAACACCGCGGAAACCGCAATCTTTACGATTGAAAAATCGTTAAAAGAACATGGGGACAAAATTTCCGCAGAAGATAAAGACGCTATCGAAGCCGCCAAGAAAGATTTGGCCGATGAATTGGCGAAATCAGACGCAACTGCAGAAGGTCTGAAATCCAAGACCGAAGCGTTAACCGAAAAAGCGATGAAATTGGGCGAAGCGGTATATAAGGCTCAGCAAGAAGCGCAAAATGCCGCCGGCACAAACGCTAATTCAGATGAAAACAAATCTGATGGCGCGCGTGATGCGGACTTTTCGGAAAAGAAATAAAAAATAAAACTAAACAAATGAAACCGTCAGAATTTTTCTGACGGTTTTTTATAAAAAACACTTGCCACACCATAGGCAAATTTGATAAAATACTTTCGTAGAAAAGGAAGCGAAAATATGAAAACATTTTGTCTTGCGGCTGTTGGATTAGTTTCTGTGACATTATCTTTGGGGGCAATGGCCGATACACCTGATTCACAAAAGGCGACGTCTAAGACTTACGTTGATAACTTGGTCGCCACAAAACAACAAAAGTTCAGTGATACGGCGGGAACCGTTGTGACATATACCGATACAGCAGGTACAGTTGGCAAACGTGCCATTTATGCCAATGGCGACACTTGGAACAGTGCGACGCAGGTTAAATTGATTGAGGCAAATCAGGCAAACACCGCAATCCAGAATGGTTTGAACCAGCATTTGACTTGTGGGGACAGAGACCCAGCGACACAGGGGTGTTTGTATTGGTCAATAAACAGTACCGCGAATCAAGTATATATGCCATAACAAATAAAGATTTATATAAAAACCGCACTTGTGCGGTTTTTATGTTTGAAAAATATTGGGCGTCTGTGTTCAGACGCCCAGTTTACTAACTGCTAAAATACCAAACTTATTGCAACATTTTTGCAACTTCGTCGGCCAGGTTGTCTTCGCGTTTTTCAATACCTTCACCAAGCACAAAGTACGCAAAGCCTGAAAGTTTCGCACCCGCTTCGTCCAAAACCTGTTTCACAGATTTGCTTGGATCCATAACGAACGGTTGTTCTTCCAGAACAGATTCCGCATAGTATTTAGAAATACGACCATTTACCATCTTTTCAACGATGTTTTCTGGTTTGCCCGCCGTTGCGCCAGATTCAATAAAAACTTTCTTTTCGCGTTCAACCGCCGCAGGGTCAACATCTGCAATCGTCATAAATTCAGGTTTGTTTGCCGCAATATGCATAGCGATTTTTGGGCCAATTTCTGCGATTTTATCAGAATCACCATCAATCGCGACCGCCACACCAATTTGCCCCATACCTGGAACAAGCGCGTTGTGAATATAACTGAAAATATGTTGACCAGACACTTTTGCGATACGGCGCAAATTCATATTTTCACCGATTGTTGCGATTGTTGCAGCAATATCGTCTTTTACTGCGGCAAGTGTTGCATCAAAATCACCGGATAATTCCAAAGCCTTGCTTGCAACATCTGCAACCAACTTTTGGAACTTGTCGTTTTTCGCAACAAAATCTGTCTCTGCATTCAGTTCAACAAAAGTCGGAGGCCAAGCGGTCTTAGGAAGACA
>JAZRUN010000013.1:0-13483 GCA_045652565.1 Candidatus Enterousia sp. | reverse complement strand
GATATTTCCCCTGGTCGTGCGTCCGACCCGCCGCCAGCCAATGCCACAGGACTTGAAGTGTGATGCACACTGCGGAAAGGTCGTCTGGACATCAATTTTTTACTATCCAATCCGCCCGCGATAGAATAAATTATTGATGTCTCTAATATCTCATCTGGCGTCATTTCCGGCAAAATCGTTGCCAAACGCGAGGCAAGCATCGTCTTTCCAGACCCAGGCGGCCCAACCATCAGCATTGCGTGCCCACCCGCCGCCGCGATTTCCAGTGCGCGTTTAGCCGCCGCTTGGCCATATACTTCGGACATATCGGGTTGTTTTGTTGATTCTGTTGGGGTTTGTGCGGGCACAGTTGGTAATTCCAGCGGGCATTTTCCATTGAAATGATTTATTAGTTCTAACACGTGATGGGGCGCCAAAACATCTGTATCGCCTGCCCATTGTGCTTCAATCCCTTGTTCCCCTGGGCATATAATACCAAAACCATTTTTTTGCGCCCACACGCTTGCGGCCAAGACAGCGTTTGTTTTAACTATCGTTCCGTTCAAACCGACTTCGCCGATGATGATGTATTTAGACAGTTTGTCTTCGGGTAAAACATCAAACGCACATAATATGCCGCACAGTATAGGCAAATCAAAGTGTGCGCCACTTTTTTCAACATCAGCGGGTGATAAGTTCACAGTCAATTTCTTTTGTGGCATCTGTAAACCCAAGGCCGCAAGTACATTTGTTATGCGTTCTGCAGATTCTTTGACCGCACGATCGGCAAGTCCAATAATACGAAATTCGGGCTTCGCAAGCCCAGCAGAAATTTGCACCTGGACATCAATTTTTGTTGCATCCATTCCATTAAAGATAATAGAATTCAAAGAAATCATGTTTTTCATATTAGAACTTGCCATAATCGATTTCAAGTTCTAAAATGCAAAACGAAAAAACAAAGCAGAAAGGAAAAATATGTCTAAAAAGCCCAAAAACCGTATGCGCGAATGGTTTGATACATTGTTTTATGGTATTTTAATCGCGATTTTATTCCGCAGTTTGTTCCTTGAACCGTTTAATATACCATCGGGTTCAATGATACCGTCACTGCACATTGGCGACCATATTTTCGTGACCAAGTGGTCTTATGGTTATTCGCGTTATTCATTTCCATTTGGTTCTTGGCACCTTTGGAACGGGCGCATATTTGGGCGAGAGCCAAAGGTTGGCGATGTCATCGTTTTCCGTAATCCAAGGGACGAATCTTTGGATTATGTAAAGCGACTAATTGGTGTGCCTGGCGATGTAATTCAGGTAAAGCAGGGCCGGTTGTACATAAATGGCCAGATGGTGGAACGTCGTGACGCGCGCCCTTATGTCGTGGCGGTTCTACCACGTTCTTTGCGTTCGATTGGGTATTATCAAGATAATTTGACGGTCAAAGGAAACAAGGTCTTGGTTGACGGGGTGCAGGCTGATTTCGATTATACTATTGAATATAAAAGTGACAGGCTTTGTCGCACAAATCCTGGAATGTGTGGGATTTTCCGTGCAACTAAATATATCGAGGTTTTACCCAACGGTGTTGAACACGAAATAATAGAATATTCTGACAAAGAATATTTGGATAATACGACAGAGTTCCTGGTTCCTGCGGGGCATTTCTTCTTTATGGGTGATAACCGTGATAACAGTAATGACAGTCGTGCCGACGTTGGCTTTGTCCCGCGTGAAAACATTTTGGGGCGTGTCCAGGTTATATGGTATTCGCATAATTATGCGGCACCGATGTTGGCTGTTTGGAATTGGAATTCTAAAATGCGTTGGGACAGGTTCGGTAAAAAGGTGAAATAGGATGACAAAAGCAAACGTGAAACAAACCAAGCTGGATTATAAATTCAAAGATGATTCTTTGTTTGATTTGGCAATGACACAGAGTGGCATAGATTCGCATCATAATAACGAAAGACTGGAGTTTGTGGGTGACCGCGTGTTGGGACTTTGTGTTTCGTCGATGCTTTATACTATGTTTCCACAAGAGGCCGAAGGCGAACTTGCGCGCCGTTATGCGGCACTGGTATCAACCGAAACATTGGCGGATGTCGCAATATCTTTGGGGTTGGACAAGACATTGCGTCATGGACATATGACGGCGGGGCGTATTCGGCACGCGCTTGCTAATGCGATGGAGGCATTGCTTGGTGCGATATTTTTTGATTCTGGGTTTGATGCGGCGCGTCGTTTTGTAGCCAGCATTTGGCGCGATTTGGCGGCATCTGAATTGCGTCCGCCAAAAGACCCGAAAACAGAATTGCAGGAATTTGTTCAAAGGCGTGACGCAGGTGCTTTACCTGTGTATGAATATACTGCAAAGGTGGGACCTGCAAATGCGCCGGTCTTTTCGGTCAAGGTGACGGCATTGGGGCTATCTGCAAGTGGCACAGGGCAGTCAAAAAAGGTTGCAAGTTTGGCTGCGGCGGATGCATTGCTTAAAAAACTTGCAATTATGAATTTTGATGATTAAAATTCGTGCAATAAAAATAAAGGATAAAAATATGTTTTCTATTTTATTAGTTTTGTTGATAATTGTTGCGGTATTTATGACAGGGATTATTTTGCTGCAAAAATCCGAAGGCAGTGGTATGTCCGGTTCTTCGGCGGCGGCGATGTTTGGTGGTGCACTGACTGGTGCGGCGGCGGGCAACTTTTTGACTAAACTAACAACTTGGCTTGCAATAATTTTCTTTGTCCTTTGTGCGGCATTGGCATTGGTTTCTTCGCGTTCAGAAATGGCAAATCAACAAAGTGCATTGCGGGAAGAATTGGCGGCGGACGAACTTGCTGGCGAACCAACACCTGCTGTGGCGGAACCAGAACAAACATCGCTTGAACAAACGGCGCCCCAGGTGGCAACGGAACAAAAGTCGGCTGCACCCGAAACAGAAACTGTTAAGACAACAGAAAAGGAATCAAAACCAACGGAAAATAAAAAGCCCGCAAAGAAAACTGGTAAGAACAAATAAAAAATGCCCAAACGGGCATTTTTATTTGTTGATTTCCTGTTGCAATTTTTTTAACATCTCGGCCAAATCTTTACCTTTGTTAAACATATTACCGTTCGCGCGTTCATTCGCATCACGCAGATAGAGGTTTATTTGACCTTTCAGTATATTATATTTGGTTTCTGTGTTATAAATTTCTTTATCTTTTTGCTTTAATTGTTCTTGCAGTTTTTGAATTTCTAATTGCGCGCTTTCAAGTGCCAAATTTAACTGATGTTCGCTGTCCTGTGCATTGACCAGTTGTTGTTTTGCTTTCTCCATTTCTGGTTTTATTTGCGCCAGTTGCATTTCCGCGGATTCTTTATATTGTTTAATATAATTGCCCGATTTCAATTCCAATATATTGTGCAAATTAAATTCTTCGTCTATTGTATGTGCCAAGGTTTTCATTTTGTTAAATTGTTCTGCATTGCCAATGGTTAAATCATGCAACACTCCAAACATATTGCCCAGTCCACCGTAGTTGTTGTCCAATATTTCTTTGATGTTATCGGCATTTTTGATATCTTTGGCCAGTTCTGGCTCCAAAGCGTTTTCTGTTTTTATTTTAAAATCATCAATCAACTTAAAAATTTCTTCTGGTGATTTTGTATATTTTGCATAGTTCGCTGCGTCATAGGCCGTCGCATACGGATTCTTGGTCAGGGCGAGCCAACGTGCTTTATCTGTTTCTTTTGATAATGCATATTCTGGTATTTGTTTTAACAGTTTATAAGAATACAGCGGATTTTTAATGGCGCCATTTTGTACCGCATCTATTATGACTTTTGCCTTGGTTTCCCTGTCTTGGCGTGTATCTTGTGCCGCCGACGAATTAAAGAAAGTAAACACTTGCACCATATTCATAAAATCTTTTGCTGCCGGCGAATTATCTTGCATGGCGGCAATATATTGATTAAATAATGCCTTATCATTTGCTGATAAACTATCCTGCATATCAAACAGCCATCTTTGCTGATATTCTGGGCTGTTGTTGTTTAATAAACCTTGCACAAAATTTACAAAAACGCGATGTTTTTTATTGTCGGTGATTGCATTAAAATAAGTGTCCAAAAACTGATTTATATCCATATATTGGTTGTTCGACATAAATGCTCCTTTTTTCATCATAAATTATACCACGAAAATCCTATAAATGCAAACAAACGACACTAAGGTCGTGTTTTAAATTTCTGGCGCCCCCATTCATTCCCCTTGATATACAATAAATAAAATCAAAAAAATCTCTATTTCGCACCCAGAAGGATTGCTTCGCCACCTTGGTTCGTTCGCTTCGCTCATCGGCATACTTCCGTCTGCCTCTCGCCTGCGGTTCGAACACTCTTGTCGGGTTCGTATCCCCATTGAACCAATGGTAAAAATAAAAACACGGTGTAAAACCGCGTTTTTATTTTTATCCTGGCGCGCCCTAGCGGACGATTTCCGAACCGTGTATCGCGAAAAAGTGCAGAATTCTGCGGCAAATTGGAACTGGGCGTTGCCCATGGTTGCATAGTTTTTCTATACAAGTAGTAAAAAATCGTTATAAAAAATATTATATTTTTGCTTGACAAAGTGTATACAATCGTATACAATATAAACATACAAAGAAGGTAAACTATGATATTGCAACAACATGAAGTGTTCAGTAAATGGTTAAAGAAACAAACTGTTGATGTTCGAACAGCGGTCTTTATGAGATTGACCCGTGTTGCCGAAGGTAATATTGGTGATAGTAAATCTGTTGGTGATGGTGTCTTTGAGTTAAGAATATTTCATCGTCCTGGATACAGAATTTATTATGTGACACGTGGCGAAGAAATAATAATACTTTTATGTGCTGGTGATAAATCATCACAAAAAAGTGATATAACAAAAGCAAAACAATTAGCAAAGGAGGTATAGATATGGCAAAGGCAAATGTTACTAATTTTGATGTTGCAGAATATTTGGATAGCGAAGAAGCAATCGCGGCATACCTTTCTGCTGAATTAGCCGAAGGCGATCCAAAGTATATTAAAATAGCATTGGCAAACATTGCGCGTGCGCGTAACATGTCTGCTTTGGCAAAAAAAGCTGGGTTGAGTCGTGCTGGACTGTATCGGGCATTGGAACCTGATAGTCGCGCAGAATATGCCACGATTCAGAAAATAATGAATGCATTAGACGTTCAATTGGTTGTTAAACCGCGTTCAAATCCCATGCGGTTGGTGGCATAATTGTATATACAGTGCAAAACTTCCGAACTTAAAAGCCCCGAAAATCCGGGGCTTTTACATGTTCTAAAAATAGATGGCGCACCCAGAAGGATTCGAACCCTCAGTCTTCTGATCCGTAGTCAGACGCTTTATCCAGTTGAGCTATGGGTGCAACGCACAGTATTCTATATCAAAATATTCAGATTGCAAGAAAAAAGTGCCGCACACAATTAACAATCTCAAAGTTTAATTATTGGTAAAAAAAATGCCCCGCGTTGCGGGGCATTTTCAATTTAGACCATCGATTAATTCAAAGCATCTTTCAAAGCTTTGCCAGGTTTAAATTTCGGCTGGGTTGAAGCAGGAATCTTGATTGCGGCACCAGTCTGCGGATTGCGGCCAGTTGTGGCTTTGCGTTTTGCAGTTGTGAATGTACCGAAACCGACCAAACGAACGTCACCTTTCTTTTTCAGAGTTTTAGTGACAGTGTTGATAAATGCGTCCAAGCATGCCGCAGCGGTTGCCTTGGTCACTTCTACTTCGTTTGCGATTGCTTCAATCAATTGTTGTTTGTTCATTTTGTTTCTCCTTTCATATAAATTTATTTAAAGGTGTCCCAACGTTTCGGTTTTTTGCAATACCCTTGAAAATCAAACCCCAGATTCGCGCCACATACACAAGATGTAAACAACGAACCAAGCAATTTTCAGGGGTATTGCCCGAAACGCCTAACCGAATCGTAAAGAATTCCGCCACTTATGTCAAGTTGTATTTATAAAAATATGAAAAAATTATTTTGCGTGCACTGAATCTGCTGGAACTGCTATTGCGCCTGTTGAAGTGCTTTCGCAAAGCACCCAAACGCCAGGACGGCCAGAAACCTGAACTTTTCTGTAATGATTTGGCGTATTTATAACAAGTAAAATAATAATCCCCGCCCAAAATAATAACTTTGTAAATCCCCAAGGTTTGGAAAACATATCCTTTTTAAATTCGTCTTTTAACAGGTTTTGGTACAGTGCCCAGCCCCACATAAATGTCAAAATAATTGCCCCAAAGAAAAATCCTATGAGTATATATCGACTAAAAGCGCCGAACCCAGCAGACATCGTTTCCCAAAAACCACTGACGGCGGGGCATATAAATAGAGAAGTATCAATGACCGATTCGGGAATCGGTGTTGGTGTGCGACCATCCAAAGAAAGGTCAAAAGTCGCCATCAATATAATTATGGTCAACACTATTATCGCCGAAATCATTGACTTTTTCATATTCTCTAATCCTATGCTTGGTGCTATTATATCACAAATAACTAACTAATTGCAATTTTAGAAACTTTTATTTAATATTCCAATTATGTTCAAAGATAAAAAAAATCTGGTTGTTGCGGTCACTGTATTTGATACAGATGCATTGCGTATCTCTGTGCCACCATTGCGTGGTATTTCACGTGATGCGATATTGGTTATATATAACGATAACCCAGACATCAAATTACATAATTCTGAGATAAAAAAGTTAGGTTGGCGTGGCGTGACCCATATAATAAATGCCTCGGAGCCACGTGGGGAATTATGGTCGCGTATTGAAATAATTGACTATGTCACAAAACACGTTGAAAATTCAGATTGGCTTGTTTTTGTGAACGATACGGATGTCCTTATCAATATAGACATCCCAGATGTATCGAAAAATGCATTTGCGGTTGTGCAAAATGCAACAACTTTAACCGATAAAGTGACAGATATTTTCAAAATTTCGCATTCTTGGGTGACGGGAACTGCATACGGTCAAACAGGCCCGCGATTCGATATTGCTGGCCCCTTGCTTCGTACGATGTTTTTGGGTGAGTTTGCCGCATTTATTAAACCACTTGTGCCGAATATGGAAAAATTGGCGCGCGGCCCACGCGCTGGAACGGTTCCGTCTGGGGCGGTAATGTGGATGGCATTGAATATCTTTATGCATGCAAAATACCCGTACACTGCGCCGATATATATGAACAGGACAAACTATGTTGCCATCAAAATCGGTGCCGCGGGTGTTGCGTCGAACGCAAAAATATTACAAAAGTATAGTGAGATGTTTGAATTGGCGGCTAGGGAAAATCTGGTTGCGTCGGCACAATAAAGTTCTATAATCTGCATTAAAATAGAAAACAAGGGACAAATAAGATGACATACGATGAAATAAGAAAAGTATTTCTTGGTTATTTTAAGGAACACGATCATAAGATTGTGCCGTCGGCATCGCTGATACCGAACGACCCAACATTGTTGTTCACTGTGGCGGGTATGGTGCCATGGAAAAATATATTCCTTGGAACCGAAGAACCAAAATATCAACGTATCGCAGATGTGCAAAAATGTATCCGCGCAGGTGGCAAACATAACGATTTAGAAGATGTTGGCTTTGATGGACGTCACCACACTTTTTTTGAAATGCTTGGAAATTGGTCTTTTGGTGATTATTTTAAGCAGGGCGCAATAGAAATGTCTTGGGATTTATTAACACGCGTTATAGGTATAGACCCAAGCAAATTGGTCGTGACAACACATATATCTGATGATGAAGCAACAGAAATATGGAAACGTGTCGCGGGTAAAGATGCAATTCGTCTTGATAAAGATAACTGGTGGTCGGCGGGCGATACCGGTCCGTGTGGTCCATGCAGTGAAATATTTTATGATTTTGGTGAAAATGTTCCAGGTGGCATGCCGGGAACGCCCGAAGAAGATGGTGGGCGGTTCGTTGAAATCTGGAATGATGTGTTTATGCAGTATGATCGCGATGCAAATGGCAATCTAACACCGTTGCCTAATAAAAATGTTGATACTGGCGCGGGCTTGGAACGCTGGGCGGCGATGTTGCAGGGCAAGGTTGATAACTATGATACCGATTTGTTCGTAAATTTAAAACATGCGGTCAGTGATGTCACAGGCGTGCGCGAAACCGCTGAAAATGTCACAAGTTTTAAAATCATCACAGATCATTTGCGTTCTGTTGGCTTTGCAATTGCCGACGGGGTGATTCCATCTAACAGCGACCGCGGGTATGTGATTCGCAGAATCCTGCGTCGTGCCATGCGACATGGGCAAATGCTGGGACATAATGGCGCTCTGCTTTCGCGACTGTATCCTGCGTTGGTCGAGCAAATGGGGGCGGCATATCCAGAACTTGCCCAGAATCAATCGCACGTGATAGAGGTTATTACCAACGAAGAAAACGCATTTGCAGATATGTTGAACAATGGTATGAAATTGCTGGACAGCGAACTGCCGAAATTAAACAACAATGTTTTGCCTGGTGGTGTTGCGTTTAAACTGTTTGATACATATGGATTTCCGTTGGATTTAACGCAAATGATTCTGCGCGACAAAAATATATCGGTTGATGTTGCGGGTTTCGAGGCGGCTATGGCCGAACAGAAAGAACGCAGTCGCGCCGATACACGTGGGACAAAACTGTTTTGGGAATCGCGCGAAGATGTGCCAGATACCGATGACAAATCAAAGTATGCACCAAATGAAACTTTGCAATCGCGCGTGTTGGCCATTCTGCGTGACGGTGAATTTGTAGAAAGTGCAAACGATGGCGATGCGGTCGAAGTGGCATTGGATAAAACAAACTTCTATGGCACCCAAGGTGGACAGGTTGGCGATTCTGGTGAACTGAAACTAGGCGATAAAACTGTACTAAATGTGACCGAAACCGCACGCGCAAATGGCATTGTTTTGCATCGTGGTGTGGTTGCGGGGCGGATTTCTGTGGGCGATACTGTCGCACCAATTATAAATATGGATGTGCGTGCCCAGATTGCGCGCGCCCATACTGCAACACATCTATTACAGGCGGCACTGCGTAGGGTTTTAAATACAGATGTTGAACAACGCGGTTCCAAGGTCAGCCCTGATTCTGTGCGTTTCGACTTTTCTTTTGGTCGCGCAATGACAGACGAAGAAAAGGCCTCCGTTGAAAAATTGGTTAACGAATGGATAAACGCTGATATGCGGGTCACACACGAAGAAATGCCCCTGGATGAAGCAAAAAAGCGTGGTGCGATGGCATTGTTTGGTGAAAAGTACGGCGATGTTGTTCGTGTTATAACTGCGGGTGATGTTTCTTGCGAACTTTGTGGTGGAACGCATGTGAATCATACAGGTGAAATTCTGCGCGCCAAGATAAACAAAGAAAAATCCATCAGCAGTGGCATTCGTCGTATCACAATGTCGGTTGGTGCGTTGGCATAGTTGATTTCGTTTAAGATTATATTTATTTTTGGGTTTAAATGTGGTAAAATGACCGCATGAAAGTGCAAAATAAATTATACATTTTTCTTCCATTGTTTGGTTTGTGTGCCGTCGCGCACGCAAGCCTTTTAAAGCCTACGTTTTTCCCAAAAACCGTCGATGATTTATCGTTTGTTGATCGGTTAAGGCTTAGACAAGAAGGTTATGTCCCATTTGAAATTGTATATGATAAAGAAGGGAATTGTGTTTCTGGGTGTGCTTATGCGGCACCAAAATTGGAAGATGAAATCGCGGCTGTGGAACGCTGGAACCGCCTTGCAAAACAAGATTTGGTTGAATCACACGGATTTACAGAAAGTTCAGATGGTGAGCTTGTGCCGCCTGTTGACACTGTTTCGGTGGGCACGTTCACACGCAGTTGCAATCAGTATAATGCAAAATTTACAAGTCGTGATATACCATACGGAAACCCATTGGGAAAAAATACATTTATCAGTTCGTGTTATGGATGGCGCATAATCAATAACAAATTGAATTTTCATCAAGCAATAGATTTTATCGCAGAGATAGGTACGGATGTCTATGCCCCCGCGGACGGCACAGTCATTCGCGTGTTAAATGCCAATGATGGAAATAATTGTGGTAATGGAATAGTATTAAAACATCGTTCTGGCTATTCAAGCGTATATTGCCACCTAAGTCAAATTCTGGTTAAAGTAAATGACCAAGTAGAAACGGGTTGTTTAATTGCCAAGACTGGCAATACAGGTCGCACCACTGGACCGCATTTGCATTATGCGATTAAAGACAAAGATAATAACTCTATTGACCCACAAAATGGTTTTCTTGAACGGGGACAACAACGTTGCACACCAAAGACGAAACAAGAAATAGAAAATTTGTTAAGAACCTTGCAAAGTGCGTAATTTAACTGTAAAACTGCCATTATTTAGCGGTGCCCAAGAAACAATGTGCGGTGTCAGTATGCTGTCACGCGCCCATTGTTGAAATTTAATTTTTAATATTCCACTGGCCCCTGTGATAATTGTGGCAGTTTTTGTGCCAGATAATGCCAAATCCATAATTTCGTTCCACGCCTGTTCAACCGTATGCATATGTAAATCAAGTGTTGCGTGCTCTGGAACGATGGTTTGTTTTGGTATGCGTTGTGATAAATGCAATTCTGCCCGAACTTTGCGATGCGTGTCGGTTTCTGGCGTAAATTCTGCACCAATCATATCGGCAATATCTTTATCGGTAAGTAATCGCATTTTATTCTTTGTTGTTCAGTTTTTTCGCCCATTTACTGTCTGGAAAATTCAGCGTCAGCATTTTGGCATAACCATCCGCCTGTTGTGGCAAACCAATCGCAGTATAAGCCTGGGTCAGGCGATACATTGCCTCGGCCGGCATAACTGTTTCTTGGGCATCGGTGATAATAGATTGCAGTTTTGTAATTGCGCTGGCCCAGTTTTCTTTGCGCATATCTTCGCGTGCAGAATACATGACTTTGCCAGCAATGTAATTTTTAAGAATGTTTATTTTATTCTTTGCGTTTTCTGCATACGGTGACCGCGGGAAACGCGATACCAGTTGTTGAAACTGTTGCAATGCATAGACGGACATCCCTGGTTCGCGGCGAACATCACTGACCTGGCGATAATAACACATTCCACGCAGATAGAGAATGTACGCAACATCTTTGTGTCCTGGGTGAAAGCGCAAGAAATTATCGGTTGTTATAATTGCGCCCGCAAAGTCATCATCCATATATTGGGAATATGCGGACATAATTAAAGCATTTGGAACCCAAGGACTGGCTGGATGCACAGTTTCAATATCGGCGAATTTTGTCGCGGCGGTATCATAATTGCCTTTGTCAAATTCTTGGTACGCCGCATCATACATTTCAGAAATTGGAATTGTTGGCCTGATTTCCAGGGATTCGCCGCCACAGCCCGCAAGTATCCCGCACGCAAAAACATATAAAATAATTTTTTTCATTTCTTTATATTCCTGTCTTGATTTTGTTGTTTTACAAAGAGTATAATCCAAACTATGAAAATTGGCAAACATATTTTCGGCGTTGGCCTTATGACGGGCATAAGTCGTATATTCGGCTTTGTTCGTGATATGTTGATTGCGCGCGTTTTGGGGGCAGGGCGACTTTCTGATATTTTTCTGGCCGCATTTAAATTGCCGAATTTATTCCGCGATTTGTTGGGCGAAGGTGCGCTGTCTGCGATTTTTATCCCTATGTACACAGATTCCAAAAAAGATGAATCGTTTGCAAAAAATGTTTTTTCTTGGTTGATTGTAATTTTGCTTGGGATAACGATTTTATTTGAAATCTTTATGCCGTTGGTTGTGTGGGGCTTAGCACCTGGGTTTGCGGATATTCCTGGCAAGATGGAAATGACGGTTTTGATTTCGCGCATAATGTTTGTGTATGTGATTTTTGTATGTGCGGCCGCATTTTTATCGGCCGTGTTAAATGCTTTCTCTCGCTTTGTACTTGCGGCCTTTATGCCGGTTATGTTGAATATAATGTTGATTTTTGCATTGCTGTGGTCTATGCATCTTGGCGCGTCTGATACCGTTTTGTACATAATGTCCGGCACGGTGGTGCTGTCGGGGATTATTCAGTGTCTGGTCTTGTGGGGACGAATAGCAAGACATCATTTTGGCCTGCATTTGATTTTGCCGCGTTGGACGCCACAGATGAAAACGATGTTTAAACGTTTTGGGGTAAGTCTTGTTGGTAATGGTTTTTATCAAATAACAATAATTCTTGGAACCTTGGTGGCAAGTTTTGAAAGTGGTGCGGTTTCGTGGTTGTATTACGCAGATCGTATTGTTCAGTTGCCGTTCGCTATGATTGGGCTCGCGGTTGGAACTGTGCTGATGTCGTCTATATCAAATGCGATTGCTGATAAAAATATGCGCAGTGTTTATATTCAGCAAAATTCATCTATGCGTCAGTCCATGATGTTGATTTTACCGTGTGTAGCCGGACTTTTTGTGTTGGCGCATCCGATTATCAA
This sequence comes from Candidatus Enterousia sp., assembly GCA_045652565.1. Taxonomy (GTDB): domain Bacteria; phylum Pseudomonadota; class Alphaproteobacteria; order Rs-D84; family Rs-D84; genus Enterousia. The sequence goes on along the minus strand of JAZRUN010000013.1, from coordinate 968 downwards.
ATACCTGTTTGAATACGGGGCGTGGACGGCGGATTCAACGCATGCGGTTGCACTTGCAATAATGATTCAGGTTTTTGTATTGCCAGCAATGGTGGTAAGCCAGATTTACGGCAAAACCCTGTACGCTAACCAGGATGTTATAACACCCGTCAGGACCAGTATGGTGTCACTTGGTATTGCCTCGCTGTTGTATGTGTCTTTGTTTTGGTTCATTGGTTATTTAGCAATTCCAATCGGTGTAGTAGTAAGTGGTTATGTCAAAAATTATTTATTGGCGCGCGCGTGTCGCAAATGCGGCCTTAGTCATATTGATTGGCGCACTGGACGCGCGGTGATTGTTTTTGGGGCCTTGTCCGCACTTTTGGGAATTGGACTGTGGTTTGTACCGATTACTGGAATTTTCTCGCTTGGGTTTGCAATAATGGGTTATGGAATCATCTATTTGCCAATCGCGTTCATAATAAATCGAAAAATATTAAAATAAAGTTGAAACCTTGCATTAAATGTGATAGAATTGAGATACAATAGAATGTAAGGAGTTCCAATATGAAAAAATTAGTATCTTTGTCGGTTTTAACCGCTTTGATTGCGGGCTGCGCGAATATGGGCGGTTCCACATCAGAATATGGTTCTGAAAAGTTAGCAGAAGAAACATTGGTGACCGAGGTTAAAGCGCAGGATGACAACGCATATTTGATGGCGGCGGCGCCACGTTATTATATCGGCAACGCCTATAAGGTCGAAGATGTTCAATACATCCCCGCAGAAGATATGGAATATAACCAAACCGGTGTTGCAGGTATAATACCAATGGAATTGAATGGCAATAAAACCAGCAATGGCGAAATTTATGATTCAACCCAGTTGTTGGCAACCAGCAAGACCTTGCCATTGCCGACGATTGCGCGTGTCACGAATCTGGAAAATGGCGAAGCCGTCATTGTCCGTGTGAATAATCGTGGGCCTTT
>JAZRUN010000012.1:0-20521 GCA_045652565.1 Candidatus Enterousia sp. | reverse complement strand
GCCACTGTCACACTGCGTGTGACACCACTACCCCACCGCGTCCCGCGGTCCCCCCCTTCGCCAGCGAAGGGGATTTTATTCCATACTAACTTCTACGACGTCGCCAAAGGTACCGGCCTCTTCTGCACCGATAAAAAAATCCCCTTACCTCTGGGAAGGGGTGGCGGGTGAAACCCGACGGGGTAGGGGTTATTTATCCTGCAAATACTTTTCGCAAAAAACCGATACCATACACAACACTGCTTTCATATCACGCTTTACATCTTCATCATACACATGCAATATATGCAGCCCCAAAGATTTCAAATATTCATCACGCGACTTATCATATTCTTGTTTAGTTGCATGCGAACAGCCATCGATTTCTATCACAATATTCAATTGCGGACAATAAAAATCAACGATATAATTTCCTATTACCTTTTGCCTGTCAAAATCTAAACCATTTAATTGTTTATTTTTAACAGCGTTCCAAAACAGTACTTCAGATAAAGTAGAATTCTTGCGCAATTCACGCGCACGACCACGTAAAGATTTATTGATTGGTAATTTCATAACATGCGCCACTGTCACACTGCGTGTGACACCACTACCCCACCGCGTCCCGCGGTCCCCCCCTTCGCCAGCGAAGGGGATTTTATTCCATACTAACTTCTACGACATCACCGAAGGTACCGGCCTCTTCGGAACCGATAAAGCAGAATATATGACTGCCCACGTTCGACATAAATTCATTTATCGCCGCCTGGGTTGCTTCGTCATATTCGCGCTTGTTGGTATCCTTCATTGTTTCACGCGTTGCAAGGAACCCAGCAATACCAGTTCCTGCCGCCGCAACAGTATCCAATACCGCACGACGTCCAAAACCATCGCCCTTGTCCAAACCATTTGAATCGACATTTAATGCGTCCCGCAATTTTGTAATATAATTATGCAATTCTATACAGCTATGTGTGCCTTCACTACCTGCCTTCCAGGTGTACAAGTAGCCAACCCCTGATATATATTTATCGCTGTCATCAATAGTCCTGGAGACTTTCTTGGCTGGACTTGTTGAACTGCCCTTGCAACCACTAGTTCTATCACGAAATACGTCCTCTGCCAAATCCAAACTAGCCATAACTGTGGCCTTGTCATCAACGTCTAGGGTACTCTCACGATCTTTCGTTCCCAGTAACTTGCCAAAGTTTGTACCGGTTTGCAGTGCATCCATACCCCAACCACCGGCGCCGGCGCTTAAAATCGTTGCACCCGCCAACCACCATTTTTGATTTGTGGTCAATTTACCAGTTCCCGCACCAGTGACTAAACTATCTTTGCCTTGGGCTTTCATTTTTTTCTCGGCCACTTTGGTTGCAATGTCTTCTAACTCGCTCTGTGGAATCCAAGAACCACATGTGAATACATCGCCGACCGCGAAATACACCGTCGCCCAATCACGACCACTGTTCAGCCAAGCCTGAATATCCGTATCGTCCGATTGAATCGTCACACGCGCCGCACAGAAAGAGCCATACAGGTCATTACTGGGCGTAATCTGTTTTGTCTTTAATCCCGCCGTTGCATATTCTTTTGGAATCTTGCGACTTGTCAATTTTACCCAACGATATGTGCCGGTCATATCATTGCGGCCCATAATGCCACCGCTGTTTGCCGCGACACACATATTTTGTTCTTCGGTCAGTTTCGCGTTGTACTGCGCCTGGGCTTCGCGTTCCAAATCGCCCAAAACTTGGGTAAACAAAGTATCGGTTGCCAAACTTAACTGATAATCTTTGCGGGTCACAATTTCTTCTTCGTCATATTTACAGCCGTTGGAATCCATATAACCACATTCCTGATGCGGTTGGGTTCTACAAGTGTCGCTGGTCGTGCTTATGCAAAAACCTGTTTCTATAAATTCATCTTTGAATTCAATTTCGTTCGATGTATAGGTTGCGGTCTTGCCCCACGCGTCAGCAACAGAACGATGCGTACCCCAGCCAGTTATCGGAGCGTTTGGGTCGTTTTGCGCCGCCGCAAACGCGCCAAACACGCACATTACAGTCAACAGAGATACAGATAACTTTTTCATTTTATTTTTCCTTCGTTATTTTTTTATTTCCGCGTTCGCCTGTCACAAAAATGAACCCTTTTTTTAACTGCCCATCTTTACTACTTGAATCTGCAAGTGTTCTTCACAATCCTTGGAATCTTTTACCGCACTGGCGCAAAGACCACGAATAATCGTAAAGTCCAAAATACCACTGACTTTGTTCATACTGTTCATAAAATTCTTGTTCCAAGTACCTTGCGTATTGGTGCTTTCGGTGCCAGATGATGTCACACTGTACGTATCCCCCATAATATCGCTTCTGTTGCGATAGCACTTTGCAAAGTCCGTACCGCACATATTTCTGATACAGGATTCAACAGTCTTTTTGCAACGCTTGCCCAAATCGTTGATTGCCGCGGTGCTGTAATTTTCTTGCAGAGATTGATTCAATGCCGCAACAACATTTATCGGGTCGTTTGTATCATCACGCAGTGTCCTTTCAGGGAACAGGTAATCAAATGTGCCATTGCCGTTATAGTCATAGGCATAGACATAATCATACCCAGATTTGACCGATGCCGCCGCATACTGACAATTCGTATCGGCATTTACAATCAATTCACAGCCGGCCTTGATAATCGGGCGCGTCCTTGGGTTATTTACAGATAAAACATTGCTTGTTTTAAACGCCAATTCATAACAGGCGGGGCCACTGCCGTCACCACAGGTGCGAACTACACAGTTTGCAATCGTTTGCCGGCATTTATCTTTGGCCTGTTTATCGAATTTGTCGCGCAAATCCGCCAATTTATCGGCAACCGCATTTTTACGCAAAGTGTAAATAGTCTGAAACACATCATCACGATTATCTTGGTCGCGCAACTGGGATGCCGTTGGTGCCTTGCCACCATTCACAGTCATATAGCAAAACTTGTTGCCACCAATCGTATCAAAGCACGCATTGCGCATATGTGTCATTATTTCTTTGTTGGTCACCAAATCGGAGGACGCGAACGATTGATTTTGTGCGCCTTTATCGCCGTCTTCTGATGCCAACTCCATCAAATATTTATTCGTGCCGGCGATGCATTGAAACGGATTTGCAGTGCAAGTGGACAAGATGCAATTATCTGCAACCTTATAGCACGTAGAAACCGCATTCGCCGCCGCCAAATCTGCGCCTTCGGTTATCATTATGTCAAGCCGACTGCCCGCGGCATAATTTGTAGTATCTGTTGAACCAAAAAGCTCTGTTTTTCCTTCGTCCTGGCACCGCGCAAGTGTCGATTCGCAGAAAACTTTTTGCTTTTTAAATTCGGTCGAACTGGTGCAAAGTTCAAAATCTTCACCGCAAACGTCGTCTTTATGTAAGCAACTTGTATATTTTTGGATGCATTTACCAGTATCAAGACGGTTTGATATTGCACTGGCCTCGATATATTGACCAATCATACTGCCCGCCGCCGGATACGAATCCGCATTTTGAACCGTCAAAGCGGTCATACTGGATGTGCCAAACAATGCACTAACACCCGCCGATGCACACTGCATCAAAACGCTGTTGCACTTTGGCATTTGCGCATAGAATAATTCGTTCGTTGTGCATTCTTCAAAGTCGGAACCACACGCGTCTGCACCCCTAATGCATTCGGTATAAGAATCGACACATTCTTTCTGGGCCATCAATGCCGCGGTCGTCGTTGTCGCAGTCGAAGACGATGTCGGTAATGTCATCGTTGGAATACGTCGCGCCGCAACCGCAGTCACCGCACCAGGTGTCGTCGCAACCGACACACGACTGGTCGTCGTGGAACCCGATGCCCCCCCCGCACGGAGCGCCGCATTTGCCACGCCGCAAGCGCAGAAAACAGCCATAAAACCAACAGATTTTGAAAGAATGTTCATTCCCTATCCTCTTTTAATATCAATTTATTATATCACAGCATTGGGAAAAAGAAAAGGGAAAAGTGGTTAGTATTAGCAACTAACACTCTTCCAGTATTTCACGCAATTCTAACATATCATCGGGCAGTGGTGTTTTAAAACGCATTTTTTCACCAGTTATCGGATGCGCAAACTCTAAAACCTGGGCGTGCAACATTTGCCCAGAATGCGTCCGCAAAAATTCCAGCAAATCACCATCACGCACAGACCCCAGACGCACCCCCGCACGACCATACACCGGGTCACATAAAACCGGAAAACCATGTGACGACAAATGAACCCTGATTTGATGTGTGCGACCGGTTAACAAGGTACAACGAAACTCTGACACGCCCGCGCGCGGCCAAGCGTTCAAAACCTCAACCGATGTATGTGCAGGCTTTCCCCCAGACTTTACCATTGTCATTTTCTGGCGATTTCGTGATGAACGCGCAATGTTGCCCGTTATATCTGCGCCAGTCCAATTTGGCACGCCCCAAACAAACGCAATATATCGCCGCGTTAAATCGTGAGTAGAAAATATCTTTACCAACCCGCGATATGCCGCATCAGATTTTGCGAAAACCACAACGCCACTGGTATCTTTATCCAACCGATGCACAACCCCGGGTCGCGTCGCGCCCCCAAGCGCAGACAGATGTGTCACAGACAAAACATTTTGCACCAGTGTCCCTGTTTTATTGCCCGCAGACGGGTACATCACCACACCACGCGGCTTGTTCACTACGATAATGTCATCGTCTTGATATAAAATCTCTAAATCCAGTTCGTTCGAAACATTATCGGCCGCAACATCTGTTTCGCGCGGTGGAATGTTCACGATAATTTTATCGCCCGCCTTGGTTTTTTCTGAAAACTTTACCGCGCCGCCATTGCGCGTGACGGAAAAACGCTGAATCTCGCTACGTGAAAATTCAGGCAATGCGCCGACCAAGAATTTATCAAGGCGCGTCCCCGCCGCATCACTATCGACAACAAATTCGCGCGTCAATTCAGGCATATTATTTGTATTCCTTCCATTCTGGACCGCGCGTACATTTTGAAATATCTATGTTCAACTCATACTCGCCGGTCACAGGACAATTCAAAATACCAGTGCTAATACCTTGGTCTGCCTCTCGCGTGGCGTTGCGCCAAGTGAAACTAATGACCTTTGGGGCATGCACGCATACCAGGCGCAATGTGCCATCTGACTGTTTATTCGGGCCAAGCCAAACGCGAACACTGTCTGCTTCGCCATAGCACGGAAACGCGTCCAAATAATACATTTCCAGTCCACGCGAAACATCTTTGTTATTCCAGCTGAACTTTCCAACAAACTGGCGCAGCGGCAGTCCAGTCAAAGCCGCCCAATCTGTCGTAGTTGAAAAAATACTTACGCGCGGGGTCGGCACAGGCTGGGGCGGCGTTGGTGGTGTCGGTGTCGGCGGCGTATCAGTTGCCATCGCAATCATCGGTACGCAAAACAAAAAAGCAATCAATAATTTCTTCATTTCTTTCCCCCTGTATCTACGTCCAGTAATTCAACAGAAACTTTTTTAATCGCCGCCGCGTCACCGGCAAGTTCATGCGAAAAACGAACAGATTGCCCCGCATCAAGCAATGTCGCGGACGGCATAAAACGCTGACGCGAAACTGGTGTGCCGCTTTCATCGTGTAAAACGATTATCAAATCTGGCAATCCATAAATATCATCTGAACGATTTACAACCGTTCCATTTACGCGAATACGTGCAACACCATCAGAGTCCGTCACCCTTTCAACCTTTTCAATGCTTGCGACCAGTGGACGTTTTTCTGGATTATCGCGACGCGACGAAACAATAACCGCAACCGCAAAAATCGTCGCCGCAAGCAAAGCGCACAAAGATGCAAAAAACACCATCAAACCTGTACGATGCGACCCAGACTGAATTCGCCAAACATTGCCACAGACCGCGCAACGAACCGCCCCAGTTGGGGCATTCGGCAAAGAATATTCTGTTTTACAAACTTCGCATTTAACTTTCATTTACGCCACCTTTTGTAATACATATACCACAAATTATTTCAAATTCAACAGACGATATTTCGCCCGAACATTGTTTCCTATTTCATTTATCGCATTCATATAGTCGCCCATCGTTGCATTCTTGTTCACCGACACCCCGGAAAACACGCGCGACGCAATTGTTCCAGACACAGATTCACGACGCACAACCTTAATCGCCATATCTGATAAAGTTGGCGAATTTATATCGACCAGATTCGCCGTTCGTGACTGGGCATCCCAATAAAAATTAGGATCAACAGAATCAATTATCTTGTCCTTGACCCCAAGACGCGATGTTATCGAACCTGTGAAGCCGACCGTCACATACAATGCATTTACACGTCCTTCGGTCATATCTAATGCGCCTGCGGCACGCAATGTTGAAATTTCGCCCGACGGCGTGGAAAGCCCAGAAACCGTCAATGTGTTCGTCCATAAATTATCAGCAGTGAACGAAGACACCTTGGCCAAATCTCCAAGATTAAATGTGCCACCAACAGATATATTTTTTGAATCCCCAGATAACGTCCCAGAAACCAGTCCGCCAATGGCTTTGAATTCGGAATCTATCGCCGTTCTGTTTCTAAATATCAAATCATTTACAACAACCTTTTCGGCTTCGTAAGTTTCCTGCAAAGAAAACCCGCTGGCATTTACAAAAGAAATATTTTTTATATCGCGCGCGCCCAAATTTAATGCCGTCATCATTGTTGCATCATTTGGATTTTCACTTGGCACGCGCCACAAATACAAAGAATTATCACGATTTATCGATGTCATTTGAATTATACCAGATGATGCATCCAAACCAAAATCTGCGGTATTTGCACGCCAAGTACCAAAGCCCCCGTATGCCCGCGTACCATCAATAAAGCCAATTTTATCATCACCCATTGATACTATTTCGCGGGTGCGCAGAGGTGTTATTTCAGGATTGTTTAATACTATTGCGCCCTGCAACGTTGCCTGGCCTGTTGTGTCGCTTGATTTTAATATGCGTAATTGATATTTGTCCGCGGTTGCGGATACAAAATTTTCATCTAAACCATAATCTATCAACTCTGGCAAATTCACACGAATAATCGTGCGCCCCACGGTGGTTAAAAACTTATCTTTATTTTGTACGATATAGTGTTCAAAAACACTTTGGATTTTTTGCATTTCACGCGCGACACGAACATTTTCGGCACGCGAAATGGCACGCATTTGAAAACCATATATAAACGGCATAAGGCTGGCCGCCAAAGCGATAGTCAAAAGAAATTCTATCAGCACAGTTCCGCGCTTTACATTCTTTTCGGCGAAAATTTTTGTTTTAAATTTCATTTTGTTTTCCAATCACTTTGCATTATTTCTTTGAATTCGTCTTTGTTTGGTAAAGTTGGCATTGGTGCACGCGCCAAATTTAGTGCGGCAAAAGATGGCGGTTCTTTTGATGGAAACACCCACGAACCTATTTTTATTGGCGCATTTGATGACATTAGTAATTCACCCGATACCGTCAAACCAAAATTATCGTAAAAAGTTATTTCGGTGGTAGATATATACGGCGCATAAACAGACCCAACCGTCATTCCAGTAAAACCACTTATTGTTTTTAAACTGGTGGATTTGATGTTCAAATTTCGACCAATATTTACAGATTCGTTTATTGTTGCATTATCAGCAATTATTCGTCCATTTACCGTAAATGAAGAGCCATTTAATTTTTGTGCCTCGATATTTCTAAAACCGTTTATATCGCCTGAAACGCGCAAACTGTTAATTTTAACATTGTCACCATTCATATTCGCCCCGGATGAAAAATACACATTTCTTGCATCGATTGTTTCGACCTTTACAAATGTTGCGTCCAAATTTCTTACACGCACAGAATCCGCAACAACTTCGCCAACATTGTAGATATCATTGCCGCCCATATTTAAATCACGTTCCATAACATTCAGATTTTCTTGCCCCGAAGAACCACGATGCAAAAAACGCGATGTATCAAAGTCTGTTAAATTTCGAGTTATTTTATAAACCAATGTGCCAAATTTGAAATCAGGCGATGTGACCGCCCAAGTGTCTCCATAGGCAATTCCATCTGTACCAACGATTGCCGCATCTGCGCCAACATTGGCCGCGATACGGGCGGCGCGACGCGGACTGGTTTGCAAATCAAATGCCAGATACACATCAATAACTGTTCCGCTTTTATAAGAATATTTATCAATAAAGCCAGAAGATATGCCTTCGGAAAATTCTGCCAGTTCTTCGGGTGACATCTTTATTTGGGCAACATCCGGCCACAAGTCTTGATTGATACGAACAAAGTTCAACACACCATCGCGCAGACTTAAAATATCATTCGCCACCGCCATATCGTGTATCATATGCGTAGTATCTGAAATCATAGAATATGTGAACGGTGCAGCGACAGCAATAATTACCATCGCCAATAAAACCTCTACCAATCCGCCGCCACGCTGGGCAACAACATTATGCGATGAAACACGCGAAAAGATTCGCCATTTATCTGCACTCACTGCCACCCTCCATTAAACATTGTTTTATATTTATTCTGTGTTCCAAACGTTGCCAAAAAACATACTGGCAAATTATATATTGCGCCAATGATTTTGAATTATATACCCCACCAAGCGAAGATATAACAGAATTACAGGTTGTCACAGTATCGTCGTCCTTGGTGGGATTCGCAAGTATTGCAAAACTATCATTATTTATATTGCCGACCAAGGCATCCGGCAAAATTGAAGTACCCGCAGGTCTGATATCTAATATAACCGCGCCATCGCCACCGCGCGCAAGACTGCTGGACGTTTGGTCGCGCAATGTTATGTGCGACGTGTTGATAGTGTTTGTATCTATGCCACTGGAACTGCTGTAAGACAAAGTGTCATAATCAATATAAACATCTTGACCGCGTGTGACATTGATAAAAGACGAAACATCAAGTCGTTCTGTACTGAAACTAATTCGACTTGTCACCAAATCAGAACCGACATTCCACTTTGCTGGCCCCGAAAAACCACTGCGTCCCACAGATATATCAAAACTATCGACTGCGGCATCTTGGACCGTAATGTTGCCCGTATCACCAAATTTTGAAATTGTCTGACCAACGATTGTATCTACATTTAACGTGCCGCGCGTCAAAGAAAGAGCCGCTTCACCACCTTTGGACTGAAAAACCGCCTTGTTCGCGTTTATTGTTGTTATCTTGCTGCGTTCTTTGCGACCTGCTTCGCTGCCGACTATCGATAAAGTTGTCACTTCGCCTGTATCAGACGCAAGGCGATTCGCAAAAATATTTGCAACATTATCCAGTTTGAAATTCCCCATATCTAAATCACTCAAAAAACCTGTCATAGAATAATTTACTTCGTTTCTGCGGACAATGTCAGAATATGTTTCCCCAAGTTGCACACCAACATCAATATCGCCATCGCCGTTTATCGAATCGTATGCTGCGAAAAAGCCTATGCGTCGCGCCAACTCTGCACGTTGCAATGTATTAAGTTTTCCACCAGACAGGCGCAAAAACGCCGAAACACCATTTTCGTCCTTGATAACATACAATGCCATATCTTGACCCAAGGCGGTACGCGGTATAAAGCCCAAAGGCAATCCATACGGTTCCAGTTTATCTACAAAATCATTCCCACTAATACGCGTTTGTGCATAAGGCAAAAAGTTCGCATTTTCTTGAATAAACAATTTTGCGGCAATCTGGGCGGTTTCAACCTGATGTGTAGCGGAATACATCTGGGCATCAATATTGCGCGATGCCAATCTATTTGCAAAAAAGGGTATAAAGAGAAAGACCAGCGTCAATGCCAGCAAAGATTGAAGCAAAAAATTTCCACGTTCAAAATGCAAACTAACCCCACCCTATGGGTTCAAGCATAGCAACAGAAAAAAAATATTGCAATTAGTTTTAAGATGTTTTAACATCAATACGTTTAGATTTGGACACGGTTGTCCAGACATTATTTCCAACACAAAGAAAACAAAATGATGAATAAAAAAAATCAAAGCCAGATTACTGTTATGATACAACGTTGTCATAAATGGCGCCAGAAAAGAAAACAGTATATTGACCAAGCGCGCCAAGCAACCGACGAAATTGAACGCGAACGTCTGTTGCAAACGGCGGAACATTATGGTCGCATAGTCAACGAAGAACAGGGTAAAATAGATTCTTCACGCGGCCCGTCCGATAAAACTAAAAAGACCGACACGACCGCTGGCGCGCCTGAATCGCCCGAAACGACAGACAATACCGAAAACACCGAAGAAGAAGAAACGGTCTTGCCAATGTTTTTAACAAATTTGAATTGAGATAGTAGTTAGTGTTAGTCCGTCACGACCGCGACGCGGCGTGCCGCGACGGGTGGCTAGTGGTTAGTGTGGACGTCTGGAATTTTATTTTTGCTTTGAAATTATATAGAACAAACAATTAAAAACGGCGCAACGCGCCGTTTTACTAAACACTAACCACTAAAAAAATGCCCCGAAGGGCATTTTTTATTTAACTGTCGTTGTTGCATTACGGTTATATTTCCAAACGCTTTCGCCTGTACCTTTGACCAATGGGCGTTCTTTACCATAAGAAATGGTGGAAATACGTTTCGGATTAATACCGTCGTTAACCAAAACTTTCTTGGCCGCATTTGCACGACGTGCACCCAATGCCAAGTTGTATTCAGTTGAACCACGTTCGTCGCAGTTGCCTGCAATTTGAACCTTCACATCTTCGTGTGATTTCATATACAACGCCTGACCCAACAGGTTATCGTGCGCCGCATCGGAAATTTCCGCCGAGTTAAACGCAAAGAATACACGTTGGTTGTTCAAGTCTTCTGGTTCAACGATGTTAGAACCACCGCAAGCCGCCAGCACACCGGCCGCGCCCGCCAATAAAGCAAAGTTTTTTATTTTCATGAAAATACTCCCTTGAGTTTCTGTTGCTCTTGTTATAGTGTATAACAAAATTAAAAATAAATCAAGGCAAAACGAATAAGGTAATTTAATTATGAACGAAATGTTAAAAGATTTGTCTGCGGCGGGCGTTAAATGGGAATTGGCTGATACAGCGATAGGTTTTTTATCTGACGTGGTCGCACCGACTGTACCTGCAAGAACGCGCATTGTTTCCACGATTGTGCCACCAATAGCACCTGTGGCGCCTGTATCAGTTGACACTGCGCGTGCGTGTGCGATGCGGCCTATGACAGCCGACGCTTTGGCCCGAATGATTTCTGAATTTAACCACCCATTACGTTCTGGGGTCACAAATGTTGTTTTACCACACGTGGCAGAAAATCCAAATGGCGTAATGATAATAACAGATATTCCGTCCAGTGAAGATGACGCATCTGGCAATATTTTATCAGGCAGGGCGGGCGAACTGTTGAATAAAATGCTTGCTGCTATTGGTATGTCACGTGAAAATGTGCATATCAGTCCGATTGTGTTTTGGCGAACCCCGGGTGGCCGCACACCGAATCGCAGCGAACTTGATTTGTCGCGTCCGTTTTTGGACCGGTTTATCGAACTGACCGAACCGCGCGTAATAATAACACTGGGCACTGTCGCGGCGGCGGAAATCTGTGACACAGATTTGATGCATGCCCATGGCGCGGAAAAAACTTTGCCGAATGGCGCGCACGCGTTTTCGATATATCATCCAAATTATTTGATATTAAAGCCCGCCGCCAAAGCCGCCGTTTGGACAGTTTTGCAAAACATTCAAAACTTGTTGAAAAGTCTGTAAAAATATTTAATAATCCACGCATATCAATAAAAGGAGTTTACAATTAAAAACCAAAATAATCGTGATAACCGCCGCGATATGGGACCGCGTACAAATGGTCGCATAACCGCGAAAACGGTTCAAGTAATTGGCGAAGATGGTCAAAATATGGGCGTAATGCAAACGACCGAGGCGTTGCAGATTGCGTCTGACCGCGGATTGGATTTGGTGGAACTGAATGCCGCCGGCACGCCGCCAATCGTAAAGATAATGGACTTTGGTAAATACAAGTACGAACAGAAAAAGCGTGCAAACGAAGCCAAGAAAAAGCAAAAGACCATCGAAATGAAAGAGGTTTGGATAAAGCCTTTTATTGAAGAAAATGATTTGCAAATTAAACTGAAAAAAGTTTTCGAATTTTTGGACGAAGGCAACAAAGTTAAAATCGCGGTTATGACGCATGGGTCAAAGCGTGTTTTGGCCATGGGTAAAGATGCGATTCCGGGTTTGTTTGCGCATGTTGTCGAATTGGTTGGTGAACGGGGCACATTGGAAAGTCGTTCTAAACCCGATGAACGCACCAAGTCGATAGTAATTGCGCCCGCAAAAGCAGTAAAATAATAAACAAAACACCCAATCGGGTGTTTTTTTGTGGAATGTTGCATTTTTATTTTGTATCTTTCTTGTGAAATTCAAGAGGTATAATATATGGAACAGGAAAAATTGTCGTTTGAAGAGGCGTACAAGCAACTGACCGAATTGGTCAAGAAAATGGAATCTGGCGAAATGCCACTCGCTGATTCTGTTGCCGCGTACGAGCAAGGGATAAAGTTAAAGGCCTATTGTGAACAGTTATTGAAAGAGGCCGAATTAAAAATTGAAACCTTAAAGGTCACAACACCAAACGCATAAGATTATGGCAGAAAAAAGCAAACTTTCGCCCGTTATGCAGCAATATGTGGATTTCAAAAATGAAAATCCCGATGCATTGCTGATGTTTAGGCTTGGCGATTTTTACGAATCTTTTTTTGAAGATGCCGCCATCATCAGTGAAAAACTGGGGCTGGTCCTGACTGCGCGTGGCACAGACGGCGATGGCGAAAACATTCCAATGTGCGGCATTCCATGGCATGCATCGGAAAATTATTTTGGTCGCCTGGTGCGTATGGGCTATAAACTGGCGTTGGTAGAACAAATGGAAACCCCTGCCCAGGCCAAAGAACGCGGACACAAATATATAGAACGCAAAATCACACGCGTCTTGACATCTGGAACATTGACCGATGAAAATTTGCTGTCGCCAAAAAGTTCGAACTTTTTGGTTGCGGTTATTGGAACAAATGCAAATGAATTTGATTTTGCAGGTTGTGATATTTCGACTGGTGAATTTTTTGTTGGTCGTACAAATAATATTATTGATGACTTGGTACGAATTGCGCCGGCCGAAGTTATATATCCATCGACCGATGCAGAAAACAAAAATATTTTATCTGTGCGCGATATGTTTAAATCAACACCAGTGTTTGACAAGATATATCGCCGCGCAGATATAGACACGATTATTTCTTGCGTGTTTGGCGCGGCCGATAAAGAATTAAAAAATTCTGCGATTGGGTTGCTGGCCGCGTATTTGTTTAACACGCAACGCGGTGCGGCACTTACATTCCGCGCACCGTATCAGTTTAGTTCTGGCGCACAACTGTTGATAGATTCTGCCACTTGGAAAAGTTTGGAAATAGATGCGCCTATAAATGAAGGCGGGCGGTGTTTGCTGGACGTTATCGATTATACCAAAACTGCGGCGGGGGCGCGAAAACTCCGTTCATATTTACGCGCACTTTCTGGAAATATAACTGAAATTAGACTGCGTCAAGATCATATTGCACATATGGCGCATAACAATGATATAAGGACTATGGTCGCGGATGCGCTTTCGCGCGTGCCTGACACAGGGCGCAGTGTGGCGCGCTTGCTGTCTGGTCGCGGTATGCCGCGCGATATGCGCAGTGTTTGTGAATTTTTAATTGCGCTGCCCAATATTAAAATGATGGCAACACATCTGGATGCTGGGCTTGCCACATATTTGGCGCAAATAAAAACAAAAGATGATTTGGCGGTTCAGTTAAAAAACGCACTGGTTGATGAATTACCAACATTTTTCCGTGATGGTGGTGTTATTCGCGATGGCTTTGATGCGGGCCTTGACAATATGCGCGGTCTTTCACACGGTGGCAAAGAAGCCGTCGCCGCAATGCAGGCCGAATACGCAAGTCAAACAGGTGTGAATACACTGAAAATCAAATTCAACAACATGCTTGGGTATTTTATAGAAGTTCCATCCGCGCGCTCAGATGCACTTTTACAACCAGAATCTGGTTTTATACATCGTCAAACTTTGGCGGGGAATATGCGATTCACAACGGCGCGTCTGATTGAATTGGATAATGATATTCGTTCTGCGTCTGACAAAGCGGCGGCAATAGAAGCAAATATCATAGAACGCCTTATCGAACAAATACGCGGCGCATCTGATGATATTTTATTTGCAGCCGACGCACTTGCCGATTTAGATGTGTGGTGCGGGCTTGCAACGTGCGCGGTGCATATGGATTGGGTACGACCAGAAATAACAGAGTCAAATGAATTTGAAGTACGCGGCTGTCGGCATCCTGTGATAGAGGCAGCGTTGCGTGAACACGGTGACAACTTTGTTAAAAATGATTGCGATTTAACAAAATGCCCTGTGGCATTACTAACCGGCCCGAATATGGCGGGTAAGTCAACCTATCTGCGTCAGAATGCATTGCTTGTGGTGCTTGCGCACCTTGGGTCTTTTGTGCCGGCGGAATATGCCAAGATTGGTATCTGTGACCAGTTGTTTAGTCGTGTTGGCGCATCTGATAACTTGGCCGCGGGTCAGTCAACCTTTATGGTAGAAATGGCGGAAACCGCAAACATTTTGCGCAGGGCAACCCCGCGTTCATTTATAATCTTTGATGAAATTGGACGCGGAACGGCAACCTATGACGGAATGGCAATTGCCCAGGCGGTTTTGGAACATTTGAATAAATTGCGCGCAAGAACATTGTTTGCAACGCATTATCACGAATTGACGGGGTTGGTTGCAGGCCAAGGCGGCAATCTTGAAAACGTGACCTGTTTAACGATTGATGTGCGTGAGCATAATAACGAAATTGTGTTTATGCATCGCATTATCCCCGGTGTTGCAAATCGTTCTTATGGAATACATGTTGCGCGTATGGCGGGTATGCCCGATTCTGTTGTCGCCCGAGCAGAGTCCGTTTTGGCATCATTGGAAGTGACAAATGTTTCAATCGAAGCGAATGCAAAAATTCCAAATACTGTACAAAAATCGCGTCTTGAATCTCCGGATGCAAAAAAATCACAGTTATCTTTATTTGGGTAAAATTATGGACGGTTGGATAATTCTTGATAAAGCATCGGGCGTATTCTCTAAAAGCGCCGCCGCGCGCGTGGCACGAATTTTCGGCACAAAAAAGAATGGTCATATTGGAACGCTGGACCCGATGGCGACTGGTGTTTTGCCCATCGCGATTGGAAATGCAACAAAGATGATTCCTTTTATAGAAGAGTTTTGCCCGCGCATCAAAGAATATTTGTTTTCGTTGCAATTCGGTTTTGAAACAGACAGTTTAGATATAACTGGAAACATTATCGCGCGCAACGACATTATTCCATCAGAAGATGTGGTTAAATCTGTTTTGCCGCGTTTTGTTGGAAAAATTATGCAGGTGCCGCCGGCGTTTAGTGCGGTTCACATAAATGGGCGACGTGCATATGAATTGGCACGTACAGGTCGCACCCCAGAAATTGCACCGCGCCCAATCGAAATATATGAATTGGAATTTTTGGGGTTAAAAGAAAAATCTTGGCAGTTTCGGGTTGTTTGCGCGCCTGGAACCTATGTAAGAAGTTTGGCGCGCGATATCGCGCGCGCCTGTGGAACGATTGCAACCGTTGATATGATAAGGCGTACGCGCACAGGCTGCTTTGATTTAGAAAACGCAGTTAAACTTGATTTTTTAGAAAATCTGGTTAATAATGGCGACGATGTCCAAAGATATTTGGCATCGGTCGATTCGGGACTGGGGGGCATTCCGGTTCTGGATTTGCCTGATAAAGTGGTCGGACTGTACAAGAATGGCGGCTTTGTCGATTGGCGTGGCGCAGATGGCACTTACCGCGTTTATTCTGGCAAGGAATTTGTTGGAATTGGTGTGGTTTCGGGTGATGTCTTGCGTCCAAAAAGAACAATATAAAAAACATAAGGAAAACATAATGTCCATTACAAAAGCAAAAAAGACTGAAATCATCAACGCTTTTAAGGCGAGTGATAAGGACAACGGTGGTTCTGTTGAATCCCAGGTTGCGGTTTTGACTGAACGCATCCGTAATTTGACAGAACATATGAAAAACAACCACAAAGACGAACATTCTAAACGTGGTTTGTTGAAAATGGTCAATCATCGCAAAAAGTTGCTGATGTATATCAAAAAACGCAATGCGGCTGAATACGAAGAACTGATTAAAAAATTGGGGCTGCGTAAATAAAATTTTGGCCGGCGTTTGTCGGCCTTAGTTTTCTGTTGCGTATAAATTGTTTGCAAAAGTCCAAATATGTCGTATAATGCGGCGGCGACAAAGAAGAGATTGTTCCTTCTTGTGTTTGTGAAACCCGAGCACAATAACGAATAATTTTTCTTCGTGTCGCAGTTAGTATAACAAAACCAAGAAAAACGGAGGAAAAATATGTTATTTGGTTTAATAAACAAAGATGGCAAAAATGCCAAAACAACTGAAAAACTTTTAAACAACCCGGTTGCGGTTGAAATTGAATATGGTGATGATAAATTGCGCCTTGAAACAGGTCGTTATGCGAAACAGGCAAACGGTTCAGTTATGGCGACAATGGGTGGCACGATGGTTTTGGCAACTGTGTGTGCAGAAAAAACTGCGGTCGAAGGACAAGACTTTTTCCCATTGACGGTTGATTACCAGGAAAAATTTGCATCTGCGGGTCGTATTCCTGGTTCGCGCGACCGCCGCGAAGGCAAGGCCAGCACAAATGAAACTTTGATTGCGCGTTTGATTGACCGACCAATTCGCCCACTGTTCCCAGAAACCTTTAAAAACAAAGTCCAAGTTATCGCCCAAGTGTTTTCTTATGACAGAAAAAACCAGCCTGACATTTTGGCGATGATTGCGTCTTCGGCGGCGTTGGCGTTATCTGGCGTTCCTTTCTCGGGCCCAATTGGTGCGGCGCGTGTCGGTTATAAAGATGGCCAATATGTTTTGAATCCGTCGAAAAAAGCGGTTGAAGATTCTGAAATGGATTTGGTCGTTGCGGCAACCAAAGATGGTGTGTTGATGGTTGAATCTGAAATTGGTGAATTGGATGAAAAAACAACCCTTGGCGCGGTTAAATTTGGTTTTGATGCCCAGCAAGCGGTTATCAAGGCAATCAACGAACTGGTTGCGGCGGCGGGCAAAGAACGTTGGGCGGTGCCGGAAAAAACACCTGAATATATTGAAATGGAAAAACGGTTTGAACAATTCGCAGGCGATATTGAATCTGCACTTGCGATAAAAGAAAAATTGAATCGTTTGGAAACATTGGCGAATATTCACGCGGCGGCAAAAACGCTGATTCCAGAAATGTTTCCTGACACAATTGTTGCAACGTCTACATTGGAATCGGCGGCCGATGAAATCATAGAAAATATAACTGCGCGTATTATGCGTTCGAATATTTTGGCGGGCAAGCCACGTATTGATGGCCGCGACACTAAAACTGTTCGCCCAATTGAAATTGAACTTGGCGTGTTGCCACGCGCACATGGTTCTGCATTATTTACGCGCGGCGAAACCCAGGCATTGGTGTCTTTGACATTGGGTGGTGGCAAAGATGCACTTCCAATTGAATCTTTGGACGGCACAGACGAACGCGACTTTATACTAAATTATAATTTCCCAGGCTTTTCTGTCGGCGAAGCCAAAGGTTTAAAGGCCCCAGGTCGTCGCGAAATCGGTCATGGCAATTTGGCGTGGCGCGCGGTTCATCCTATGGTTCCAACGCGCAGCGAATTTGACTATGTCATTCGCGTATGTTCCGATATTTTGGAATCGAACGGTTCTTCTTCTATGGCGACAACATGTGGTGCAACACTTGCGATGATGGACGGTGGTGTTCCGATGAAACGCCCTGTTGCAGGTATTGCGATGGGTTTAATCAAAGAAGGCGACGATTATGCAATTCTGACCGATATCTTGGGTGACGAAGACCATCTTGGCGACATGGACTTTAAGGTGACAGGAACCGATAAAGGTGTCACTGCGTTGCAAATGGATATTAAAATCACATCTATCACATTTGAAATTATGGAACGCGCACTGGCCCAGGCAAAAGATGGCCGTATGCACATCTTGGGCAAGATTAAACAGGCGATTGATAAACCGCGTGACCATGTTTCAGAATATGCGCCACAACTTTACACGATGAAAATCAACCCAGAAAAGGTTCGTGATGTTATCGGCAAAGGCGGTGTTGTGATTCAGGCACTTACGCGTGATACAAATACAACAATCGATTTGGAAGACGATGGCACGGTCAAGATTTTGGCGGTGACACGCGAAGATGCAGATGCGGCAATTGCAAAGATTAAAGAAATCGTTGCAGAACCAGAAGTAGGTCAGATTTACGCGGGCACTGTTTCTGGCGTGAAAGATTTCGGACTGTTTGTAAAGATTATGAATGGCTTTGAATCTATGGTTCACATTTCTGAAATCACTGGCAAACGTCTGGCGAAAATCGAAGACGCCGGTTTGAAAGAAGGCGACGCGGTCTATGTGAAATACTTGGGTCTGGATAAACGCGGCAAAACCCGTATGTCTATGGTTGGCATCGATCAAAAGACCGGTGAAGAAAAAAACGAAAAAGGTAAATAATCATGGCCAAAAACAGACTTGATTGGACAGATGTGGACTGGGCAAACTATTTAGATTGCCCGGTTCAAAAAGTTTCAGAATATAAAAAAATCTTGGATGCAAATTTTCTCACAGCAGTCGAGCGCGACCGCAAAACTGGCAAATATTCATTCGTGATGTATCGGTATGATATCGCGCCATCTGGGTTCAAAAGATTGCAACTTATATTATCTGATGATAAACATAAGTTTAATAATTTAACCGATGCGGTTCGTGATGCGAATAACGTCATTTCAACTTTGGAATTTACAGATTTTAAGGCAAAGCTGTTCGAGATGCCAAAGAAATCTTTGCAAATGTTGTTAATCCGTCAAAAATAAAAAGGAAACAAAATGGATATGGATGCATTGATGGCCCAGGCCAGCGAACTGCAATCAAAAGTCGCAGATGCCCAGGAGAAATTGGCCGATATGCGCGTCAAAGGTATTGCGACGGGCGGCGTGTGTATCATAGATATGTCGGGCAAATACGATATTATTTCTGTGACAATAAACCCAAACATCGTGGCGCAGGGCGCGCCGGCAATCGAAGCGGCGGTATTATCGGCCGTGCGTGATGCCAAGGCCAAGGCGGACAAATTGATTGATGACGTTATGGCGGATGCAACCGCAGGCATGCCTTTGCCGCGTTAAAAAAATCTGGACAATCATAAAAATATAATTTATGATTGCCAAGCAAATGGATGTTTAGCTCAGTTGGCTAGAGCATCTGCTTTACACGCAGAGGGTCAGGGGTTCGAGTCCCTTAACATCCACCAATTTTTAAACCGCCATTTGGCGGTTTTTGTTTAGTTTGATTTTTTTATTGAAGCACCCCATCGGCTGCATCAAAAGTTTCGGCCCCAACCCGAACAGTTTTATTTACATATTCTGGCGCGGACGCCTTCTTTACCGCCACACGCCAATACAACGCGCCATCCCGCAAGCGAACAGCGTTTAAATTGTTATCTGTATCAACAACATATGCCACATCACCAACAATTACAAAAGGATGTTCCACACCAATATTTGTGCACCATTGCATCGCACCCGTTGCATCAGAAATCTTACAAAATGCGCCACCAAGCCCACCGGCATATACATAGCCGCCCAAAATTTGTGCAGGCGCGATTATGTCCAAAACAGACGCACCACCTGTCATATTGGTTGGACGATAAACATCGGCAATCCACATTAATTCGCGATTTTTTGGGTTCACTTTTACAAGTTCGCCTGTGCTAAGCCCTGCATAAACATAACCACCCGCACATACAGGTGCACGCGTACCCATCACAAAATTGGTTGTTGAAAAACCGGAAAAAATCTTTCTGTCGCCATCCCATATTGTGTTATCAGACCGCTGAACATACGGGCAATCTTTCGCCTTTGCGGCGGTGGCGTTTTCAGGCAAATTTTTTACCGCCGTATTGAGCACCCTGGGCGCACCAGTATCAAAAACATCGACGCGCGTTCCTGGTAATACAGGGTCATGCTTGTCGCACGCGACAAGTAAAAACATTAATAATACTGGACCCAATATTTTCCGCATATTTTTTTACCTTAGTGTTTCAGCCTCGGAACGAATCGGTGCAGGCGCATTTGCATCATTCAGTACTTTGTCTAACCATTTGTTTGCCGCCGCGCGGTCGCCCACAGAAATATATTTCTTCGCGATGGTCAATGCCCCGGTATAATAGAAAGGCGAATCTTTGGTATCCAATTCCGCCAAATATTTTTCCACCGCCGCC
>JAZRUN010000011.1:0-6434 GCA_045652565.1 Candidatus Enterousia sp. | reverse complement strand
TGGGCCTTTTGTAAATTCAAGAATTGTTGATTTGTCGCCTGCGGCTGCGGAAAAGTTAGGAATGAATGGCAATACCAAGGTTCAAGTTCAGGTTTTGGCGGAACAATCGAAACTTGTAAAAGATGCAACCTTGGGCTTGGCGGTTGAACCAACCGTTGCCGAAGCCCCAGTTGCAGAAGCCCCAGTGGCAGAGGCTCCTGCGGCCCAGCCTGCGCCAGTTGTTGTTGCACCTGCGGGCGATTACAGTGTTCAAGTCGCGGCCTTTTATGCCGAAGACAGTGCAGATGCCCTTGTGCAAAAAATGCGCAATTATGGTGACGCAGTTGTCGTAAAAGAAGGTGATATGTTCAAGGTTCGTATCGTGAACCTGGATGCGGCGGGCGCACGTCGTGTGATTGACGCCTTGCGCAACAACGAAGGTATGGCGCCAGGATTGCTTAAAAACGGTCGTTGGGTCAATGCCGACAGCATTTAAGTTTTAAGATTTTTGTGTGTCCAAAAATAAAACCCCGCGTGTGCGGGGTTTTCGTTACGTTGCTTTCCCAAGTGATTTGTATATCACACTGGCTTCATCAAACATATCAAAAGAGTTTTGCAAATCGTCGCGCCATCCTGGAATCTTTTGCGATTTATCGTCTGGCATATCAAGATATATTACTTCATGAATACCACTTTGAATAATGGCGCGTGCGCAATCAACGCAGGGCGGAAATGTCACATACATAACACAGCCTTTGAAAGATGCGCCATACAGAACCGCGTTATAGATCGCGTTGCGTTCGGCGTGTTCGGTAAATTGGTATTTTGTTGGGCGCAGTTTGCGCTTCTTGACAGTGTCGTCAACACCGCGTGGAAAACCGTTATAGCCCGTTGAACGGATTTCTTTGTCGGGTCCAACCACAACGCATCCTACCTTGGTGCTTTCATCTTTGGACCAGGTTGATATAAGTTTCGCAAGTTGCATAAATCGTTCGTTCCATTCTTTGGAAAAAGTTAGTTTCTTTCTCATTTGCTCACCTTTGTTTGCATACATCAATACGGTACATCAAAGATGCACAAATTCAAGTTTTTAATTCACTTTTGAAAATTGTGTGCTATGCTCTTGTCTATGACAAAGACATATTCTGGATTTATTGCCATTATTGGTCCGACAAACGCGGGCAAAAGTACGCTGATGAACCAAATTATGGGGCGCAAGGTTTCGATTGTTTCGCACAAAGTGCAAACTACGCGGACGAACTTGCGTGCAATCAAGATGGTTGGCGCACGGCAACTGGTGTTCGTAGATACACCGGGCGTGTTTCGGCCAAGTCGTCGTCTGGACAGGGCGATGGTGGCGGCGGCAATGGATGCACTGGCTGACGCCGACGCGATTTTACTGATTATTGACGCAACCAAGGGGTTGACCGATACTGTGCGTGGTTTGATAGAAAAAATTCGCGACCACAAGAATTTGTTTGTTGCGCTGAACAAGACAGACGCAGTGCGAAAGTCGGATTTGTTGCCAATGGCGGCGGAACTAAATGGCTTGGCAGATTTTCGCGAAATATTTATGATTTCGGCAATGAAAAATGATGGTGTGGCTGAAATGTTGGACTCGTTGGCGGTGGTTATGCCGGAATCACCATATTTGTTTGATGCCGCGGACGCAACTGATGTGCCAGATAACCTGTACTTGGCGGAATTGACGCGTGAAAAGATATATCGCTTTATACACCAAGAATTGCCGTATCACATAAATGTGGTGACGGAACGCGTGGATGTTGCAGATGACGGTGTACTGGATATTTATCAAAAAATTGTAGTGGCCAGTGAAGGGCATAAAAAGATTGTCGTTGGTCGCGGCGGTGCGCAACTTAAACAAATCGGTACTGCGGCGCGGCACGATATCCAAGACCAGTGGGGGGTAAATGCGCGCCTGCATCTGTTCGTGCGGGTCGAAGAAAATTGGGAAGATATGGCGGAAAACTACACTGACCAAGGGTTAGAGTTTAAGAAATAATATGCTGCATACTTCAGATTTTGATTTTGAATTGCCGACTGAGCTGATTGCGTCGCATCCACTGGAACGCCGCGATGCTTCTCGTATGTTGGTTGTGCAACCAAGTTCCCCTCTGGCTAGAGGGGTGCCCGCAGGGCGGGGTGTCGCTATTTACGACCAACATATTCGCGATTTTCTTGATTACTTGCGCCCTGGGGATGTGGTCGTGTTTAACAATTCGCGCGTTATTCCTGCGCGCTTTGATGCAGACGGACACGAAATAACACTGCATACTGCGGTTGATGACAAGAACTGGTGGGGGCTGTGCAAGAAATTTAATAAAATAAACATTGGCGATACATTGTCAATGACGGATGGCACACAAATAAGCGTTGTTGATAAAGATGAAGAAAGCGGGCTGCTGTTGCGCTTTCATACGGACGATGTTTTTGCGGTGTTGAATCGCGTTGGCAAAATGCCGCTGCCGCCATATATGAAACGTGAAGCCGAGGTTGCCGACCAAACACGCTATCAAACAGTTTATGCCGACCCGTTGGGGTCTATGGCGGCGCCAACGGCGGGACTGCATTTTACAGACGAACTTATGCGCGAAATAGAGGCGCGCGGCGCAAAAATAGTCAAGGTGACACTGCATGTAGGTGCGGGAACTTGGATGCCGGTCAAGACAGAAAATTTGAACGAACATAAAATGCACAGCGAATGGTGCCAAATCACGCCAGCGCAAGCAGAAATAATCAATAATGCCACGCGTGTAATTGCGGTTGGTACAACATCACTGCGCACACTTGAATCCGCCGCCGCAAGTTTTCCCACCCCGGCAGGTTCCACCCACCACCCCTCCAACGGAGGAGAACTTTTGCGTGTTGCGCCGTTTTGTGGTACAACCGATATCTTTATTACGCCGGGCTATAAGTTCCGTGTGGTTGATGTGCTGCTGACGAATTTTCATTTGCCAAAGTCAACTCTGTTTATGTTGGTGTCGGCTTTTTCTGGACTTGATGAGATGAAGGCGGCCTATGCGCATGCAGTTGCCGAAAAATATAGGTTTTTCAGTTATGGCGATTGCTGTTTGTTGTTTAGGAAGGAGAACGCAGATGAAATTTGAACCAACATTGCACAAGTTGTCGAATGGTATTCCTGTTATTCTGGATAATATGGATTTAGAAACCGTAAATGTAAAAATATTGTTCAAAACAGGTGGGCGTGATGAAACCCCAGATGAATATGGCCTTACGCATTTTTGTGAACATATGTTTTGTGAAGGTACCTCGCGATTTCCAACCCAATGTGCAGCAGATGATTTTATGGATTATAATGCGGGTGGAAAAAATGCGTACACTAGTCTGTCGGAAACCGCATTTCTTGGGCGCATATTAGCAGAAAATGTCAATGTGTTGATAGAAGTTTTATGTGACCAGATTCAAAATGCATTGTTCGCCGAAGATAAAATTGAAATAGAACGTCATGTTATTTCTGATGAATTGCGACGCGCCTTGGACGAGCAATCGACTCAATTTAGTATTTTTCGCGACAAAACATTGTTTGGATGGGATGTTCCAAATGGAAAATTAGTATTGGGAAATTTTGAAAATATCGCAAAATTTTCACGCAAACAAATGTTAGACTTTATTGCACGCCGTTTTTCAGCCAAAAATTGTATCGTTGGGATATCTGGAAAATTTATGAACCCGGATGCAGTATTGGCTTGTTTGGAAAAATCTTTGGCCTTTTTACCCAATATTGATGTCTCGGAAAATAATTCCATAACTTACATGCCATCGGTTGCGCACAATATGAAACCCGAAAACAGGGATGTCAGATTGCGAATATATTTCCCGCGAATGTACGATTCAAAATTAGAAAACAGGTACAAGTTATATTCGGTCGGCAAGTTGCGTGGCTTTATATTGGATGAATTGTATGAACTTATTCGGCGTGAGCATGGATTGTCATATTCATTCGGTGGCGATTGGTGCGGCAATGAAATATTTAAATTGGATGTATTCGCGACTCATATTGCGCCAGAAAATATGGCACGCGCCGTTGAGTTGATTGCTAAAAATGTTTATCGCCTGTACAGTCAACCTGTTGTGACGGCGGAAATCATAGACAGATTTAATAAAAGCCGTCGGCTTGGGGACGCAACATTTTTGGAAAGCGCGGCAAAACGTTGCGACAAATTGGTAGATTTTTATTCTATGTATGAAAAATTGTACGACTTTGATGAGGTTATACGACTGTCTTCGTCGGTCACGCCAGACGACGTGTTCAAATATTCACGTGGAATGTTTGACGGCGAAATGTCGATTCTGACCCAGGGTCCAAAATTTGATGGCGATTTGAAACAAATATGGTATGATAATTTCAAGTAAGGGATTTGTGTTATGTCATTAAAATTTAATCTTATTGCAACCGATGGGAATGCGCGGCGCGGGTCGGTTGAAACGGCGCATGGAACTTTTGAAACGCCTGCGTTTATGGCGGTCGGTACCGCGGCCACGGTCAAAGCGCTTACCATGGAACAAGTTGCCGCAACTGGAACGCAGGTTATTTTGGGGAATACCTATCATTTAATGATGCGTCCTGGTGGTGATTTGGTTGAGAAAATGGGCGGCCTGCATCGTTTTGGTGGTTGGCACGGTCCTATTTTGACCGACAGCGGTGGGTTCCAGGTTATGTCGTTGTCTAACCTGGTTAAAATGAAAGAGCAGGGCGTAGAATTTACTTCGCATATTGACGGTGGCGTTAAGCACTTTCTGCGGCCCGAAGATTCCGTGCATATTCAGCATCAGTTAGATTCGAATATCACAATGGTTTTGGATGAATGCCTGCATTTGCCGACAACGCGCACGCGGGCCGAAAAAAATGTCGATATGGTGACGCGTTGGGCGCGGCGCAGTAAAGATGCCTTTATTGACCGACCGGGGTATGGAATCTTTGGTATTGTCCAAGGCGCCGATTATGTCGATTTGCGTGAAAAGTCTGCGCGTGAATTGACGGAAATTGGGTTTGATGGCTATGCTATTGGCGGGCTGGCGGTGGGCGAACCCCAAGAAGT
Organism: Candidatus Enterousia sp.; assembly: GCA_045652565.1. Lineage (GTDB taxonomy): Bacteria > Pseudomonadota > Alphaproteobacteria > Rs-D84 > Rs-D84 > Enterousia. The sequence goes on along the minus strand of JAZRUN010000011.1, from coordinate 1,374 downwards.
TATGTTTAATATGATTGCGACCGTCACGCCGATGTTGCCGACGGACAAACCGCGATATTTAATGGGGGTTGGAACGCCACTTGATATACTTGGCGCGGTTGAACGCGGCGTAGATATGTTCGATTGTGTCATGCCGACACGCGCGGGTCGCACTGCAATGGCATTTACGCGGCACGGTACAATGAATATGCGCAACGCCAAATATCGCGAAGATGCTGCGCCACTGGACGGCGAATGTGGTTGTCCGGCATGTAAACTGTCGCGTGCATATATTCATCATCTGATAAAATGTAATGAAATCTTGGGTGCAACGCTTCTTACGCAGCATAATTTGTGGTTCTATCAAGACCTGATGCGCGGTATTAGAACAGCAATAGAGCAGGGGCGTTTTTCGGAATTCAAAGCGGACTTTATTAAAAAATATACAGGGGAAAAATAAAATGCCAGAACAAAAAATAACACAGAATGTGAAACCAGGCGAAAGCCCTGCCTTTAAGTTAAATCTTGCCGACAGATTTTTCTTGGCGGTTGCGCGGCAAACCTCTGACAAACTTGTATTCATTTATACTCTTGGGTGTGCAGGCGAAAACAGGCGGTATAACGCATTCGCAGACGTAGATATTGCAACATTTGATGATAAGAACAAAGCCGCGATTTATTATCAAACTGTGAAAGCTGCACTGGAATATTGTAAAAAGACCCCATTGTATGAAACATTGCTGGATTTTAATGCTGAACTTGTGAAAACATTTAACGAACAAACAAAAGGAAAATAAAATGGCGAAACGTAAGGAAATGGAAGTAATCGAACGCGGTGGTGCAAAGACCGTTGCAAAAAAGACCGCGCTGGTCACGCACGCAAAGCGTATATTTTTAATTGTGACTGTTGTGTGGCTTGGGTTTGCGGCCTGGTTCCCGCTGTATGTGAAATCACACTATGCGGAACCGATTAAAAAGTCCATGGTTGTGTCAATGTTTTTTGATTTGCAACGCAACATTGTTGAACAGTATGAAAAATTGCTTGGCGGAATTAAAAAGTCCATCAATATTGAAAAGCCTGTGGCGGCGGCGATTGACAAAGTCAAAATGGTTGGCGCAGGTGTTGATAAAGTGACCGATACCACCGCGGCGGCAAAAAAGCAAACCGCCAAAGCAAAGGCGGCAACATCAAATGTCCGCAGTCTGACGGGGCTTGCGGGTCAGTTCGGTGTGAAAACAGATGCGGTTGACAATGTTGTGGCGCGCGCTGATAAAGAATTGGATTCTGCAAATGCGGCGGTGGCAAAGGTTGACGATATTGCCAAAACTGTGAACGAAAAATTGGCAAAAGTCGAAAAAGATTTGAATAAAACACTGCAAACGGAAATCGACAAA
>JAZRUN010000010.1:0-10058 GCA_045652565.1 Candidatus Enterousia sp. | reverse complement strand
AATCACCGTCTTTTATCAGTGTGGGTGACTGCAAAATACGACTGCCGTCATTTGTCATCAGCAGCGAAATAGAGTTTTCATAGCCCGCCTCGGAAATATACAGAAAGACTTTGTCGGCCGATTTGGTTTCTGGCTCAAGGCCCATCAACGAAATAGTGTAATTACCGACCTTTAAACCTTTGCCGGATGCATAAGCAAACTCACCATCTTGGTTGGTTCGCTCTGTTGCAACGATTTTATTATTTATCAACACAGATAAATTTGTATTTGGTTTCCAACGCCCAGCAACGACAATCATACCGTCTGGTTTTATACGTACAATATCAAATGTTGGAACGTCAACTTGTTTAACTTGGGCGGGTTTTGCCGCGCGCTCTGTTTGTGTGCTTGTGTTAAATACGACGACTTGTTGGTCTGGGCTGGGGCGCACAAATATTGCCCAAACAGCGACAAACAATACGACAATGGCGCACATAATTGGAAACCAGTATTCGCGCAACAAAGGAGCCCGTGCTTCGCGACGCGGTATTTCTTGGGCGGGTTCATTTTCCTGTGCATTCATTGATTTCAAGAAACGTCTTGTAAAGTTGCGCCGACGCGCCAGCCAGCTATCTTGCCTGGAAATGGACTCGGCAATAATCTCGTCTGTGGAACGTTTCGTTTTTCCTATGGTGTTTGAATTATTTGTCGCCATAATATCCTCTTGTTGTCTGTTGGACAAAATAGCATAAAAAATGTTTCTTTGTCAACTTATTTGTGATATAATTTGGCTAAAAGCGGGGAAAAAAATGAAGAAAATTGGAATAATGACAACTGGTGGCGATTGCAGTGGCCTGAACAGCGTAATAAATCGTTTGATTTTGGGCGCAACAAATCGCGGATGGAACGTTTACGGAATTGTTGATGGCACAGACGGGCTGTGCAGCAAACCTGTAAACTTTATAGAATTGACGGCGGACTCTGTCCCGATAGAGCGCGCGCGTCTTGCAGGCAGTTTTTTACACAATGGCAACGCGTGCAAGATGAATTTTGAAAAGGCGGCGGCCCAAGGTAAATTGTCTCAGTTTAATAAAACGCTGAAAAACTCTTTGGCGGCATTGAAGTTAGATGCATTGGTGTTGGTCGGCGGCAATGGCAGTTTTTCTCTCGCTTGGTTGAATCGTGAAATCTATACAGGTTTGTCGTTGATATGCATCCCAAAGACCATTGATATGGATATTCCTTTGACAGACAAGACAATAGGTTTTGATACAGCGGTGAACGAACTGGTGCGCTATTGCGACCAAATTCTATTGACCGCGCGCAGTCATCATCGTTGGTTTGTTGTTCAAACAATGGGGCGCGAATGCGGGCGATTGGCCTTGAATGCTGGGGTTGCGGCCGGTGCAGATGCAATTATAATCCCAGAAATTAAATTTAATGTTGATGACTTGGTTGCACATATCAAAAACTCTAAACGTGATTACGGTGTGATTATGGTTTCCGAAGGTATAACAATGCGGGGGCATTCTGGGCGTCCGGCCGATATGATTTCACGAAAACTTACTGCGGCGGGTATAGCAAATCGAACGGCATTTCCAGAATACCTGCAACGAACCGGTGATACATCTGCGGGCGACAGGATACTTTCGGCCAAGATGGCAACGGCGGCATTGGATGCAATAGAAAATCGCGAAACATATGTTATGACGGCACTCAGCGGAAACGGCTGTGTCACCGTCCCTTTATCGGATTTTTATGCGGCGGGGGACAGGGCGGCCGACCCAAATATTCCGGGTGTTTACACTTCAAATGCCTATGTTGAACCAGATGATCCACTGTTGGATGTTGCGACCGCGATGAACATTTACATTGGCGAAACGCGTTAAGTCGTCACCTTCGGTTATCTATAAACTTGAATTGACCGCGGGGCCCTCCTTTTTCCGTCATCCCGACGCAAGTCGGGACCCCATTTTTCCGTCATCCCGACGAAAGTCGGGATCTCTTCGAGTTATTTTGCGACACCCCGACGGGTTTCACCCGTCACCCCTCTAGCCAGAGGGGAATCCCCCACTAACCACTAACAAAAATCCGCCATTCGGCGGATTTTGTTGTAAAATATCGTAGATTGACTATTTTTTGTCTGCGGGTGTAGCCGCTGCGGCAGTCGCGCTCGGTTTTGCGTCTGCTTCTTCTGGCATTTTACCACCAATTGTCGCAAACGCCAATTCCGCCTGGTGCAAGCCCAGTGCCACGCCTTCTGGCAACACCAAGTCAGAACCGTGAACTGTGTCACCGATTGTTAAGTCAGCCAAATCTAAAACAATCTTTTCCGGTAATTTATCAACCAATGCAACCAATGCGACCTTACGAACAGCGAAGTTCAAAACGCCGCCCAGTTTCAGACCTTTTGAGGTTTCTACATTGATAACTTCGACCGGAACTTCTACACAAACAGGCTTTTTAACATCGATGCGCTTAAAGTCAGCGTGAATAACGCGGTCGGTCACAGGATGATATTGGATATCCATCAACATCGCGTCTTCTTTGCCATTTTTTGTCGTTATTTGAAATAATTTTGTTCGCAAAGACGGTGTCTGAATCAATGTATCAAAGTCACGCCCAGTGATTTCAATCGCAACTGGGTCCTTCTTTTCACCATAGATAACAGCGGGGATATTTTTGTTTTTACGAATTGCACGTGCGGCCCCCTTGCCAGCGACATTGCGAATGTCTGCTTTTAATTCAATTGCCATTTTTTATCCTTTTATTTGCAATTTTTCTATTCTGCGCGACCTCCAAGGGTGTCACGCGGACGCTATTATTTACCAAAACAAAAGAAAAATCAAGTTTTTTATTATGCACGCCGCAAAATCAAGAACCTTGCGCGGCCGTATGTTTTGTCGCGCAGAATTTCCCATTCAACTGGGATTTCTGGTACGCCCGCCGACCGTTCAAATTCCCAAACCAAAATCGCGCCCGTCTTGGCAACACTTGCCAGTTTTTTTACAAAGCGTACGCCCAATTCGTGGTCGGAATAGGGCGGGTCAATAAAAATTACATCGGCGACTGTACCAAATTCTGGAATCGCGTCATACGCGTCACAACGCTTGACCGTTGCCGTCGCGGCAATCAGTTCCAGGTTTTTATTTACTGTGTCGGGCGCGATGTCGGTAAAAATTACTTTCGTCTGTGGATTGCGCGACAAAAATTCCAATCCAAACGCCCCAGACCCAGCAAATGCATCCCAAACAATCAAATCGTTGCCAAAGTCTATTAGGCCCATCAGCATATTAAATAATGCCACCCGCGCCATATTTTGTGTCGGCCGCGCGGCTGCGGGCAAATAGAGTTTTCGCCCGCGATGCGCCCCAGAAATAATTTGCAATTTAGAATCCATGTGCTAAATTCTACAATGATGGACATAATGAAGCAAGTTTTAAATTTGGCGCGTCACGCCGCACTTGGCGGCGATGTACCGATTGGTGCGGCAATAGTGCGCGATGGCAAAATTATAGCGCGCGGCGAAAACTTGGTTCAGCGGAACCAGAACCCAACATTGCACGCCGAAATCGTTGCGATAACCCGCGCGTGCAAGAAATTGGGAACAAAGTTTTTGGACGATTGCGATATATATGTGTCATTGGAACCGTGCGCGATGTGCGCAACCGCAATATCTTTCGCCCGCATCCGCAATATATACTTTGCGGCGGCGGATGAAAAAGGTGGTGGCATAACTGCGAATGCGCGCGTATTTGATACAGATCGGCACTTGTGGCATCCTAACATAGTTCCAATGCCGCAGTATGCAGATGAATCCGCGAAACTGTTGCAAGATTTCTTTGCCGCGCGCCGCAAAAACAAAAAGGATAATAATGTTGCATAACAAATGGATTATTACAGATAAATTTTGTGACGTGTATACCTCTGGGGCATATTGGTATAATATTATGCCTGTTGATTTGAATCAAGGCGATATTATTGAAAGCCGCGATAAATATATATGGTCGAAACAAGATATTGGCATCGGCACGTACACAGATAATGAACTGAACCCAGCGGGGCATCGTTTTGGAAATCTTCGCTTTGATACGGCCGTCATAGAAATGGCAAGCAATCGGGTTAGCAATACCATCATAAAGCAACTTGCTGTTTTTGGACGGCGATTTGGCGAGTTTAATTTATTGATAGACACAAGGCAGGCGCCATTCAGAATTGTTCGTGGCGACACTATATTGCTACGGCGCGGCTATACAGATTTTGCAAACGGCATACCGATGTTTAATATACTTTATAATATGACAAGTCGCACAAAATCTCCATATTTTCCGAAATCAAAGCATGATTTTGGTGACTGTGACAAGGTCGTTGTCGTCGGCATAGATTCCATAGACCCAATGTTTGACACACAAAAGCATTTATTGGCATATAGCCAAAAATTCGGCTATATCAGTTTTTTGTTCGAAGAAGGTACCCCGGAATTTGCGACGCGTGAAAATGACAGGGTTTTAATAGAAAAATACTACGACAAAAATATAGGGCGCGACAGCTATAGAATCTTGGCAAACGTGGACATTGATAAAATGCGAACAGAATTTTTGATAAAGCGACGCTAAATTAAACCCGCCGACCGGCGGGTTAGTTGTTTAAACCAAAGGTTTGCCGGTCATATCGGCGGGTTGCGCCAGCCCAAGCAATTTCAAAATTGTTGGCGCCACATCGGCAAGTCCGCCGTTTTTTAATTTCTTGTACTTTGGCTCGGACACCAAAATCGCGCGCACTTTGTTGTTTGTATGCGCCGTCCAAGGTGCGTTTGATTTTTCATCCCACATTTTTTCGGCATTACCGTGGTCTGCGATAATCAGCATTTTGCCCCCAAGGCGCAAAACCGCCGGCACAATTTGCAATAGTTGCGCGTCAAGGCATTCCATGGCACGAATTGCCGCATTTTCATTGCCTGTATGTCCAACCATATCGCCATTGGCAAAGTTCAAAATTACGACATCAAACTTTGATAGCCTCGGCAACAACGCCGCAGTAATCTCACGCGCAGACATTTCTGGTTTCATATCAAAGGTTGCAACAGCGGGCGAATCTATTAGAACTTTTTCTTCCCCGCCGAAATCAATCGTGCGTTCGGCATCCATAAAGTATGTAACGTGGTTGTATTTTTCTGTTTCTGCAATCCTCAGTTGCGAAAGTCCCGCCGCCGCAACAACGTCACCCAAAGTATTTTTGACCGGGATATCGGAAAGCAGAGCAGGGCAACTTTCATTCAAGCCTTCGCCATACTGCGAAAAACAGAGCGTATGAGCGCCGGTCGCTAACATTGCGCGCACAATTTGACGGGCGCGGTCGCTGCGATAGTTCCCGAATATAAACCCGTCGCGCTTTGTGATTGGTGTCGGCGTTATAACCACAGGCTTGAAAAATTCATCGGTCACGCCATCGGCATAGAATTGTTTGATTGCGTCTTCGATTGTTGGTGCGTGTACATCGGCCTTCGCGTGCGCAAGCGCATTAAACGCCAATTCTGTTCGATCCATATTTTTGTTCCGGTCCATAGTATAATACCGACCAGACAGGGTTCCGAAAAATGCGCGCCCATCGGCAAAATATGGTGCAAGCATCCGCTTTATCGCGCGCACATATTTTAGCGCAGACTTTGGTGGTGTGTCGCGTCCATCGGCGATGAAGTGAATACAAACACGCAGCCCAGAATCCAAGATGTATTTTGCGATTTTCATTTCGTCGCGCACATCAGAATGCACACGCCCGTCGGACATCAGGCCTGCAATATGCACCATCCCGCCGTCACGTCGCACATCGGCAATAAATTTGTTAAGTTCTGCATTCTTTGACCAATCTTCACGCGCAAAGCGCAACAGATATTGCATAACAACGCGTCCCGCACCAATGCAGATATGTCCAACTTCGGAATTGCCCATTAAATTACCCGGCAAGCCGACTGCAGTACCGCTTGCGCGCAACAAAGAATTCGGATATTGTTTAACAAGCCCCCGAAAAAACGGCATTTTTGCCAATTCTATGGCGTTGTGTTTTTTACTTTCGCTGAATCCGACGCCATCCAGAATGCACAAGACTATTGGTTTCGTCATACTTTTTCTCCTATGGATTTGATGGCATCAAGTTTAACACACTGCTTTTTTAATTGCAAAACAAAAAGAAACGATGTATAACTTTTATACCTAGGAAGTACTTCCTTGACCGAAATATTAGAAAAAAGGGGCAGAAAATGGCTGGGAAAACATTTATTCCAACATCAGTAGATAAACACATTGGCCGTCGGTTGCAGTTGCGTCGTACGATGATGGGGCTGTCATTAAAAGATTTGGCCCGTGTTTGCGGCGTCACATTTCAACAAATACAAAAGTACGAAAGTGCGGACAATCGAATTTCTGCATCGCGTTTGTTTGAAATAGGCGCAGCGATGCAAACGCCTGTGTCATTTTTCTTTATGGGTTTGCCTGGCAATATGCCGGACGAGAATAAAACGACGCGCTCTATGCGGCTGCGTCAACCCAGTGACGACGACCCAATGGCACGAAACGAAACATTGGAATTGATACGGTTATATTGGAAGTTACCAAATGATAAACAGCGTGCCGCGGTGATGCAGGTATTGAAAAGTTTTTATACCGCGGAATAAATGTTGCGGGGCATTTGCCCGTCATCCAGGAAAAATGTCATCCCGTGCTTGACACGGGATCTCTTCATCCCCGTCGTGGCCCCGTCATCCCGCCGAAGGGCGGGACCCATCCGCCTACGCTTCGCTACGGCGTGACTTCGCCAGCGCAGGGGATTCGCGCATTTGCGCAAACAAAGATGATTTAATTGTTTTAATTTACTGTCTGCGACGCAGGTGCTCGCTATCGCTCGCCCTATAGCCCCCGCACTTTTGCGGGGTGACGATTCTCTGAAACACCGGGGGTAGGGTAAAAAAAACATCGGTCAAACGACCGATGTTTTTGGTGTGTTATTATTGCCTGCTATCCGCCGCCGCTTGTATTGTCTGACTAAGCCTACTGTTGGTGTCATTTAACATAGCCTCAACAGCTGTATCAATTTTACTTCTCAGTATGGCTCCCAATGTACCACTTGTGGCTGTGCCATCCACAAGCGCACTAGACAAGTCTGAGGCGGAGAGTTTGTCGCTCAACGCTTTACCAAGACTACCTGCAGTATTATCAGTCATTGCATTACCAAGTAGCGCTGCAAATGAATTAGAGTCACTCCCATCTTTGGCAACATAATCGTCCAGCGTGCTCTTATCGACTTTATTTGCCACCGCGCTTACTGCGTCATTTGCTGCCGTTGTTGCGTCAGTTAACTTTTTACCAAGGCTTCCATCAGCGGTTGAGCTCATTGCAGTATTAAGTTGATTGCCAAACATCGTCGCAAATGAATTGGCGTCATTCCCTTCCTTGGCAACATAACCACTTAGTGCACTAGAATCGGCTTTACTGGTTATATTTGTTTCCATAGTATTCAATTTTGCACCAAGTGTAGAGCTGGAATCATTTATCTGAAGTTTGTTCAAAATTGCTGCTTCTGTAAGGTCACTTGCTGGCAATGCTGCATTTGCCTTCTCAGTCACAGTTTTCAGAACACCGTTATTATTGGTCATTTCAGCCTGCAATTTTATGGCAAGCTGATCCGCTGGCAATGCTGCATTTGCCTTCTCAGTCACATCTTTCAGAACACCGTTATTATTGGTCATTTCAGCCTGCAATTTTTCGGCAAGCTGATCCGCTGGCAATGCTGCCTCAGCTTTGTTCTTAGCAGCGGTTGCTGTCGCGTTCACATCATCCACATGCTTGCTCAAAGGTGTAATACCACTACCTAAACTTTCACAGATTTGATAAGGTGTTGTATTATCATCACCCTGTGTACAAGCCATATACGCCTGATTATTGCCCGTGCATGTACCATCAGCATCTTTGGCGGGACTGCAACGGTCATATTCATAACTATCATCTGCCTCATCGGAACCACACTTTGTGGTGCTTGTCTGGTAATACCCACGCTTGGTCGTCGTATGCGCAACATAAGTACGTGTCACTTTTTTGGTTTGACCGGTCTCTGCCAAATCGCAAACACTCGGTGTTGGAATCGGCTCCGACGCCAGTTCGTATGAATAACCTGGCTCGTACGCAGCACCACTGGGACGGTTTGTCTTAGTCTTGTCAAAATTTTGCACCTTGCAAGTCTGTTTAATTCCACCCAGTTTATTTGTGGTGTCCTTGGCGGTTATACTATTTGTGCATTCATAGTCTTCTGTGGAACTTACTTTCGTATCAACACTATCATCCCCCTGTCCATTATTGTTTTTATCAATATATTTTGTCAGCACACCTTTCTCACCAGACGCTCTGGTGTATTTGTACACGTACGGATCATCATCCGGCAATTCTTTCGGATTTGCGCCCGCAACATCATACCAATCCCCCTCATTTAAATTAGTATCATGCTTGGTTGTACCTGTCGGCAGGGGTTGAACCTGGCATCTCTTTTTAAGTGCGCCGGCTTTATATGTGGTGTTGGTACTAGCGTTTTGTGTGCCGCGTGCCAAAACTTCATATTCACAAATACTATCATACACGTTTGGTCCCGCAACACCATTCTTTGTTGTCACCAAATATCCCGGCATTCCATCTGCACTGGCGTAATAGTTATAGGAAAGCACATCATCTGGTAAATCACCTCCACTAAGGGTGTACGATTCGCCCGTTTGCCATGTTTTAGAGTTGCCTGTACCGTTGTCCGCGCCCGCTATGTCCCCCACATAACAGGTTTGTGTGGCATGAACGACTTTCTTGGTGACGCTATTGGCAGTCTTGTCTTCTAAAGCAAAAACAACAGGGTCACATTTGTCAATCGTCGGTGGTAATACTACATCACCGCTCTTGTTTTCTATATAGCCTGGCTTACCATTTTTTGTTTCATAATATGTCTTGGTTATCGTCATAATAGCGTGCTGACTGTACCATTGATATGCACTGTCATCATCCTGTCGCGTGCAATCGTAAATGTCACCTTTCTTACCAGAACCTGCAATACCAAACGTTGAAAGTACACACTTGTCTTCGAATGGTATAGTTGTTGTTGTTGGTGTCCCAGAACCATAATTGCAACCCGTTTTACCGGTTGGTTCGATAATCAAATCCTTATGACCTTTTGTTTTGCAGAGGTCTTGATTTCGACCAGTGCATTCGCTTGGTGCAACATAAGCCCCCCATGATGTGGACCAACAACCACTGGAACCTGCACTGCCATTTGAAACGGTGAACGAATCCCCTAACTGTGTGGGATTGCTTGGGTCGTCATAACACATTGGTGTAATTGTCACCACGTCCCCACTATAGGCCGAATCGAATTGAATATTCGTGCAGCCAGACGAGCCGCCGCCAAAATCTGGCAACGTAAAGGTGCCGATTGTATATTCGTCGGGCTCTGCTGCATACGCACTGTTCAGAACCAAGGCGCATGCCAAAAGGCCAGTAGTTATTAAAGTTTTTTTCATTTTCTATCTCCTTGAATTATCTCTATTATATTTAATCTCTTCCCGTCCGTCTGCAGAGAACCGACATCTCATTAGAGTTTTCAGACGTCTGTTCAATTATCAGTTGATAGCCTGCTTGACAGATGTTTCGTGATGCTGCTTCTTCTTGAACTGCCGCCAATTCTGCTTTGGTTGCATACTGGGATGCATACTTTGCCTGCTCACAAGCATAGTACGACTCGTTTGTACCAAGTTTCGTGCATTGCAACTTTACATAACCCGCAGAACAATAGTTGTTTGTGTCCTCTACTTCGGTACAAGGATCTTCTTGCAGGTTTTGTACTTCAGATTCTTCATCACACATTTCCTGAACAATCTTGGAAACACCACGAGCCTTGGCATCGGCATCACGATTGTACGTCACCACTGTGTTCTTAACCGCCTTTGATTTTTCTGTTGCCAAATCGCAAACACTCGGTGTTGGAATCGGCTCCGAAGCCAGTTCGTATGAATAACCTGGCTCGTACGCAGCACCACTGGGACGGTTTGTCTTAGT
>JAZRUN010000009.1:0-3146 GCA_045652565.1 Candidatus Enterousia sp. | reverse complement strand
TGTCCCGCCGTAGCATTGGTCATTTTTATGACGCGGGTTTCACAATTATCAGCGAAGGCGGACGGAATTCCAGATAACAACGAAATTGTTAGCGTGCACAACAAAGTGCACGCTTAAAATTTTTGAGCGAAGTCTCGGCGTAGCAAAGCGGAGACGGGTGTCCCGCCGTAGCATTGGTCATTTTTATGACGCGGGTTTCACAATTATCAGCGAAGGCGGACGAAATTGTTAGCGTGCACATTTTCTACTTGCCCTAAAAATCATAATTTTGCTAGCATACATCAGAAGGAATGAAAGTCTTTAAAATTATTTTAGGCGTATGCCTTGGCGCGCTTGCATTATACGGTGCGGACGCCATGGCTGTTGACGATGTGGCGCGCGCCGCCACACGTGGCAGTGCACAAAATATAACCGCTATGCCTGCACGTACCAACACGTCAAACATTCAAAAAAACACGACCGCGCGCCAACAAACCGCCCAACGGGAATCTGACCGCAACGCATCGGAATCCAAGACCGTTTCAACGCGCGCAACATCCAAGGCGCGCACCACGACACAAAATATTGCTGGGCGTACGGGCTCCTCTGGGAATGTTATCTCTCGTTCCACAACCAGCCCCCAGCGTTCGGTAAAAACGCCGCCTGTGCGCAGCCTGACCCGCGCGCCCACGCGCAATTTAACGGGTGCTGTACGCGGTGCAGTCACATCTGCGGCGACACGCCGTTCACGCGCGGCGGTTCGCGCAGCAACAGGCGAATCGGGCGTTCGAACGAACCAGTATCAAAAATGTCGTGAAATTTACTATGATTGTATGGACGAATTCTGTGCAAACAAAGATTCTAACTTGCGCAGGTGCGCCTGTTCAAGCCGCGCATCTGAATTTGATGGCGCGAAACGGCAAATAAGCCGCATAGAAGACAAGATGTTGGACTTTAATCAACGTTTGCTGATGGTGAATATGGATGCCCAAGACGTTAACGCCATAAACACCGCAACAATCGGCGAAGACGCTTTTTATGCAACCAAAGACAAAACAAAATCGAAACAGGCACTTGACGACATTGCAAAAAAACTAAACCGCGCGTTTGATGATGACAATTCTGGCGGTTCTGCATTGTCACCAATATCGTTGTCACTAAATGCAGACTCTGCATTTGATTCGGTTGATTCAATGCTGGGGGCCGGCGCGACAAACAAAATCGGCGCTTCACTTTACAATGCCGCCCTGCCCGTATGCCGCGAAATGGCGATGGAGGTTTGCACCGAAGACGAATTTTCCCTTGCAATCGGCGGGTACCAAATGCAAATCGAACAAGATTGCAACACCGTTTCCAAATCTTATCAGTCCCAGGCGGAACAAGCGCGGTCCAAAGTATTTGAAAGCGGGGCATTACTAGACATATCGCGCCTTGACGCATACCAGACACGCAATTCAGACGACATTTTAACCTGCAAGAAAAAAATGCTTGATTCACTGACTGACAACAGCGTATGCGGTCAAAATATGGAAAAATGCCTTGATATTACGGGGCGCTATATTGACCCAACAACGGGCTCAGCATTTTTAACAACAAGCCTTGCCGATTTAGATGCACTTATCACCCGCCCAGATTCCGGACAGACGTGGACCAGTGTCAATTCTGGCAACGCGTTCTTAACCTTTTTAAACAATAAAAAAACATATTTGGAATCGGCGACAAAAAATTGCCAAGACATCGCGGACAAGGTTTGGAATGCATTTATCGAAGACGCACTTGCGCAAATAAAATTGGCCCAAGGTGCAAAATTACAAGAAATCCGCCAATCTTGTACAACCCTGACCACAGAATGCCTAACCAACGCATCTGATTCTATAACAGAGTTTGATGCGCGCGCATTGTCAACATTTGGGATTGCGGCAACCAGAACGGCAATCACAATGTGCGCCGATGTTCAAAATGCCTGTGCGGCGTTGCTTGATGCCGATGGCGATACATCTTGGTCGGGCGGAATAGCGGGTGCCAACACCGTCAAGACGTACGAGTCGATTATTTCAAGTTGCAACCTTGTCGGTCAAAATTGCATCATCCAGGCGTGTCGTTCAATTTCTGGCAATTTTGGCCTGTGCGAAGACATTCAGTTTTCGGCGAATCGCCACGCGATATTGGAACGCACTTCTTGCTGGAACGAAGTGTTGGATTGCGTTGCATCGGCGGGCGACGAATTGATAATGTCATCCATAGATTTACTTGGCAAATCAGCGGCCACACCAAAATACGCGTTTTACGACGACCTTTATGACGCGGACGAAACAATCTACGATATATGCAACAACGAATGCGGCAATACATCTGATGATATCACCTGTGCAAAGTGTCGCATAGCAGAACGCATTTGGGGCAACTGTGAACATGCACCTTCGGTCACCCAAGATTCAGAAAACAGGATATTGGCGTCAAACAATGCTTCAACATTGCTGATGTGGTTTGCGAAAAACACGAACACATTGGACAACCCGCGCAGTTGCGTCAATGTTCGTTGCTCGAACGGCGAAATGTATCAGACGGCGGACGGTATGGTCTGCGTATCAGAAAACAATCAAGGCGACATCACAGATGACGGCAGATATTGTCCGGCCCCCAATACACAAATGACCATTTCTAACGACAATAACGGGCCACTGACCAACTGTTGCTTTAACAGCAATCAAAACAGCAGTTATATACAAAATGCGGGCGGCCCTGATATATGCTGCGAAAACGGCACATTAAACAACAATATATGTGTTCCGTCGGGGGTAAACGCGACAAGGATTATGGAAAACAACACCACCAACGAAGTACTAATCTGTATTGGCGCAAACGGTTTGACCGATGGTGGCACACCAACAACCGACTATCCCAATGGAGAGGTCGCCCGTTGTAATGGAACATTTATCAAGGTCAAAAATGGGTATCTGTATTCAGAACCTGGCCGCACTGGCTCTGGCACGGGTGGCACAAATTACACCCCAAGTATGTATTACTACAAGGCTCATAATACTGGCGGTGGCTATCAACAGATTTCTAACCCTGACGGCTACCAATCTTATTTCGTCGGCTATAATTTATAACCCCCCCCTACCCCCCGACGTGCTACGTCGTACCCCTTCCCTTGGGTAAGGGGA
>JAZRUN010000008.1:0-6533 GCA_045652565.1 Candidatus Enterousia sp. | reverse complement strand
TGCGATTCCAAAAGAATACATCCCAGGTGTGGAAAAAGGGTTGAAGATAGCACAACAGACAGGTGTTCTGATTGGCTATCCAACGGTGGATTTCAAGGCTACATTGGTCGATGGTAAATATCACGAAGTCGATTCGAATGTGCTCTGCTTTGAAATAGCGGCGCGTGCCTGCTTCCGCGAAGCAATGAAAAAGGCATCGCCAAAATTGTTGGAACCGATTATGAAACTTTCGGTTAACACGCCGGAAGAATATGTCGGTGACATTATCGGTGACCTTAACAGTCGCCGCGGACAAATCAACGGGATTGAAACACAATTCGGGAATCAGTTGATTTCTGCATATGTTCCGTTGGCGAACCTGTTCGGCTATGTCAAAACACTGCGTTCTTTGTCCCAGGGGCGTGCAAATCCGTATATGGAATTGTCGCACTATGATGAAGTTCCGCAAAATGTCGCAGATGAGGTTATCAAAAAGCTGACAAAATAAAAAAAGTTTAGACTTTTGAATTTTTTGGTGTAATATCACGATTCAGAGGTCAAAAAATAAATTAACAAACCAAAGCCCAAGGAGAAAACCATGGCAAAAGAAAAGTATGTAAGAACCAAGCCACATGTCAATATTGGTACTATTGGTCACGTTGACCACGGTAAAACAACATTGACCGCTGCTATCGTTCATTACTATGGCGTCGGTGCGGATGCACAGAAAGGTGTTGACCAAATCGATAACGCCCCAGAAGAAAGAGCACGTGGTATTACAATTAATACTGCACACGTTGAATATGAAACAGAACATCGCCACTATGCGCACGTTGACTGCCCAGGCCACGCGGACTATGTTAAAAATATGATTACTGGTGCGGCCCAGATGGACGGTGCAATTTTGGTCGTTGCGGCAACTGATGGTCCAATGCCTCAGACACGTGAACACATCTTGTTGGCGCGTCAGGTTGGTATTCCAAAAATCGTTGTTTATTTGAACAAATGCGATTTGGCAAATGACCCAGAGTTGTTGGAATTGGTTGAAATGGAAATTCGCGAATTGTTGTCTGCAAATGACTTTGATGGCGAAAATGTGCCAATCATCCGTGGTTCTGCGGTTTCCGCATTGGAAGGCAAAAACGATGGTTTGGGCAAAGAATCTATTGATGCTTTGTTAAAGGCTTGCGATGAATACATCCCAATGCCAGAACGCCCAGTTGATAAACCGTTCTTGATGCCAATCGAAGACGTGTTCAGCATCACAGGTCGTGGCACCGTTGTGACTGGCCGTGTAGAAGCTGGTGTTATCAAAGTCGGTGACGTATGCGAAATCGTTGGTTTGAAACCAACACAGCAAACAACTGTGACCGGTGTCGAAATGTTCCGCAAATTGTTGGATCAAGGTGAAGCCGGTGATAACGTAGGTCTGTTGTTGCGTGGTACCAAGAAAGAAGAAGTAGAACGTGGTCAGATTATCTGCAAACCGGGTTCTATTACACCACACACCGATTTTGAAGCCGAAGTCTATATTTTGACCAAAGAAGAAGGTGGACGTCATACAGCGTTCTTTAGCAACTATCGTCCTCAGTTCTTCTTTAGCACAACCGATGTGACCGGTACAATCACATTACCGGCGGACAAAGAAATGGTCTTGCCAGGTGATAATGTTCGTATCACAGTCGCGTTGATTGCACCTATTGCAATGGACGAAGGTCGTCGCTTTGCTATCCGTGAAGGCGGACGCACAGTTGGCGCAGGTGTTGTGTCGAAGATTATCAAATAAAAAATGTTTGTTGGTCGTCCGCGGGGAACCGTTGGACGGCCAATAAATGTGTGAAGTAAAAGAAAAAATAAATAAGGGAAACAAGCAAAATGGTACCAGCATCAAAAATTCGCATCAAATTGACGGCCTTTGACCACAGAATTTTGATTGAATCAGTGGGAGAGATTGTCAAAACTGCAAAGCGCACCGGCGCAGATGTCGTTGGGCCTGTTCGCTTGCCGACATTGATTCAAAAGTTTACAGTCAATCGTTCGCCGCACGTTGATAAAAAATCGCGTGAGCAATTCGAAATCCGTAATCATAAAGCGGTCGTAGATATTGTTAACCCAACCCCTCAGACAGTTGATGCACTGATGAAGTTGGATTTGGCATCTGGCGTTGATGTAAAGATTAAATTGTAAATAATTTGTTAGCGTTAGATTCAAGGTGATGATCTAACCTCTGACATAAAAAAAGGCATAAAGAAATGAAACGTAGTGGTTTAATTACAACAAAAATAGGAATGACGCGTCTGTATGATGATGCAGGTGTTGCACACCCTGTCACAGTTTTGTCTGTGGGCGATTGCGCAGTTATCGGAAATCGGACGGTTGAAAAAAATGGGTATGTTGCGAATGTTCTTGGTATTCGTGAGGCCAAGGCAAAGCATATCGCAAAACCTCAGGCGGTTGCTGCGGAAAAGGCGGGTGTAAAACCGTATCGTAAAATCGTAGAATTCCGTTGCAGCGATGATTGTGTGATTCCTGTTGGAACCAACCTTTGTGCGTCTCATTTCGTTGCTGGACAATTTGTCGATGTTCAAGCGACAAGCAAGGGTAAAGGATTCCAAGGCGCAATGAAACGCCACAATTTTGGCGGTAAAGAAGCCACGCACGGTGTATTAAAAGCGCATCGTTCTTTGGGTGGTACAGGTATGCGTGAATGGCCAGGTCGCGTTTTAAAGGGCAAAAAGATGTCCGGTCAAATGGGTAATGAAACCGTCACAGTGCAGAACCTGAAAGTATTTGGAACAGATGACGCAGAAAACTTGGTTTTCGTAGAAGGCGCGGTTCCAGGTGCAAACGGAACATTTGTTTTGATAACAGATGCAATTAAAAAAGAACATAAAGATTTGCCGGTTCCAACAACGGTTAAAACAGAAGTAAAAGCTGACGCGGAACCAGTGCAGACAGAGGCCGAAACAGAATCTGTCGCAGAAGTTGCAGAATAAGTTTTGAAAAATTAAGGTGAACTAAAATGCAAGTAAATATTATAAATTTTGATGGCAAAGCGGTCGGCAAGATTGATTTGCAAGATTCTATTTTTGGTTTGGATGCACGTGCAGATATTTTGCATCGTGTTGTGACATGGCAACGTGCAAAATCGCGCGCAGGAACCCATGCGGTTAAAACAGTTTCTGATGTTGCGGGCAGTGGTAAGAAAGCCTTTAAGCAAAAGAAAACAGGTAATGCGCGTCAAGGGGAACGTTATAATGTTCATATGCGCGGCGGTGGTGTTGTTCACGGGCCAGTTGTTCGCGACCACAGCATCGATTTGCCAAAGAAAATTCGTGCGCTTGGTTTAAAGATGGCATTGTCTTCCAAGGCAAAAGAAGAAAGTTTGGTTGTTGTCGATTCAGAAAAATTGACAGCGGCCAAGACAGCAACGCTTGCAAAACAGTTGAATAAACTGAAATTGGATTCTGCGTTGTTTGTTGGTGCAGATGTGATAGATGACAACTTTAAAAAATCCGTTGCAAATATCAAGAATGTTGATGTTTTGCCAACGCTTGGTTTGAATGTTTTGGACATCTTGAAACACGACAAGTTGGTTTTGACGGCGGATGCGGTCAAAGCTATCGAAGGACGCCTTGGTGCGTAAGTTAAATCGGGATAGATAAAAAAGGTTGCTAATATGGCAGAAAAGAAAGTTAGTTCAGAAAAGAAACCAGTTGTGACAGCAGGGGTTTATGATGTGCTGCGTCGCCCGATTGTGTCTGAAAAGGCGGTGAAGTTATCAGAAGGCAATGCAGTTGCTTTTGAAGTTGCGGCGGATGCAACAAAAGAAGATGTTGCCCGTGCAGTTTATGCGATATACAATGTGAAACCAAGCAAAGTGAATATTGTTGTCGTCAAGGGTAAAGTGAAACAGTTCCGCGGTCGCAGCAGTGGCACACAGCGCACAGTCAAAAAAGCGTATGTGACTTTGCCAGCAGATGCGAAGTTGGATTTGTCCACTAACATATAATAACAAACGGTCTTGGCAGAGAATCTGCGCAAAAACAGACGTTAGTGTCAAGACAACAAAAGGATAGAAAAAATGGCATTGAAAAGTTATAAACCAATTACAGCAGGTACACGCGGTTTGGTCTTGATTGACCACAGTGAACTGCATCGCGGCGCGCCAGAAAAGGCGTTGACGGTTGGTTTGAAATCCAAGGGTGGCCGCAATAATTTTGGTCACGTGACGGTTCCGCACCAGGGTGGGGGACACAAACGTAAATATCGTCTTATTGACTTTAAACGTAAAAAGACAGATATGCCGGCGACAGTTGTTCGTTTGGAATACGATCCGAATCGTACTGCGTTTATCGCATTGATTGAATACAAAGATGGCATGCGTTCTTATATTTTGGCACCACGTGATTTAAAGGCGGGCGATGTTGTCATTTCTGGGACACACGAAGACATTAAACCAGGGAATGCGATGCCACTTAAGAATATGCCGATTGGTACAATTGTTCATAACGTTGAATTGAAACCCGGCGCGGGTGGTCAGTTGGCACGCAGTGCGGGTTGTTATGCACAGTTGATGGGTAAAGATGGTGTTTATGCCCAGATAAAAATGAACAGTGGTGAGTTGCGCAAAGTTCATTCTGATTGTTTGGCAACAGTTGGTACGGTTTCTAACCAGGATCAACGCAATGTCAATTTGGGTAAGGCAGGTCGTGCGCGTTGGTTGGGCAATCGTCCATCTACACGCGGTATGGCACAGAATCCTGTTGATCATCCTATGGGTGGTGGTAATGGTCATTCCAAGGGGCACGAACCGGTGTCACGTACCGGTATCCCAGCGAAGGGCTATCGTACCCGCAGAAATAAACGCACAGCCAAGATGATTATTCGTAGCAGACATTTGGCGAAAAAGAAATAAAATATAAAAAACGGAGTTAATTAAATGTCTCGTTCAGTTTGGAAAGGTCCATATGTTCATCCTTCTGTCTTGAAAAAGGCAGCGGTTGCAAACGAAAAAAATGATCACAAGCCAATTAAAACTTGGTCCAGGGGCAGTACGATTGTTCCACCAATGATTGGTTTGACGTTCGAAGTTCACAATGGTAATAAATTTATCCCTGTGTCAATCGTAGAAGATATGGTTGGACACAAATTGGGTGAATTTGCACCAACACGGACCTTTAAAGGGCATGCTGCGAATAAAAAGGCCGCGGCGGCTAAATAACACCAGAATAATAGGATTTAGACTATGACAAGATATGGAATCAAAGATAATCAAGTTCGCGCGTACAATAAAATGATACGCATTAGTCATCAGAAATTAAATCTGGTTTGCGCGATGGTTCGTGGCTTGCCGGTGGAACGTGCAATTGATGTTTTAAAGTTTTCGAAAAAACGCGTTGCAGGCGAAGTGTTGAAAACATTGATGTCTGCGATTGCCAATGCAGAACACAACAAAAACTTGGCGGTTGACACATTGTTCGTCAAAGAAATTTGGTGTGGCAAAGCATTGACAATGAAACGCATTATGCCGGGACCACGCGGCAGTGCGCGTCCAATTCTGAAACCATTTTCAAATTTGACGATTGTTTTGGAATCGGGCACAGCACCGAAAAAAGAAACGGCAAAAAAGAAAACAGAAAAAAAAGCGGAAGCAAAATAAAAGAACCAATCAAGTGGTATGGGCAACCTGAATAAAACGGAAAGTTTCAAGAACACTTGATTAAACAGTAAGGACAAAAAATGGGACAGAAAGTATCGCCAATTGCACAGCGTTTGTCTATCAACAAAGTTCCGGATTCTCGCTGGATTGTTGACAAGAAACGTTATGGCGCGTGTTTAGCGGAAGACAACACGATTCGCAAATTTATTGAAAAGAAACTGAAAAAGGCCGGGGTTGCAAAGGTTGTTATCGACCGTATTGCCAAGAAAGTTGTGATTACAGTTCACACTTCGCGCCCGGGTATGATTATCGGTAAAAACGGTGCGGATATTGAAGCTTTGCGCAACGATATCAAAAAATTGGTCAAAAATGATCAGGTTGTTGTGAATATTTACGAAGTTCGCCGTCCTGATTTGAATGCTCAATTAGTGGCGCAGGGAATCGCACAACAAATAGAAGGTCGTGTATCTTATAAACGCGCGATGAAAAAGGCAATTCAAAATGCACAAAAAGCGGGCGCCCAAGGTGTCAAGATTATGTGCAGTGGTCGTTTGAATGGTGCAGAAATTGCGCGTAGCGAACAAATTCGTGAAGGCCGCATTCCACTGCATACATTACGTGCAGACATTGACTATGCCGCGGTTCAAGCCAAAACAACATACGGTGTTGTTGGGGTCAAGGTTTGGATTTACACTGGCGATGTTGTGAACAAAGAAAAGTTGGCATCTGAAATGGCACGTCCAACAGAATATGCCGGCACAAGTGACAAAAGAACAAAATAATAAAAAGTTGAGGTTTGTATCATGTTAATGCCAAATAAGACAAAATTTCGCAAACAGCACAAAGGTCGTATTCACGGCGTGGCCAAAGGCGGCAGTGAATTGGGGTGCGG
>JAZRUN010000007.1:0-13182 GCA_045652565.1 Candidatus Enterousia sp. | reverse complement strand
TGCACTGGATACCGATTTCGTTTGTATCGAACGGCAAAATGGAAATGGTGGTTGTTTGTTGTATAAAATTCGCTCTGCAACACAAAACCAAAGTCCGAATTTATTGTGTAGATATTCAAGACTTGGAACTTGTGCGGCATTTGATGCCGCAACAGGGATAACGACAAATACTGTCGCGGACACAAAAGATTATATATTACTTCGTGCGACCTTAATGGAAACCTATCAAACCGTGTATAGTGACATAGAACGTGTTTTGCCCGAGGAACATGTTAATAATCCAACAACAAAAAAGGTGACATTTACAACGCCAGAAAATGCCCATCATATTCGTATAGTTGTACAAGTGCATGGATGTGATGCAGGGGTATGGTTTCCGTTAGAGCCGCTAACAACATATACGCTGATTGTCCGCGTGCTGGAGGTAAATCCGCGTGTAATCGGTGGCGATAAAGTGCAGATGATGATGGTACAGGGCGAATACAATTCGGATGCGTTTATTCCGTGTGGCAATGTATATATGCCGACTTCTGATTAAAAATATTTACAATTTTCGACTTTGTAAAGGGGCTTTTTTGTGATATAATTGTCAAAAAAGAAAAGGAGATTTTGTATGAAAAACTATTTGTCTGTGTTGGCGATAATGATTGCGGCTTTGCCTGCGTATGGTGCGAATAATTACTATACGAACAATAATTATTCCGCAAATAATAACTATATGCGCAATGTACGCAATACGAATTACGAAAAGACTGAAACGCGGACGCGCACCCGTACGTACAGTCCGGCAAAGTCAAATAACGCAAACCCTTATCGCGCGGCTGGGGCGAATCAACCATATTATTATAATCGTGGTGAAAATCCGAATCGTGCCTATGCGGCCGACAGGTCTTCGGATTTGCGCACGCGCGTAAAACGCAAATATTATCTTGCGCATCCGTTCTTTCAACCAACCGAGGGTAAATTTGGTTTGATAAGTGATTTGTCTTATGGAACTTCGTCTTATGATATCGCATTTAACCCGATTGGAACTATGTCGGATACGGCGGCAAAGTGGAGTATGAAACAGTTCGCAATCAAAGAAGATTTAAGTTTCGGTATCACCGATCATGTTGGAATCGTTTTGATGGCGCGCTATGATTCAAGTGAATATAAATTCGATTGGTCGGATTCTCCGGATGACAAGATGGATGATTCTGGACTGAATATATATGGTGCCGGTTTGCAATGGCGTTTTGTCGATACGGATGAATGGATTGCGACGGCGTCTGGTTATTATCAAAGACAAAAGGGCGTTGCAAACGAAGCCGTTTTGGATTTAAAGGCTGGTTATAAAATTGCAAAATCTACTATCTATGGTATTGCGCGTGGATGGTTGGTTGATTTTGACGAAGACTATTATGGAAACGGGATAGTTGGAACAGATATCAACGGCAATCCTGGGGGAATATTTATTGCGTATGATATGGAACCAAAAAACACCTTTTTTGTTGAAGGCGGACTTGGGGTGTTCAGCGTGCTGGGCGAAGATTGGACGCTGAATCTTGAAGGGATTTTCGGTCACTATGATTGGCATAACCAAGCCTATGTCAAAGGCGCCTTTGGGTGGCAGCCAAATGATTGGTTTGCGTTAAACCTGTATGGCAAGGTTGCGTTCTATGACACCGCTGAAGATAAAAAGTTAGACTTTTATGGTACAGAGGCTGGTACTTGGGGTTATATGGGAACAGCGAACCTTGATAACTATACCGAAATGTCCTTTGGTGGTCAGGTCATCTTTTACTTTTAATTAAGGCGAACCGCACGATGGGAACCGATTGATGAAAAAACTGTTTTGTGCCTTTTTTGCTGTCGGATTTTGTTCCGAGGCGTTTGCTGCGGATGTTGTGACAGATACCGCCGACCCGTTGTTCTTGCAGACCCAGGGCAGGGCGTTGGTGCAGGGCGGACTTGAATACTTTGAAACAGGGCTGCGTGTTGGTACGGGTCTGTCGTATGGATTCACGGACAGATTTGCACTTGGCGCGCGTGTTCATTATCAACAAGATTTTGCCGGGTCTCAAGATGGTTTTTCCAGTGTTGATTTAGGCGGAATTTATCGTGTCGGTGATGCCGACGAAAGTGATAACGACTTGGTGCACGATATTTTGTTTGGTATGAAATTTGGCGGTTCACATCGTGTGCGTATGCCAGGCTATGCCGATTCTACCTATTATGTGGGGATGCGATTGGGGCGTCAGTATGCGGGTGTGACATTGGCGGGGACAATAAAGTCAACTTGGATTTTTGATGATGATCATGGTATGGCATACATTGATTTTATTCCCGAGATTTATTTCCGTACCAGCACAGATTGGCGTGTTGGGGCGGGCTTTAACCTGCGCAAAGCGACAGAGTCCAGTTATAACGAAGAAATTTTGGACTTTAAATTGGTGCGTCAATATGGCGCAACCCAATACATAGGTTATGCAAGTTATGCATTTGAAGCAGAAGATATTGGTGCAGGAATCAAAGTAAATATTTTATTCTAGGGCTTCTGTTTTTTTACGCATAGCGTTCCAGTACTCGAAACGTTTTTTTACTTCGCGTTCAAAACCGCGTTCTATTGGATGATAGAAACTCTGTCTGTCCATGGTTTCAGGAAAACAATTTTGACCGCTGCAACCTGATGCGGTGTCGGGGTCATAGATATAACCCGCACCGTACCCAAGGTTTTTCATCATTTTTGTTGGGGCATTTAAAATATTTTTCGGTGGCATCAGGTTTGAAGTCTGTTTTGCAACAGAATAAGACGCCATTTGTGCACGATATGCAGAAACACTTTTTGGTGCAGTGCCAAGATAAATTACTAACTCGGTCATGGCAAGGTCGCCCTCTGGGCTTCCCATTCTTTCATATATCTGCCAGGCTGCCAATGCCATTTGCATTGCATTCGGGTCGGCCAAGCCTATGTCTTCCATTGCAAATCTGGTCAGTCTTCTGAACAAATACATAGGATCTTGACCCGATGTCATCATACGCGCAACCCAGTAAAGTGCCGCATCAGTATCACTGGCGCGCAATGATTTATGCACCGCAGAAATAAGGTTATAATGTTCGTCGCCACTTTTGTCGGACAGTGGCGCGCGTTTTTGTATAACTTCGTCCAGTTCGTCAGATGAAAGATTTTTTTTGAATTTTGCCGAAACCAAATATTCAACACTGTTTAATAAATAACGTGCGTCGCCATCAGATATTTCTGCAAGGTGTTTTTTTGCTTCGTCTTTTAGGGGTATTTTTTTGCCCAAATATTTTTCAGCACGTTCAATCAAAGTCAATAAATCTGTCGTATCAAGTGGTTCCAATACCCCAATATGACAACGGGAAAGCAACGCGTTATTCAAATTAAAACTTGGGTTTTCGGTGGTTGCGCCAATAAATACAACGGTACCATCTTCTAAATATGGCAATAATGTGTCTTGTTGGGTCTTGTTAAAGCGATGAATTTCATCTATGAATAATAAAGTGCCACGGCCAAGTGTTGCATTGGTGCGTGCGACCTCCATCGTTTTCTTTATGTCGGCGGTGCCAGAAAATACCGCGGACATAGGGACAAAATCCATATCAACAGAATTGGCAAGTGCGCGCGCAATCGTTGTTTTGCCACATCCTGGCGGCCCCCACAGCAAAAGATTTGATAGTTTGTTATTATCAACCATACGCCGAATAATGCCGTTTTCACCAAGTAGTTTGTGTTGCCCCACTATTTCGTCGATTGTATTTGGGCGCATGATGTCTGCCAAGGGGCGTGATGTGTTATTCTGCATTTTATTATTTGCCTTGTTTATGATATAATCATTCTATTAAATAAAACCTTTGTTCGCAATTTAAAAATCAGGGGGAAAGTATGCGCGTTTTTATAAATACAGAAGATAAACGCTGGAAAAAATATAACATAGATTTTGAAAAAATCGCAAATGCGGTTGTTGGACAAAAATATAAAAATTCTGAAATTTCTGTCACGCTTGTTGGGGACAGGGCGATTCGAAAAATCAATAAAAAGTATCGTAAAATAGATAAAGCAACGAATGTTTTGTCTTTTGAATTGGGTGACGATATTTTATTGGGCGATATTTTTATTTCATTGGATACGGTTAGAAAAGAAGCAAAACGCGAAAATATCCCTGTTGATGAACATACCGCGCATATGCTTGTGCACGGTATATTGCATTTGTTGGGTTATGACCACATCAAAGACAAAGACGCAGAAAAAATGGAAAATAAAGAAACCATTATTTTAAAAAAACTTGGGTATAAAAATCCCTATACGGCGGATTCCGGCGTATGCGTCGATAAATCGTGTTGCGTTGGTGACAAAACTATTTCTAGGCTTAAAACTTTTTTTAATAAACCTATTGGGCGCAGTTTGTTGTTCGCCTTGTTTGCTGTGCTTGCATCATTGGGTTTTGCACCGTTTAATATGTGGCCTTTATCATTGATTGGAATTGGTGGTGCATATTTGCTTGCCATAAAATGTTTAACTGGCCAAAGCGGTTTTCGCAAATTTTTCAGGATTGCACCTTTTGGCGCTGTTTATGCAATGGTTATGTTTTGGTGGGTTTTACATAGTATTTATGTTGTTCCAGAACTTGCCAATCAGTTCGCAGTTTGGACTGTTCCTGGCTTGATTGGTATTGGTGTTGTTGGTGCGTTAATTTTTGTGTGGCCTTTTATTGCAATTTCTTCTATACGGGCAAATCCGGCGTGTAGGCCGATTTTATTCGCAGCAATTTGGACGACCGTATTATGGTTTCGTGAATGGTTGTTCACAGGCTTTCCGTGGAATCCGATTGCAAATATAACATTGTCAAATATTTATATTGCGAATGCTATGTCGTTGTATGGTGCGTTGGGTCTAACGTTTGTTATAATTGGTTTGGTTGCTTCGGTATGCGAACTTATTAACAATCGTCGAAATTCGCTTAGCTGGATTGTTTTGTTGACTTTTGTCGTGTTTGGATTTGTTGGCGTAATTTATGGTGCCAAGAATGTGCGTTTATCCGAACAAAATTGTGGGCCAGAAAATCTTTTGATTCGTGTTGTGCAACCCGCGCAAAGTGCATCGCAAAAGGCGACCCATTCACGTGCCGAGGCGATGCAAAATGCGAATTATAATCTGCAAGTTTTGGAAAATTTGGCGCGCCCAGAAGGTGATTTTGATTTAGTGATTTTCCCAGAAACATCATATCCGTTTGTTGTCATAGATGGTGACGATATATCTGTTGCCAAGAATTTAGGAACACCGATAATTATAGGTGCAAATTATTATAGAGATGGAAATTTGTATAATTCTTTGTTGTCTGTGGCATCGGATGGCGCGATTTCTAACGTATACAGCAAATCTCATCTTGTGCCATTTGGTGAATACAGACCATTTGGAAATCTTGTTCCAACCCCAGGTCAGTTGACCAAAGGTTCCGGACCAGAACTTGTTAAAGTGAATTTGAAAAATAGGGATTTTGTTTTTGCACCTGCAGTTTGTTATGAAATTATATTTTCGGATTCTTTGGTTCCAGATACCAGAACGCCCGATGCGATTATAAATATAACGAATGATAATTGGTTTGGAAAAACACCCGGAACATATCAGCATCTGGATATGGTGCGCAGGTATGCTATCGAATCGGGCTTGCCTGTTATTCGTGCAAATTATTCTGGGATAAGTGCGTTTATTTCCCCAGATGGGCGAATTATTTCTGAAATTCCGATTGGTATGGCGGGGCATATGGACGGTTTTGTCTGTGGTGCGCACAAGACCCTGTACAGAACCATTGGCCGTGATCTGTGGATTATAATTATTTTGATTGTTTCGTGTGTTGGTGCAATATCACTGTACCAGATATCAAGAAAAGACAATTAGGTTAGTTATTATGGTTTTTCAAAATCCAAACACGAATTGCAGATGATAAATTTGTATTGCCCCGCCGCGTGGCATCGATGTCTGCGATGATTGCAGCAACAGATGTGCCGCGTTTTGCGGCTATTTCTCGCAGTGTGACAATAAATTCAGGTTCCAACGATATACTTGTTTGATGTCCAGATAAAGATACAGATAGTTTTTTCATTGTTTTATATTTTACCCCCAACAAGACATTCGTATATTGCGCGATATGGGTCAGAATACTTACGCAATACCGTCAAATTTAAGTTGTCCAACATCATACATTCGCCAAAGACATCGAACACGAACCAGAACAAATCATTACGTCCGAACAATGTTTTCCCACGCATATTTTTCATATTTGATAAATCTTGATTTATATCCAGTATACTTGGCACAGGGTGTCGGCCGTTATAACTGAACTCTTTTGGACCAAAAATATAACCAGTGCCCATCCAAACGCCACCACACGTTTGATAAAATTCTGCCATATACGAAGGTAAAGTGGCCGCACGCAGATTTTGCAAATTTATATTTAACAGTTTTATTTGACCGGCATCGCACCCCTTGGCCAAAAATGCGCCACGAGAGTTTATAGTTTCTAATAATTCTTGCTGCGTCATATTGTGTCCTTTTATGGTCTGCGTCCATTGTTCATTGTTGCAGCGAATTGTGCCAACCTGTCCGCAGTTGCGTTTCCACCGTTCCCAGCGATTGTTGAATGTATTGGTAAATATATTTTCTTTTCTGGGTTTGGCAACCATACAGTTTCATTATCGGCCTGTTCAATTATAAACCGGTCAAGGTTTTGAGATTGTGGAAATGTAAAACACATAAACAGATTGTCTGGTTCCAATTTTCCCCCCCACAGTAAAGGTGTACGAAACCGAATTGACAGATTTACCGGTATTTCACGCCCCATAATAAGTTCCATAAATTCATCACGCGATAAATTCATCAGGGCGAGTTCTTGCACGCTGTCTGTTAGTGAACGCATAAATTCGTGGCACAGTTCTTTGTACTTTTGAAACCAATCTTTTGATACCGCCACAGGTTGCGGTTTTATAGCCACAATAGGCACATCAGACATTTTCATATCTTCAAGGCGTTTTTCAGCAAAATCTTGGGTCCATTGCATGGCTTATTTCCCTATGTATCCAGAAACTGTATCAATGTACGTAGAAAACGCATCAAACAAATCCCTGTCGAAATCTGCGGGCTTTTCGTTCGGTTCAATGAAGTTTTGTAGTTCTTTGGTATTATCAAATATTGTGATTAAATCAGGACTGCTGTTTTCTTTGCTTGTCGGGTTGACTATTACACCACGAATTTCTATGTCTTGCGCGGTGTCGCCCAGTGTATCGTCAAAAATTGCAACCAAAGATTCAATTGCGTCTTGCATTATTTCGGGTGCTATATTAGAAGACCCCAGCCATATTTGTTGATTATAACCAATCGCCATCACAGGATTCTTCAGCCCATTGATTTTGTTGCATTTTTTTATGATATAGCCAGCCGATTCGAATATCGATAAAATTTCTGTGGCAAGAGGGTTTTGTGATGGTTCCGCATTGGGCGGTGTGATTTGCGGGCTATATGCGGTTGCCGTCGGATGTGGAACAGGTGTTGCAGAATTGCGAACGCCAAAGCCCAGTCCTGCGGGCGCGATTGGTCGGCGTGCGGCAGACACAACCTGTTTTTGTTGTTCTGGTACGGCTTCTGTTGTGATATTTGATACTTCTTTTTTTGTGCCTTGTGCAAGCACGATCTTTCTGCGGTGCGGTCGAATAATCAAATACAGTCCAACAAGGGCGATTACAGCCGCCGCCACCAGTGATATATAAAAATCATTTTTGATGTTTGTGCGATTCGCTTGTAATTCTGATAAATACGCCCAATGCGCCGATGACAATATATTAAAGCCGTAACGAGTATTCATCCAAAAGGCGGTTGCAATGGTCGCGGTTATCAACCACAAGCCAGCCAATAAAACTTTATCAAAAAATCTTTTCATAGTGTTTAAATTATAACATATTTATGATAAAGTAAAAAGCATAATGATAAACTTAGGTCACGCTTTTGATGATGTTTCGTGCGTGCGCGCAATTTGGATTGACGCGCCAGATGATGATGCCACAGATTTGGCAAAAATTGCGGATGTTGCAATAGAAAATGGCGTGCAAATTATTTCTGCGCCAATGTCCGAGACGGAAAAGTTGTGGCCTTGGTTGGAAAACAGCGATATTAAAATTTTTAATCGATTCGATTTTATGGCCGACAAAAATTCTGTTGATGGGATGTCTGGGTTGGCTGTGGCCGTAATGAGTGCCTTTAGAAACGGGGCCGCGGGCGCACAAATTTTTGTTTCACGAAAAAATATCACAGATTTTATTGAAATGATTTTGCCGATAAGGAACGACTTGTTTTTTAATCATAAATTAATTGTTGGGTTAAATTTGGATGATGCGCAAGGGCCAGATTGGGCGGTGACATTTGACGAAATAAAAAAAATAGAGCCAGATGCAGTGCTTTTGACCGCGCAGGGCGATGTTTTTGACGCAAAATCTGATTTTGTTGGTCGGGTTTATGATATGTTGATGAGTTGGAATTTGAATTGCGATTTGCATATTATGTTTGGGAAAAATATGTTTCGTGTGTGTCAGACCTTGCGCCTTGCACAGAAAATTCGCCCAAATTTAGTCGAAAAAATGCACGTGTTTGTTCCGCCAGATTTTATAATGAAAGAATGATGTATTTTGGCTCGGTCGTGCCCGCCATATTTTTCTGTTGATATCTGGTTTTGATTATATCGATTTCCGAATCGGTTATGCAAAGGTTTGTGTTTTTTACTTGTTCTAGAATCCAATCATAGTATTCCCAGTGGTCTGTGCCGATGATGATTTTGCCGTTTTGTGCAAGATTTTTAGCAAGCAAATTTAAAAATTCTGCGTTAAGTAATCTGCGTTTTTCGTGGCGTGCCTTGGGCCATGGGTCAGGATGCAAAATCCATATTTCAGAAAATGCAAAATTGCCCGTGTTTAAAATTAAACGAACGTCGTCTGGGAAAATTCTGATGTTTTTATATTCTGGCAAAATTGCGCCAGATTCGTCGCAGATAGCAGAGAGCAGGGTGGCAACGCCGTTCACAAAAGGCTCGGCGCCAAGTACGATTTTACCTGGGTTTTCAATTGCAAGTGCGCGCAAATGTTCCCCCGCGCCAAAACCGATTTCCAAGATGTCTGCGCCGTTTGCAGGCGCAAGTCTTGGCAACACTTGTTCCATCAGTGTTTGCTTGCGGGCCGATAATTTTTTGCCATGGCGGCGACCAAATGTTCTTATTTCTTGTTTTTCCATATATTTAGTATAAAATGCAAATGTTAAAAATACAAGGATTTGATATGAGACAGGGTTTAAGTGAAGATTTAATCGTACGCGTTTTGGGCGCGGCGCCAAAATATACTATCGCAGAATTAGAGGAAAAGTTTCCGCCACGCGCATTGGCGGATGGTGCACTTGTGACTCGATTCGCACCCAGTCCGACGGGTTATATGCACCTTGGTGGCTTGTACCAGGCGTTGATAGATTCTCATTTGGCCGCGCAATCTGGTGGTGTATTTATGCTCCGTATAGAAGATACAGATACCAAGCGCGAAGTGACTGATGCGGTGAAACTTATTATAGATTCTCTGCAAAAATTCGGTATAGAATATAACAATGTGCCAGAATATGGTCCATATTACCAATCTCAACGCAAAGATATTTATCGGTCTGTTGCGGCGGAGTTGTTGCGGCGCGGCTTGGCGTATCCTTGTTTTTTAACGGCCGAAGATATGGAAAAAATTCGCGCTGAACAAACGGCGGCTGGCTTTGCGACGGGTATATATGGCGAATTTGCGCGCGACCGCGATATAAGTGAAGAAGATATTATAAGGCATTTAGATAATGGCGAAGTGCCGACGATTCGTTTATATTCAACAGGTGACCCAGCAAAACGCATTTTTTGTAAAGATGCGGTTCGTGGTTCGATTGGGTTTCCAGAAAACAACGAAGATTTGGTTTTGATTAAATCTAATGATGGGCTGCCTACTTATCATTTTGCACATTTGTGCGACGACCATTTTATGCGGACGACACATGTTATTCGTGGTGAAGAATGGTTGCCGTCGTTGCCGTTGCATACACAACTGTTCCGTATGATGGCGTGGCAACCGCCTATGTATATTCACACTTCGACCATTGACAAGATTGACGAAGAAACGGGCAAGCAAAGAAAACTGTCTAAACGCAAAGACCCGGAAAGTAATGTTGCCTTCTTTTTGCGTGATGGTTGGCCGACGGGTGCAGTTTTGGAATACCTTGGGAATATTGCGGCATCTGGGTATGAAGAGGCTAAGTTGAAAGGTGTGGTCAAAAGTTTCGCAGAATATGAAATCAAACCGAAAAAGATTCCTATGTCGGGTGCGTTGTTCGATATGAAGAAACTTGAATGGTGGGCGCGCGAATATATTGGCGCGATGACGGTTCCTGATTTGGTGCGTGCTGTCGTTGATTGGGCAAATGAATATGGTGACGCGAAACAAAAAACTCAGGTCGCAGATATTGATTATTTGACGGCGGTTTTGGCGATAGAACGCGACAATCCAAAGCGGATTCGCAAAGATTTTATCACTTGGCGGCAAACATTAGAGATAGAAGAATTTTTCTGGGACAGGCTATTTGTGCCAAATACAGAATATGCATATAACAGGGATACCTTGCGTGCGTTTCTGGAAACATTTGATATTGCCGATGATAAAGACACTTGGTGGAACAAAATTGTTAAAATCGCGAATCGGTTTGAAATTAAAAATGGCGATGTTGCGATGGACTTGCGTGTTGCGTTGTCTGGGCGCACAAACACACCAGATTTGTATTCGATAATGCAGGTAATGGGGGCGGCGCGTGTTGCCGAAAGAATAGGGGGAATATTAAATGGTAAAAAATCGTAAAACTATTAGAACTAAATTAAAACAAGTTCGGGCGGATAAACATGCATCGCGTTTGCTGCGCGTTTTGCGGGCGACGGGGCTGTTTCGTTGGGAACGGCGGTCAACGCATGCAGAAGAAATATTGAATGTTTTAACACACGGAATCGGCATAGGGCTTGCGCTGGCGGGGCTTTCGCTTCTTGTTGTGTTTGCAGCGCTTTATGGAAACGCTTGGTCGGTGGTGTCTTGCGCGATTTTTGGTTTTACGATGTTCACGCTTTATTTTGGTTCGACTATGTGCCACGCATTGATTGGAAAGCGTGGTGAATGCTTTTTTGAAATATGGGATAACATAGCAATATACGCACTGATTGCGGGAACCTATACGCCGTTTTTATTGGTGAATTTGCGTGGGCCTGTTGGATGGACTGTGTTTGGAATTCTGTGGGCGATTGTGATTTTCGGTACGATTGTGAAAATCAGAAACCCGCGGCAACAGCCAAAGTGGATTGTGGGCCTCTATTTGCTGATGGGCTGGACATTGCTGTTTATTTTGCCGCTGATGATTCGGAATATTTCGACGCGGGGCTTGTGGTTTATACTCGCGGGCGGGTTGTCGTACAGCATAGGTGTTATATTCTATCTGTGGCGACGGTTGAAGTTTTCGCATGCAATTTGGCACCTGTTTGTGATTGGGGGCAGTGTTTGCTTTTTCTTTGCTGTCTTGTACGGCGCAATATTGGATGTGTAATATTGACTTTTCGATTCGGTTGTAATATAATGCAACGCATGAAACAGTTTTTGTTCACTTTTACGACAACAACTACAACGACCCCGTTTGGGGTACGGTAAATTCTATTTGCGTTTTTCTGCGCACACTAATATAATCAAACAGTTAAAAAAATAACAAAAAGTATAAAAGGGACTTATTATGTCATATCCAATTGAAACTATACGGCATTCGCTGGCACATGTTATGGCGGCGGCGGTAAAGAAACTGCACCCAGATGTTAAATTCGCAGGTGGCCCCGCTATCGAAAACGGTTTTTACTATGATTTCGATACGGACTATCGCTTTTCCGAAGAAGACTTTGAAAAAATAGAAAAAGAAATGCGCGAATTGATTAAATCAAATGGGCGCTTTGAACAGAAAATTGTTGAACTGGACGAGGCAAAACAGATATTCGCAGACCAACCATATAAAATGGAATGGCTGAACGAATATGATGCGGCGGGCGAAAAGTTGTCGATTTACACTTTCCGCGACTTTACCGATTTGTGCCGCGGGCCGCATGTGGAATCAAGCAAAGACTTGCCACGCGATGGCTTTAAGATTCGCAGCGTTGCCGGTGCATACTGGAAAGGTGATGCAAAGAATAAAATGCTGCAACGCATCTATGTCGATGCATTTGAAAACAAAGATGAATTGGATGCTTTCTTGAAGATGCAAGAAGAGGCCGCGGCGCGCGATAACCGCAAACTTGGCAAAGAAATGGACTTGTTCCACTTTGAACCAGAATATGCGCCGGGTGCGGTGTTTTGGCATGACAAAGGCTTCAAGATATATCGCCGTTTGATTGACTATATCCGCGCACGCCAGGAAAGGGCAGGGTACCTTGAAATTTCTACACCGTCTGTTATGGACAGAAGTTTGTGGGAACGGTCCGGCCATTGGGCAAAGTATGGTGCGCATAACTATTCGGGCACAACCCAAGATGGAAAAGTGTTTTGTGTAAAGCCGATGTCTTGCCCAGGCGGAATGTTGGTTTTTGGTCAGGGTATCAAATCATATAAAGATTTGCCACTGTATTTGGCTGAATTTGGCAAAGTGAATCGCTATGAAGCCGCGGGCGCTTTGGCGGGCCTAATGCGTGTGCGTGAATTTACACAAGACGATGCGCATATTTTCTGCACCGAAGAACAATTGGAGGCCGAAGTTGTTAAAATCTTGAAATTTATCAAGGATATTTATGGTAAGTTTGGTTTTGAAAAAGTCACTATGAAATTGGCAACCAGACCACTTTCCGAATTCCGTATCGGTTCCGATGAGATTTGGGACAAGGCCGAAGGCGCACTGAAAAACGCACTTGATGCCAACGGCATTGAATATGAAATCGCGGAAAACGATGCGGCATTCTATGGACCAAAAATCGATAACTATCTGAAAGATTCTATGGGGCGCACATGGCAATGCGGTACGGTTCAACTTGATATGAATTTGCCAGAACGGTTTGATTTGTCCTATATCGGTGAAGACGGCGAACGGCATCGTCCGATTATGCTGCATCGCGCAAT
>JAZRUN010000006.1:0-3337 GCA_045652565.1 Candidatus Enterousia sp. | reverse complement strand
GGCAG
The DNA here is from genome assembly GCA_045652565.1 of Candidatus Enterousia sp. Classification (GTDB taxonomy): domain Bacteria; phylum Pseudomonadota; class Alphaproteobacteria; order Rs-D84; family Rs-D84; genus Enterousia. The sequence goes on along the minus strand of JAZRUN010000006.1, from coordinate 3,332 downwards.
TGTGTGTGTTTTATATTCGTAAAGTAATTGTTTCTAAATCGCAAATCGGTTTGCGCAATGTTTATGACAAGGTAAAGGGCAGTTATGCATTTTGGATATTTTGCGCGGTATCTTTGGCGACGGTTGTATGTGGCATATTAAAGTTTATTTTGGGGCGCGCGCGTCCAATATTTTACGAAGCGTTAAATATGACCGGTTTTTTCCCATTCGCGCATGATTGGGCATTTCATTCTATGCCGTCTGGTCATACAGTTGCATCTTTTGCTGGCTTGGTTATGATTGGTTTGCTTTTGCCGCGTGCAAGATGGTTCACGTGGGGATTGGCTGTGCTGATTGGTGTGGGGCGCGTGTGTGTCGGGGCACATTGGCCGTCCGATGTTATATTGGGGGCATTTATTGGTATGCTTGCCGCCGACATAGTGATGTCGATATTTTCGCGTCGGGTTAAAAAATAGGCTTTTGACTGTTTTTTTATCTTTTTTTGTGATAGAATGCCGATGACGATGGCGAAAGGACAAACTAAATTTTTACCAGAAAGTGTATCGGGCGCATTGCGTGGCTTTTTTATAAGGCTTTTGGGTGCCGGACTGTGCTGTTTGATTTTGTGGGCGTTGGTTGCGCTGTTCTTTCATAATCCGTATTTGAATGGTGTTGCGGCATCTGGGAATTTTGGTAATCAATCAATAATGGGGAATTTTGTTGGTTGGCTTCGGTATATGATTGGCTATGTGCCGACATTGTTTTTGTTATTGTGTTTTGCAAGGTATGGAATAAGTTTAATTTTGGGGCGGCAAACACAAGGCGCGCCAGAATATAATATTTTGCGTGGTTTTGTTGGGGTTTGCCTTGGGGCGGCCGGTTTTGGTTTGATTGCACCGCGTGCTACGTTTGGTGGAATGCTTGGTGCGATTGCGGCGGGCGATATTGGGGGGCTTGTTGGAATTGGTTCTGTGGTTGTTGGCATTTTGTGCCTTGGTGGGTTCTTTGCTATTGCGGGTGTTTTGCTGCATATAAGTTTTTCTGATATTATGCGTGTTGTGCGTGGTGTAGGACGGATGATACGTTGGTTGCTTAGCGCGTTTCATTTGATGCAACCTGTCGCCGAAGAATACGAAGAGGAAGAAGAGGTCGAAGAAGAAACAGAAGAAGTTGAAGAAGACGAGGAAGAAGAGGTTAAACCAAAACGCAGGGCGGCCAGACGAAAGACTGTGGCGCGGCGTGCGACAGATGGCGCGGCGGTTGAATATGAATTGCCTGACCCAGAATTTTTGGAAAAGTCTAATTTCGGCAAAGCGGTTGTGACGGCGGAATTAAAGCAAAATGCGGCGGCGATGGAAATGCATTTTGCCGAATATGGTGTGAACGGGCGGGTGACAGGTATCCGTCCAGGGCCAATCGTGACATTGTACGAATTTATGCCTGACAGTGGTGTACGTATGGTTGATATAAACAAGACTGTTAAAGATATGACGCGTGCGATGGCGACCGAAAACATTCGTATTGCGCATATACCGCGCACAGAACTTATCGGTGTTGAAATGGTGAATTTGAATCGCCAATCTGTACGATTCCAAGGTTTGGTTGCGAACGAGGCTTTTGTAAATTCGAAATATAAGATTCCGCTTGCGCTGGGGGTTGATATTGGTGGCAATCCTATGTATTTTGATTTGGCAAAAATGCCGCACGTGTTGATTGCGGGGCGCACAGGGTCGGGTAAATCTGTATTTGTGCAATCGATTATTATGTCGGTGCTTTATCATTTTACGCCTGATAAGTGCAAGTTGATGATTATCGACCCAAAGGGTGTTGACTTTGGTTTTTGGGATGATATTCCACATTTAATTACACCTATTATTAAATTGGATCCGAATGCGGCGGTGAACGCGCTGAAATGGTCTGTCCAGGAAATGGAGGTTCGATATAAACGCTTGCTGGATTTTGGTGTTCAAAATATAGAAGCATATAATGAAGCGGTCGCGGCAAAGCGTGCATCGGGCGAGGTTGTGACGAAACAAGTTGCTGTCGGCACAGACCCAGAAACGGGTGAATTAGAATTTGAAACCCAAGAAGTTGATTTGTCTGATATGCCGTATATCGTGATAGTAATTGACGAGGTTGCAGACCTTATGGGTGTTGCGCGCAAAGATGTCGAGGCCTGTGTCCAGCGTTTGGCGCAAAAGGCGCGTGCCGCGGGAATCCATTTAGTGATGGCGACCCAGCGTCCAGATGCGACGACAATTACTGGTGTTATCAAGGCGAATTTTCCAACGCGTATTTCTTTCCAGGCACGCAGTAATATTGACAGTATGACCACACTTGGCGAAAAAGGTGCGGAAAACTTGCTGGCCTGTGGAGATATGTTGTTTAGCGAGGCGGGACGCGTTCCAGTGCGTATACACGGTGCATTTATTGAACCGCACGAAATGACGCGTGTGGCAGATTTCTTGCGCGCCCAAGGCGAACCAGAATACGCCCCTGGGGTTTTGGATGGTGGCGAAGCAGGCGCGGCGGCGGATATTCCTGGTGTGGGTGGGTCGGCATCGGCCGATAAAGATGGCGATTTGTATGCCCAGGCCAAAGAATACGTTGTGCGTGATAAAAAACCAACAATTTCATATATCCAACGGCGTTTAAGTATTGGCTATAACAAGGCGGCCGGCTTTATGGAACGTATGGAGCAAGAAGGCGTGGTCAGCGCGCCCGATCCAAATGGAAAGCGGCATATATTATAGTGGCTAGTGTTAGTGGTTAGTTCCCCTCCTGTGGAGGGGTGACGGGTGAAACCCGTCTGGGTGTCGCAAAATAACTCGAAGGGGTCCCGTGTAAAGCACGGGATGACGGAAAAATGGGGTACCGACTTTCGTCGGTATGACGAAAAAAGAAAAGGAAGGGAAAATGAAAAAAAGGGTGTTGTTTATTATCTGTGCTTTGTTTGCGTGTTGTACTGTACGGGCGGATAATATTATTACTTCACTGGAATATGTTAAGGCAGAGACAGGTGGATTATTAGATAAAGAACAAATTCCCGCGAAAAACACAGATACTGTTTTAATGCATACCGGGGTATCGGGTACGGTTGGAGAGAAGGGTATTTATAATGTGTCCAATGCGTATGCCGCATAGACGGACAACCTTGTGACGGCGGGCACGTTTAACACCGCGGTTCAGAATGCACTGGATACCGAATTCGTTTGTATCGAACGGCAAAATGGAAATGGTGGTTGTTTGTTGTATAAAATTCGCACAGCAACACAAAACCAAAGTCCGAATTTAATGTGTAGATATTCAAGACTTGGAACTTGTGCGGCATTTGATGCCGCAACAGGGATAAC
>JAZRUN010000005.1:0-6559 GCA_045652565.1 Candidatus Enterousia sp. | reverse complement strand
TGTGCATACACGTTGGGCGGCAGTTCGTGTAAAATGAATTCGGCCGTTGCGAAAAAATACGTAAATATGACAACGTGTTCTCAGCTGACGCAACCATAAAAAATTTATTGTGTCCCAATAACCGCCCCTTAACCTCCTGGGGCGGTTTTTATGTATTAGTGGTTAGTAGATAGTGGTTATTCCAGACACACGTCATCCCGCGTTGTTTTTACCGTCATACCGGCGAAAGCCGGTACCCCTTCGGCACCCTGTCGCACCCTCCCCTTCCCGCGGGAAGGGGATTCCAGAAATAATTCCTCTTCGGCTATCACCCACAAAAAAATGTGCAACATTTTTTGCGGGGCCCGATTGGCGAAAGGGGCAGAATCGCGCCGTAGCCTTGGCGTAGGCGGATGGATTGCGAGCGATAGCGAACAAGACGGGGTAGTGGTTATTTCAGCACTCGTCAACGAAGGGATCCCGTGTCAAGCACGGGATGACAGCAAAAACGCATTGGATGACGACAAAAACTTCACGGGATGACGGTTCTTGGTGTGCTCCCACTAACCACTTACACTAACCACTACCGCCAAGTATTAGAAGTACGGGATAAACGGGTATAAACATCTTTATCGCTGCGCAGACGTTGCGCCAATTTCTGGGCGCACTTTTCAATGTCTTGTCTAGTGCATTTTTCGCAGTGGTTTTTACAATCCCCTACCTGGCTAGTGCACGTGGTCCTGGTCTTGGCATCATCTGTATAACAAAGAGACATACCATCCGCCGATTCAATATCTTTTGCTAATTGCTTTCTGGCATTGCTGGTGTCGCTTGCGGCGGCGGCTTTGACTTTCTGTAAATTACCAATAATACAGTCATAAACCTGTGATATATCGGCAAGCATATCGCAATCTTGGGCATTGGCCAAACCGCCACTGTTGCCCGACGAATAGGAACCGCCATAACCAGAAGACGACGATGTTTCGCCGGTGATTAATTCCATCTTGCTGACCAAAACCGCCTTTTCAAGTTGCGTTTTAAACCGCTTTATAACCGCATTCAGAGCATCATATTGCTTTTTCAACTGCTGGGCAACAACCGTAGATTTCAGCGCAATAACTTCGTTCATATCCGTGATTTGATCCGACGCGATTGGGTTAGATGGCTGACTCGCACCCCCTTCGGTAACATGACCAACATTGTGCGAATGTACACTGCACAATACAAACGCCGGTGAAAAATAGGTACATCCAGAATCATCGTATGCATACGATGCCACAGGCGATGCAATAAACAACATCGCAATCAAACAAATTATACAAAATTTCATCATATTACGAATCATTTATCTCCATTGGACCCCACTTGTTCCCCACATACTTGTATTCGTCCCCGATAAGCTTAAAGATGGTACTGGTACCGACAACGATGCCGAACCAGGATTGCTCACCGTCGTTGCTTTGTTCTGATCCAAGGTACCATTAACCTCTGGAAACAAACACTTACCATTTTCCCATCGACAGCCTACCCCTTTACAAGCTGATTCCTGCGTAAAAGCACGACAGTTTGTCGAACTCTGCGCCTGCCTAGCAATAGAATCAATCGTGGCATTACTCGACACTTGCCCCCCCCTGGTTTCGTCAACTTTTATCACAACCTCGCCATCTTTTGGATAAGGCAAAGAAGACCTGCACCACAGGGCATCACTTGCGCCCGATTCAGGTAATCTCTTGTTATTAACCGCATTATTTAAAATTTCCCAATAACCATTTGCGCCACCGTCTTTAAGAACCGCACAACGTTCCATATGACACGCACTATAATCACCAGTATCCCGCTTTCCACATGCGCCAACACTGGAATCTTGGGCGACCAAGTTGCGCAAATCTTCTATACCAATTGTCGTTTCCTTGCGGCGGCCACGCAACAGCCCCAGATTTTCAATAACATCCGAAGCGCATTCGACCTGGGTCGCGCCCATCATACCCGTATTGCTGTCAATCCATTCACGCAAAACTTCATCGCCGTCTTTGATTGTTTGCACCAAACGACAGTGCTTTTGGGTTCTGTGCACTTTGCCTTGTTCATCTTTTGCCACGCGCCAGTAATAATAGTCGCCAACTTGTGCGCAAATACCTTCGCCATCATTATTATCTACACTATACTTATTTGCTTGGTCTTTTGTGCACGGCGCACAATTATATTTACCCCATATATTGCAAGAACCACTAAGCAACATCACCGCATCATTCACATCAACCCCCAACGACAGCGCCAAAACAAGCGCATCATACACACTGTCCAAAACGCCTTCGTACGGGTCAAAGAAATTATTCACCAACTCTTTGAACTTTTTCACGCGCCGCGGCCCAGTACAATAATTTGCGGCGGAATCACAGCCCGCATATTCCAAAACTTCGTCCAAAGTTTCTTTTAACTTTTTCATTTGGACCATTGCATCATCTATCGCGGTTTCGATTTGGCCGCCCATTTGCTCTCGAACCAATAAATCTGCACTAAGTCCATTTTTGATTGCCAACTGTTCCGCAACCGACAAACCATCCAACCCCATTGCATCGGTCGTTGCACTGTCAACCGGCGCCGACACAACCGATGCCGAATAAGAATTTTGCCTATCCAGCGCAGTTTGAATTTGTGCCGCCTGCGATTCGCTTTGTGCCGCCATTTGTTCGCGCATTGCGTTCATCGATTCCGCCATTTGTGATTGCATTTGCGGCATTTGCATCTGCATCTGTTCCATCTGGGCATTTGCCGCCGCATCCGCACTTGCAGCGTTTGCCGCCGCGGCATCGGCCTGGGCCCTTGCAATTTCAACCGCCTGCTCTTGTTCACGCAACTTCGCGGTTGACTGCGCCACAACCTGGGCAGTTATATAATCGATTAAATCATCACCGTGCTTTTTACAACTGGCGTTCGCGTTGACACAGCCCGCAACAATGGGGCGCGCCACAGACATATCTGTGCATCCACCCGACGAACACTTTGGCGACGCACAGCGCAATATTGCCGCATTACAGTTCCCGAAATTCGCTTCTACATTAGACGACGGCACATTCGTGCGCGCATTCATCATTGTGTTCCACTGATTATTGCTGATAGACCCTGTTCCATTATATGCGGTTTTATTACTGCCCAGCGTCGTCGCAACATTGGCAAAAGCCGGCACGACAACCGTCGCGCAGACGAAACCACACAAAAACTGCAAAGTTTTAATCATCTCTCTTCTGTCTTTGCATTTTATCACAAAGCACAAGAAAAGAAAAGGAAAAAGTGTAATTAGTGGTCAGTGTTAGTGGTTAGTGGATAGTGAGGATAGTAAAAACGGCGCAACGCGCCGTTTCACTAATCACCAACACTAACCACTTATATTAGCACGCACTGCAAACGCGACGTTCACTGTATGTACCCGCCGGAACATAGTTCACAACTGGGCGATACAGTTGATAATGGTCAATGACTTCGGTATGTGTTTTAACGCGCACAGGTGCCGCCGGTACTGGACGTGGCGCAGGACGTGCACAATTCACATTTGCAACATAGCCGCACGTTGGGCGCACTGCAACAACTGTTTCACTCGTGTTATAACGGATGCGCGTTGTCACTGTTTCTGTTTCCTGATAGATACCACCATCAGACGCATTTGCCGCCGTAGCAATCACCACAGCCAACAAAGAAGAAAGGAGAGTTTTTTTCATTTTTGTTTGTCCTTTTTGGTTATTCGTCAATTATTATAGGACACAAAATCCCGTTGTCAAGTATTTTTAAAAATCTATCATAATCACTAATTTATTATCTGGACCAGCCCTTGTTCGGCCGAACCTGTGACGCGCGCGCCGCCAAAAACTCATTGTACGCAGGGTGCGATGGATTGAACCCACGAATCTCACCATGTGGATTCAATTTTATTGTCGCACCACTACAATCTGTACCTACGCAATCTAAAAATCGCACATTTGATAAATCGTGATTACCCGCAAAACCTGTCACATAACTTAAATCTATAATGTTGGCACATTGATTTAGTTTGATTACTGCCCGAGAAATATCACTCTCGCAAATTACCAAACCGTGAACATTACTGAAATCCAACATACCATGCAGGCCGGTGACTTGATGCAAATATATTCTTTTTGCATTCGGATTCAAAATTAGATTTTTAACATTTGAAACGTCAACATCTTCCAAATAGAAATCATCAAAACCACTAAAATCTAACACATCACCAGAAAACTTTGAGTAACTGATACCAGATTGGTGCCATTCTTTTTTATGCCGGTCAAGCCAGGTTATCATACCATCTTGGAAACTAAGGATTTTTTTACCACCCGCAACAATATCATAGCCACCATAAATATTTTTCGGTATCTGCACAGATTTGTTTTTAATATGTTCTTCCAAAAAATCCTCTAACCAATCCAGTTCGGTATCAGAATATTTTCTGTGAATGCGCTTGGTTGAAACATTGAACACCAATCCTGGATGCAACATCCATTCAATGTTTTTATTCAGTTCACACACGCGACCATCTTTGATATAAAAATTTGAACCGTAATAAACACCCCTGTGTTCAAGATTATATTTACAAATCTGATTACCAACCACTACGAAATTATTCGGAACAGACGCAAGTGCCGTCGAAAAGTCCACATTAAAGTATTTGGAAACTGCATCGGACAAGCCCTCTATTATATTATCCAGATTGGAATTAAATGTGTTGTCCGGACATTCCACCGTATGATTATAGCGATTTTTAATGCTAATATAACCCCCCGCTTTTAATACTTGAATAGATATAACCGATGTACCATATTCGTCTTCGCGACTTGGGTGCGGACTGCGCGCAACACTATCAACATCACGCCGCACAGCATTTATAATAAAATAATTTTTGAACCGATTTGGATCTTTAAAAGTACACAGTTTTTCACCCGGTGCAAAATATTTTTCTATTGCATTTTGCTTTTCCAACGTATCGGCCACATATGCATCATAACCTGCCTGCGATAGCAATTCTATTGGGTCGGAACAAACAGGCACGCGGTGAATTTTTACTTTTTTCAAACTTTCAAGCCATCTTAACAACGAACCATTTGCTTCACGTCCAGCATATTTGACAACAAATGGCAAATTCGGCACATCCATAATACCACTGTCATAATCTCGGATGGCCCTGGCGAATTTTTCACCATTTTGTTTTTTGATAATATCATACACTGCGTTTTTCATACCGCAGACAATTATAATACAAATTTTATAAATGTCAATACAGCATCACAAAAAAATCCCACCCGATTGGGCGGGAATAGTTTTAATGACCGCTTTTAAGCATTCTAATGCCACAACCCCGTTTTGAGTCGCCGACATCATATTCACCAAGTTTTGTCTCTTTATGTACCGTTTCCCATACGCGTACGCCTCCATTAATCGCATTCATATCATCTGCAAAAGTTTTACAATCTTCTTCTGAAATATTCGAACAGCCATAATCGAACTCATAGTAACCACCCCTTCTATCACCACCTTCAACAAACTCACCGCTATACATTCCCCCACATATCACTTTTGCTATACTCTCGCGCGCTGTGCTAACAAACGATTCTGAAACATCATCAAACTCGAATTCGTAATAGCCATCCGCTGTAGTGCATTGAACAAAATCTTGGCCTGTATTATTAGGATTAAGATCACGCAACTCTACTTTTTGACATTTATTACCATCACCTTTTTTTATCAAATACATATTTACCAATTTATATGCTTGTTCAGGCGTCATTGTTTGTGTTTGCACAAAAGTTTTACTACAATAACTATTACTTTGCGATGAATTAGAACCACAAATATTTCGCAAAATACAAGTATTATCTTTTTCTACCCAGACCATCCTCCGGATTTTCTCACACTGTTCTTTTGTTACCTCTGCATTGGCTACACCAATAAGCGCACCCAAGACCCCAACAGATGTTAATAAAGTTTTTTTCATTTTTTACTCCTTTTGTGTTTTTTGGTTAAGTTGTTTTAATTATTGCAATCTGGTATCACCGCCTTTTCTTCGGGAGTAAGCTGATTGCAAAAATCCTCGTCTTTTTCCGCTTTTGACATATTATTCTTTGGCAGTCCCATTCCGCCACCACCACCTGCACCACCAACGCCCATATTTTTTATCTTGTTATGCAGTGCAATATTGCCAACGACACCGACCCCCGTCGCACCAAGTGTTGATACGCCCGCTATCTTGAACTTTTTCGTATTCTTTTTGCACCTTTCTATTTCTGCGCGCAACTCATCACGACGTCGCGTCAATTCATTTATCTGAAAATCCAGCATATCAACAGGTTCGGCGTAAACCGCAAACGGCAACAGCAAAAGAACCAGTGTTAAGATTTTCATTTCTTTTCTTCTGCCTTTTGCGTTTGTTCCGTCATACCAGATTGCTTCATCTTGTGCAGTTTTATTCCCTGCCCTATTGCTATTGCACCAGTAGTCGCAACGCCCGCCGCTCCAACAATGGTTGCGGCTTTCCAACTTTTGGTATTGCGTTTGCAGGCTTCAAGTTCGATTT
>JAZRUN010000004.1:0-10387 GCA_045652565.1 Candidatus Enterousia sp. | reverse complement strand
GATTGATATATTCGTGAAAAGTTTTATCTGTGATTTTGCCATCCACGATTTCCACTGCGCCAATTTCTATACAGCGGTCGCCACGCAGATATTCGAAACCTGTTGTTTCAATATCAAAACAAATTACCCGTCCCATTTTTTGCCCCAGATTTGTTCTTTTCATAAAAAAATTTTATGCTATTATAATAGAACGATGAATTTAATGCCAGAAAATCTTAACCCTGAACAAAAAAAAGCGGTCGAAACAACAGAAGGCCCCGTTTTGGTCCTGTCTGGGGCTGGAACTGGCAAAACGCGGGTTCTGGTGACACGTGTCGCGTATATTTTAACTTCGGGGCTTGCCACGCCTTGGCAAATCTTGGCATTGACCTTTACGAACAAGGCCGCAAATGAAATGAAAAACCGAATCGCAGATATGCTTGGGCGAACTGAGGGCAATTTTTCTGCGCGTGATTTATGGTGCGGCACCTTTCATTCAATTTGCTTACGTATTTTGCGTGCCAATGCCGCGCGTGCGGGATTAAAATCGGACTTTATTATTTTTGGCGAAGACGACCAAAAAGCGGTTTTGAAAAATATATTTGCAAATATGGGCGCGGGTCCTAAAGAAATGGAGCCGGCGGAATGGGTTGAAAAAATTTCTGGCATCAAAGATCGTGGTCGAAATCAAAATGCAGACATCGGCGCACGCACCAAACAAATTATTGATGAATACAATGCGGAACTGCGGCGACAAGGCGCACTTGATTTCGGCGATATAATTTTATTGACGTTGGATTTGTTTGAAAACGCACCAGAAATTCGTGAAAAGTATGCACGACAATTCAAATATATTATGGTTGATGAATTTCAAGATACTAACAATGCGCAAATGCAATTTTTGAAATTGTTGACGCGCGATATTGAAAAACCGAATATTTGCTGCGTTGGCGATGATGACCAATCTATATACTCTTGGCGCGGTGCAGAAATAAAAAATATATTAGATTTCGATAAAACTTTTCCCGGTGCGCAAATTATTCGGCTTGAAACAAATTATCGCAGTACAGGAAATATACTTGGGGCGGCAAATTCACTTATTCGTCATAATGATGGGCGGCTTGGTAAAGATTTGCGCCCGGCGGATGAAAAATCTGTAGGTGAACCTGTTTATGTTTTAACGGTGCCGTCAAATTATGACGAAGCGCGCCTTGTTGCTGATACTATTGCGCGGTATGCAAATGGGAACTATTCTAATTTTGCGGTTTTGATTCGTTCTGGTTCTCTGTCGCGTGGATTCGAAGAAGAATTTGCCGCGGCACGTATTCCATATCGCTTGGTTGGCACGACAAAATTCTATGACCGTATGGAAATTCGCGATGTTATTGCATACATAAGGTTATTGGTTCACCCCGAAGACGATGTTTCTTTTGCGCGAATCATCGCACGCCCACGACGCGGATTTGGTCCGACCGCCATTGCAAAAATGCGTGCAAGTGGAAAATCTTTATTTCAGGGCCTGCGTGCGGCCGGTTTCGGTGGGAAACAAGGTGCGGCCGCAAATGAATTTTTATCTGTGTTCGATTTCGATTGGCATTCTATGCGTCCAAAAGATGCCGTTAAACAATTGCTTGATAATGCGGGCTATATGAAATATTGGCAAGAATCGAAGGACCCAGATGCCGAAGAACGCATATCTAATATTCGCGAACTAATTTCTAATGTGATTTCAAATTATGACACTTTGCCAGAGTTTTTGGAACATGCCGCACTTATGACCACAGATGAAAATGATTCGGAAAGTCTGGATGACACACAAACTGTGAACATTATGACAATTCACGCCGCCAAAGGTTTGGAATTTGATACTGTGTTTTTACCCGCATGGGAAGATGGCCTGTTTCCAAATGAAAAATCTATCAAAGAAGGCGGAATGGAAGAAGAACGTCGGCTTGCCTATGTTGCACTTACACGGGCGCGGCGACGTGCGATAATTACAAACACTGTGTCTCGCGTTATTTTTGGTTCGCGTCAGTATTATTCCCCCGCACGTTTTATTGGGGAAATGGATGGGCGATATCTTGATTTTGGTGGGCGCGGGCCAACACATACAAACACGCCAGCAACGCGCAAAACAATGGTGCATACACCAAAACAAAATGATTCTATGGTTGGCAAATTGGTCAGCCATTCTGAAATGGGGCGCGGCGTAGTGATTGAACAACACGATGATATTTTGACCGTTGCATTTAATCGATTGGGAATAAAAAAAGTCGCACAAAATTTTGTAAGTTTGGTTGATAAATAAATTTACTTTTTTAACGCCTTGATGAAATCAAGAACATGTTTCTTGCCATCTTGATAAAATTTCGTCACATCTTTCTTTAATTCGCCGCCCAATGCAGAATCAATTCCGCCACCAATGGACGATGCTATTTCATCTGTATGCGATGCAATGTATGCAATCAATGCACCTGTCAATAATAATGTTATAACATCACCATCAAGAATCGTCACAATGTGTGTTTCGTCGTTCAATGATACCGACCACGCAAGTAATGCGCCACCAATCGCAACAACTATCGCCAAAGATATAAAATATATTGTCGCATCTATAAACTTTTTAATTTGCGATGATAAATTTGACGCCTTGAATATACCAAGAAAACCGTTGTATATATCACCCGCAATTCCTTTGTATGATGTTTTATTCAACGTTTCTGCTATTGCAGTAAATGGCAACAATATTATAACCAAGAATAAATCTGCAATGACCCCAAAGGCAACGAAAGCAAATTTAAAAGCACTGTATGTGAACAGCCCAACAAAAATCACCCCAAGAATAACCGTAAACGCACTTGTTCCGATACCCGCAACAATCAGTCGCCAGCCAAAAGCAATCGCGCCATAATAAAACCCAGACATACGTGTTGGCACACACATAATACTTGCCGCAGTTTTTGCATCAATAACCGATGTGTCCGTCAAATTTGCAGTGGCATAGTTGTGTATCGCGGCACAAGTATCTGATAATTTAAAATTACCGGCACTGGCAACACTGTCCAAGATAAGTTCAGAAATATATGAACCAAATTCAACTATTGGCCCCATAATCGCACCAAAAGTATCTGTTAAACCGATGCCAAGTATTATCAGCCATATTCCAAGAGTGAATGCCTTTCTTAGAATTTCTTCAAAGGTTGGCATTGCTTTGGACTTTCCATCGCTTATCAACTTGTACGCTTCGAACATAATCCAAAAGATGAATGCCACAATCAAAAAGATGTTCACAAAACGCACCAAAGATTCATCCAACACTTTTGTTATATGCGTCAGCGCGCGAATGAATACTATGCCCAAACGCGCCTCTATTGGTACACCAGTATTTATATATTCGCGCGCATTTCCAGATTGAAAATCTGTTATGTCTGTTTTTAAATTATCAACAAGTACTTCACGATTATGTTCGGTTGTCCATGCGCCATAGTCACCAATATCACCCGTCACTAAATCTGTGGATACGGCAAAAACCGGCGTATAGAACGCGCACGCGCAAAATGCGATAACAATTACAGATAAAAATTTCTTTAACACGTTTTTCATTTTTCTTTTATCAATTTGTCCGCCCAATCTTGTGGTTTTTTCCACGCAAGTTTTCCAAAATTTTTTAATTCTCCGCCAAAGTTATCTAACCCACCGGCATCTTTAGTATCAGGCTTTTTAAACGGATGAATATCTGGTGCCGAAGCCAGCAACTTATCAATTCTTGGACTAAGTACATACATATAAATAAAGAATAATCCAAACATCATCAACAAAAATCCCCATCCGTCGCGCATAAAATCAAACGCCCCTGGAAAACGTTGTTCAACCGCAACTTTTTCCGCATCAAAACAAGTGCGAAAATCATCTTTATCAATCACACCGTCAACCGTTGCGCGCATTTCACACGTTGCGAAAACATCGCGCACAGATACCGCTTCTGCCGTTCTTGGGGCAATTTCCCCCGTGGTCAAAAGTGGTGGCAATATTGAACTGTAGCCATCCAGGGGACCTGGGAAAAACTCATCCGCGGCAAAGAACATTATCGCATAAACAATTACAACTTTTAATGAAATCGCAATAATTTTAACCGCCGCTTCTATCAATATTTTTATTGCGCCGCCCGCAACCCCAGATGCCATTTTCCACGTTTTTTCAAACGCCGTTGCGGCAGCCATTATCGGCATAAAGATTATCAAAAATACCAATCTAAATATAACAGATAAAATTTGAAAGAATAAATCAAACCCAATCCACATAAACATTATTACAACCAAAACACCCGCAATCCAAGTGAACAGACCACCACCAAGTCCCATCCAAGCGTAATTCATCAACGCAAAGCCGCCCGCCGCGCCTGCAAGCATTACACTGTTTATGTTTCCGACAATGCACATAAATGCGCCAGATACAGGCATCATTGGGTTATCGCTTTCGGATGTTTCTGGCAATTCACACTTTGCCGCGGTTCCCATTCCTGTTGCCGCCAATGAAAGTTGCGTTCCAACATACATAACGGGCTGAACGGTTATATTCCCAAGTGTTTTGATTGCAGAAATTCCGCCTAAACCAAATGCGCCAATAATCGCACCAACAATCATAACACGAACACCTTGCCGCCAAACAGTATCAAACCAAGATGCAAAATCTAATTTCTTTTCCGCAGTATCAAGTTTCGTTGTTTCCATCATAGATTTGTAAATATGTTTTATCGTGTGGATAAATAAAAATATTCCAAAACCAATGACCATCAATATCCACAGATTTTCGGTTATCGCCCCCCAAAACAATTCTGATGCATCGCCCAAAACAACAAACAAATCGTTTACATATCTGCACAAGAAACACCCATTCACAGAGGCGATATTTCCATCTGCGGCACCAATGGAATTTAGAAAACTGTCCATACTGACATACGACAAAGACGCATTATTCAAAGAAGAACTGACATACCAAATGCCGACACCCAACGCGATTGCGCCGAATATAAAGCGAACAAGATAACCCAATAACAATTTCTTCATTATTTTTTATCGCTGACTTTTTTATCGTCCTTTTTTTCTTCTTTGCCAGAATCTTTTTTTTCACCGCCGTTTATTATGCTTTCACCAACAGTTTTAATTTTATCGGTTGCAAGTGCGACCAATTTTTCCGCACCTTTTGCAATGTCTTCACTTAACTTGTTTTCTTCTGATACGCCAAACATCCCAAGAATAGCCTTTGATACATTTGGAATTTGCGCGTATATATATCCTAAAACATAAACCAAAATAATCATTCCGGCAACCGTTATCGTGGCAAGGTTCGAATGCGACAAGTCTGTATCCATTATTTGCCCAGATGTAATCGCGGCCATCAATTCTGTGACGGACATTCCAGAATCACTAAAGAAACGTGCGATAATTACCATTATAACCATATATGTTATTACCGCAGACGCTAACGTAATTATTGCGTTTATCAATTTTTTTAATTGATTAGTCCCCAATCCTTTGCCAAGTGACGACATCCAATCTGGCATATCACCACCACGAAAAGACATCATCACCAAACCAATTGGAAACATAAATGCAAACATAGCCATATGAACAATCACATCAACAAAATAGAAACAAAAACGTATGAACATTTTAAAGAAAGAATAGAACAAATATGCGCCCAAAAAGAACATTATTAAATTACGGAATATGTCGGCGATGCTGTGAATGCTCGCCCAGGTAAAGGCACTGTCCATAACGGCAATACCAAGTTTCATATAATTCTGAAATATTGTGACCGTTGTTTTCATTAAATCTATGATTTTATCGCGCAACTCTGGTCGGTAAAAGCCAGTATCATTCATAGATTGAACCTGATAGGTCACGTGTTCGTCAACAAATTCAGAAGTTGTTTTCATTATCGATTGACTGTAAATCAATGCGACATCCGCCACAGGTTCAAAGGTGACACGAGTAATAAACCGCGGAAAGCCAACGCCAATCCCAAGCAATGTCAATGCAAACAAAGAATTTATTACAACACGAATAACCGTCTTCATATAAAATTTGTCTGATACGTCAGGCTTTTTAGGGTTTAAATGTTTGAACACTGCCCAAATTACATAAAACGCGAACAACGCACCGAATATCGCAAAGCATATATCGGATATTTTCTCGTACACTGCGGCACTGGCATTTGATATGACTTGAAACAGGTTGTCAAAAACACCACAGCCCCAACACTGAACCGCTCTATCAATAAAAGGATTTAGTATTTCGTTCATTTTTTAATCAATCCTAATGCCTTTTTTACCGAATCATAAATTCCACGTGCGCGTTTTACATTTGCATCAAAATCAGACTTTACCTGGTTATACATACCCGTCATCCCTGGTGCCCAGGTTTCAAGTTGTTTGCGCGTTAAATCAAATATTGCTTTCATTACAAAGAATGTAAGTAATGCCGATAACCACAACAACGAATGTCCACCGAAACTGGCGGTACTTGTCATTGGCAAATTACTTGATGCCACACCACCCGCGGCGACATTGAACACAGAACTGTCCCAATGAAACAACGCACGTACAATTGCAACATTTATAATTAAAATGAATGCGCACGCTATCATCGTAATTACCAATTTTTGCAATGCCTTGATAATGCCATCAAAAGCGGGCAAAACGTCAAACCATTTGTCGCTTTGTTTGGCAACCCAGGTCAGAACACTAAACGGATAAAGAATCAGCGCGACACCAAAATCAAATATCCCTTGGATAATAAGCAACGCCATAAAGAAATTACACCCAACAAAAGTAAAGATTAAAAGCGTTCCTGTTATAAGGTCCATTATGTTTGCACCACCATGTGGCACAAGAGTCGTCAGCCCACGCAATCCACGTGACACGTGTTCAAAGCCGCGCTTTATAACCGCATTGTTCACCGCAGATAAATCCGCAACAGGTTGCACCAAAAATTCGCAACTACGCTGACTTAACCAATCGCCAGATAAAACGCTTTCTGGGCATTTAACTTGTTGTTTGGCAATGCCTTGTACCTTGGCAGACTCTGTTATTGCACCGGTATATATTGCACCAAATTCTAGAAAAGGATTTACCAACCATTCTGTGACAAATGTCGGGCGTATCTGTAATAAAAAGACGGCCGCAATTATCGCCCGCATTCCACGTTTAAGGACGCTTTCCGCCATATTCATTCCCGAAACTTTGCCGTCCCACATTTCCCCGCCACCAGACAACCCAACAAATTCAACCCATCTTTTTGGGAAATACATTTTGAACGCATACATGAAAACCGAAATTCCTAAAAATGTCCAAACCAGAATGTATATTATACCATCACCATGCCCAACAAAATACTCATACGTGCCACGCGAAACCATCATAAAGGCATCCAAAACTTTCGGAATAAATGGTGATAAATCCAACTTGTCTATTATATCCCATTTTGCAAATGCTGCATTTGGCGAAACAAATGCAACAACAAACATCACCGCGCAAATAATGCGTCGCACAACAGATAAAAACTTTACCTTTGCAAAAAACATGCTTCCTACATTTTATAATTTGATTTATATCACATTACATCAAAATTGTGATATAATTAAAGGAAATGAGCAAGTTAAAAAAATACTTTATTGCATTTTTATCATTATTTCCACTTTCGGCGGGCGCATTTGTGCCGTGGCTGATTGTTGGTGGCGCAATCACCGCCACTATTGCCGGTTTTTCTATATGGCGCAGCGCCACGCCGGTGAATATGAACGATGCATTTAGTTTTTTTTCTTCGTGTTGGACTTGCGATATGTTTTCTGGTGTTATGGCAACAATGTCGAATATTTTGCCACCAGTTTATTCTGGCATCGGCAAAGCGGTAATTCCAATGGCGATTATATTGACCATAGTTTATTTTACTTGGACTGTGGCCAGCGGTTTTTTAAATTCTAAAATTGAAAGTGGTTGGAATTTAACTTCACAATTTGGAACACATACTATCAGGCTTGCAATTGTGTGTGCTTTGTTGTTGTTTCCATTGCCGCGTTTAATCACAGGTGTTGTTATCGACCCAATTTTTAATATTGGATTGTCGGTAAATCATATAATTGGCGATACAGAAGAATTTTCTAAATGTATGGTTGCAACAACCTTGATGGATGGAAAAAATGATGTCGCTTCCATCGCAAATGACGGCGAAGCGCGTGGCGCCTTCCCCATAAAATTGCGCGCAGGACTGTCGTGTGAACTTGCGGCGGTGCATCAGGTGACCGGGCTTGGGATGACGGTTGGATGGACGATGCTGAATATGGCTTTTGACAGTACGTATATGCATAAAATGATGTGGGATATACCGATTTTCCCGAACATTCCTATCTTTTTTGCAGGACTTTTGGTACTGGCGCTGTATTTTATGGCGATGTTGCCAATACCGCTGTACTTTTTAGAAATTTTTATAACATTGGCACTTGATTTAGTGATGTTGCCACTGATGCTGTTTGCGTGGCTTTTCAAAGGTTGGGCAATATTCCCCCAAGGCAAAAGAAATATTCAATCAATGATAAACGATGTTATCCAAGGAACCGTTGGCATCGCAATGACGGTGGTATTTTTGCTGTTCGGACTGATGTTTTTAGACGCAATAATCGGCAATATCGGTGGTGTT
Source organism: Candidatus Enterousia sp. (assembly GCA_045652565.1). Taxonomy (GTDB): domain Bacteria; phylum Pseudomonadota; class Alphaproteobacteria; order Rs-D84; family Rs-D84; genus Enterousia. The sequence continues at coordinate 1,712 of JAZRUN010000004.1, read as the reverse complement.
TCGCGAATCGCTGCGGCCATAGGTCAAAACGATTCGACAATATTGATGGATGGCTTGCTGTTGCGGGATGACGGGCTTCTTTCTATTATACTAATGGGCGTATTTTTCGCGATGTTTATGGCATCTATACCGAATCTGATTAAAAGCCTGTTCAACGTGCAAATTTCAAACAAATTCTATGATACAGCGAAAAAAGACTTTGATATTACGCGCAAAACACTTGGCAAATGGTGGGAAAAGTTAAAAAATTAAAAAATCAAGCAATTTATTTTGCGCCTGCCCCTTTTTTAATCCTTCCGAATCTGGTATAATTTCTAGCGATGAGAAAATTACCGATTCTTTATTGGCCACGCAGCACAAAGTCTGATAGTGAATACCAGATGGCGCGCAAGGTTATAAATACCGCGCTGGGCACAATGCCAGAAGTTATAACTGGCGATGCAAATATTGCAGATATTTTCAAATCACGCCCAGATGCGATTGTATATTACCCCGTGTTTTACGGTTCTACGGGCTGGTGGGGAGAATTGCTGGGGGCGGATGCGATGATTACCGACAAATTGATTATTTCCCCTGAATGTCAGTTGATGGTCATAGAAAATAGCACCAATATGAACGCGCACACAAACGCGGCGCATAAGTTGTTTGCGGCGGAAATATACCCGACCAGTGGATTCTTTAAGAAAATGAGTGCGGAAATCGCAACTGTTGCGGATATGCTTGCCACAGATGCTGGCACAATTCTGGCTTTATTTTCTGGGCGCGACAAGAATCGCTTTATAAACGTGCTGGAATCAACGGGCAACGCCTATTTGGGCTGTATCGGTCAATATTGATGTAGATTTTGCATTATTACCTTGATTTATGGAAAAATCTCTGTATAATTTGCGGGCAAAAACACAAAACAAAAGGCTTTCGTGATGAAAAAAGGTATTCATCCTGATTATTATGAAATCAACGTGACAAGAACTGATGGCAAAACAGTTAAGATGTTTTCTTCGGTCAACAAAGATTTGGTTTTATCTACGGATAATTTGAACCATTCTGCGTGGACTGGTCAACGTTCTAACACTGGTGACAAGGGTCGCAGAACGGCGGATTTCAAAAAGAAATTTGCTGGCTTTGGTTTTTAACAGATAAATTCGAATCGGGGGGCGCGTTATGGACTTGCTAATCAAAGGTTCGCCAGAGCTAAACAAAATGTTTATGGCCCTGCAAAGGACGGCTTCTGGTTTGCGCCACGATTTTGGCGAAGTTGAAAACCTGCAACAATCTCTGCGCGGCGCGCGGGATTTTGTGCATCGTGCCGCCGCCCGTATTGAAGAAGAAATTTTATCAGATTTACTGCTGGTGCGTCCTGCGGCTGGCTTGTTGACACCGAATATGGTGCGCGAAGGCGATGGGCGCGACGAATTTGTGCTGGCTCTGTCGGGGGCGGCAAATTTTGTGCGCGGGAATCCGCGTTTTGCGATATCCCTTGCACTGCGCACAATGGACGAAACTAAAATTGCATTGGTTTATTCGCCGATTGACGAATATCTGTACTATGCGGAAAGCGGTTCTGGCGCATTTGCATATTCTGCATTTCATTCCGCACGTATAAAAGTTTCTAATATTAAAGATGCCGCCGATATGACCGTTGCATATAATGAGGTCGTTGGGAATCCACTTGGCGCGGCAGATGTGCGCCAAACAGGTTGCCCTGCTATGGA
>JAZRUN010000003.1:0-1778 GCA_045652565.1 Candidatus Enterousia sp. | reverse complement strand
GCTGCTTACTGTATCGTCTGCGGTTTCTGTTTCCAGGCGACGATGGATTGATGTGACCAACTTTTCAATTTGTTCATCGCCTACATCGCGATTTCTGCATGCCAGTTTAATACTGCGACGCAGTTTTTCACGGTCAAAAGCCTCTAACTTACCGCTATTTTTACGAACCATCAGGTCGCGCATTTGAATACGTTCAACAGTTGTGAATTTTGCGCCACACTGTTCGCAAACACGGCGACGACGAATAATTGCGTCTTCGGTATCTGGGCGCGAATCTGTTACACGACTGTCAGTAGAATTACAATATGGACATCTCATAGTGATACATAGGTTAGCAATCAAATCCATACTTGGCAAGTATATTTTAAGCAACGAAAAATAGTGATTTTTATAAAAATCAAGTGCTTTATTTGAAAAAAAATCATGAAACATAAAATTTTATACCTAGAAATATGATAAAATATGCATACAGGGACAGCAGGAGAGATGAACAAATACCTTAATCAGATTTTATTAGGTGATTGTCTGGAAATAATGCGTGGCATTCCAGACGCGTCTGTTGATGCGGTATTTGCAGACCCGCCATATAATTTACAATTAGGCGCAAAGACATTATACAGACCCGAAGATCAGACCGCTGCACGTGCGGTGCGTGATTCATGGGATTCTTTTGAATCGAACGCCGAATATGATGAATTTACCCGTGCCTGGCTGGCAGAATGCAAACGCGTGTTAAAGCCAAACGGCGCTATGTGGACAATTGGCAGTTATCATAACATTTTCCGTGTGGGCAGCATTTTGCAAGATATGGGCTTTTGGATTTTAAACGATGTTGTCTGGGTCAAGACGAACCCAATGCCGAATTTTCGCGGTACGCGCTTTACCAACGCGCACGAAACATTGATTTGGGCAACGCCGACCAAGACAGGGAAATATACCTTTAATTATGAAACAATGAAGAAATTAAACGGTGGCAAGCAAATGCGTTCGGATTGGGATTTGAATATCTGTCTGGGCGAAGAACGCGTCAAAGACAGCAACGGAAAAAGCCTGCACAACACGCAAAAGCCACTGGATTTATTGCACCGTGTAATATTGGCATCAACGAAACCTGGCGATATTATTTTGGATCCATTTATGGGGTCTGGTACGACGGCTGCTGCGGCGATTGAACTGGGGCGTCAGTTTATTGGCATTGAACGCGAAGAAAGTTATGTTTCTGCGGCACGTGCCAGAATTGCAAATGTAACGCCGATTGACTTGTCAGATATCGAAGTATCCAAACCAAAACGTGACGAAGTTCGTGTCGCATTCCGCGAATTAATAGATGCCGGTTTATTATTTGTTGGTCAAACATTGGTCAGCCCGCGTGGCGAACGCGTAATGATAACGCATGACGGGCAATTAACGCATCAATTGTATGGCAAGGCGTCAATTCACGTTATGGCGGCAAAATTACAGCGCAGTGTCAGCTTTAACGGATGGGATTATTGGTCTGCCCAGAAACAAGACGGCACATTGGTTGCGATTGATGAATTGCGTCAATATATCAGACGTATCAAGTCAGATATGAAACAAGCCGCATAGTAGATACTATTTGCTTTTAGCCATTTTTTTGATATAATTGCCTTGTCAGATAAATAAAAAAAGGGGTAATAAATGACACGTCCAAATAAAAATCATGTTTACGTAACAGAAGAATTTGAAAGAGCGACCATAAATATGATAAAACAGGTTCTTAGGTCTAATCGGGTTACGCGTATTAATAATTATGAAAA
>JAZRUN010000002.1:0-9806 GCA_045652565.1 Candidatus Enterousia sp. | reverse complement strand
CACCGCCGTTCCCGCACATATCGTCCAAGACCTCGGTTTGTTCTGCGGCGGCCTTTGGGGTTGACGGCTTGTTAAATGGGTTTTGAATTGTGCCATCTTCGTTGTATTTTAAACCAAGAACTTGGGTATTATATTCGTCTGTCCCAGGGGTTATACCTGTTGCCTGCTGATTTGCAAATACAGCCTGTTGTTTTGCGTTATTTATCGCATTATACGTCCCAAATGACCGACAATAGAAATCAACCGTTTCAAAACTATAACCTTTTTCATTCATCTCTTTTATCGCTGCTTCATCGGTTTTTGCATAGTATGCACCACTTCCATTATTTACACACCAATTGGAAATACTGCCCTGCATAAATGAACGCGCCTGGCCAAACAATTCTTCTGGGTTGGTACTATCCTCCACTGATTTGCTGCTGCTGTCTCTCGCCGGGTCGTCATAAGCCATGATTGCACATTTGCGGTTTTGGCCTTCCTTGTCCGCGGCACCACAAGTGACCAACAAATCAACCGGTGAAAAGACAGTAATGCGTGTACCCGCCGCAACAGAAAACGGTGGTGTGGTATTATCCATCATATCGACCAATAATTTGGTTGCAACACTGTTCCATGCGGTAATAATCTCATTTTTCGCAAGTTCAGATGAACGCACGGTGCCACTTTGTACAACGGTGTTATTATCTAAATCTATTTGGTTCACAAAGGCATCAGATACAGGCGCAATCAAATTAACCGCCGCGGGTACAATGGCCGTCAACATCGGCATAACAAACTGTTGCAGATAATCCGTGCTGCCGTGCCCAGGGACACCACGTCTGCCCTGCGAATCGCCTGAAAAAGGCCGTTGATTTGACTTGAAATTAAATTCAACACCATCGGGGCGAATAAATTGATACCATTCTATTTGCATACGCCCAACGGCCTTATATGGTCCCGGTAAATCACCGACAACACGGCCCAACATCAATGTTCCTGTTGGAATAATTACGGTGCGACCATTATCAGAATAAACATTACGATCAACCGTCGCCCTTACTGGCAGACCTTCTCTTAACATAGTAGCGTCCGCTTGAATATCAGATACGATAGTTGCAGGAATAGGTTTATATTGACGTAAAACAAAACTTCTGTCATACGGGCGTGAAGAAACAACGTATTGGTCAGTAGAGCCTTTATTATACCCCTTAAACACATTATCGTTTGATTTTGCTTTTAACGAAACACGATAAGACTTTTTCGATTCTTGCGGTTGACCGTATGAGTCTGACAAATCGAGTCCAAGTGCAGAAGCACCATTAATATAATTTGCTGCCAACAATTCTTCCCGCGTTTTTTGCCGCGCGAAACCACCTTTGTCGCGGGGCTTTGCGCCACCAAGTTTCGGCAAACGATCCTGCATTACATAACGAATGTGTTCTGCATCTGAACCAATCTTTTTTGTTGGTTCATTTGCATCCATGATATAACCTGTATCGGCATTGTAAATCCCCACAGGCGTGCCTGTGCAGTCGATATCAGAAAACGGATAATAATAATATGCGCCACCCACAGGTTTTATCCAACCACTTTGCACGCCCGCAGTGTTATAGCCGGGGAAAGCAAAATCTGAACAGGCGGTACCAAAGGCGGATTTTCTTGGTTTTGGTTCTTCTTCAAAAGAGAAACTTGGCGCAAAGTCGTTTAAATCGTTGCCAAAGTCATTGTCATCATAAAATGGTGCTTCGTACACTGGTTCGGGTTCTGGTTCTGGCTCTGGCTCAAAGATTGGTTCTGGCTTTGGTTCTTCTTTTGCGCCGATAACCAACTTTATTGCCTTTTGCATATCTTGCACAGAATCCGCCTCTGGTGCAAACCAAGTTATAACAACATCAAACGAAGTTTTAATCATTGGTGCTTGCGGATTGTATTCTATTGATACTTTACAAGAATTATTCGGCGACACGATTGCATTGACACACGTGTCGTCAACACTGATTCCACGGGCGGCTTTATCAATACTTATTTCGCGGATGCGTGCATCCATATTCGCGCGAACTGTCACGGTTGTACTTGCAGATTCGCCAACCATCATATTTGACCAATCTATTACATCATCTGGTTCAACAAGTAATTCGGGGTCCACGGGTATGGTATCTTCATCAACGATAATTTTTGGTTCTTGTTTATTCGTGCTAAGTAATATAAACAGCACCACAACAACAACCAACGCCGCAACCAGCAATATCCATTGCACATAACGTGGCGTAGATTTTCGGAAATTTGCAAAATGCACAGAAAGTTTGCTCATTATTTCTCTCTAACCAAATTCTTGCTTATTGTATTCTGACGACCTGACACGTTGCACCACTGAATTTCAGCAGTTGATCACACAATTGCTGGGCTGTATCAATATCTGGCATTGGTCCTATACGCAGGCGATACAGACGTGCCGAAGAAGAACCCGCACCAAGTTCGCCAACACCTTGTTCATCAACCGCATAGAATACGCTGTCTTTATATTTAGTCAATAAACCTTTACCGTCATTACCACTGAATCGTGCCAACAAATCCGCCCAGTAATCGTCCAATGCCTTAACATTGGTATCTGAACGCAATTCTACCGCGACACCATTTTGCGAACTGGAAATCAGTGGTATATTCGTCTGCGGCAAATAAGAACCCGCCGTCAGTCTTTCTGTTGGCACCATATTTATACCTTTGCCAGAACCAGTTTGGGCGCCGTACATATTCATCATCATTGCCCCAGGTTGCCCGACATTCTGTACAGGCTGGTTTCCAATGAACATCGGCGTTGTTGTATAGTTGCCGTATCCCGAATTGATTGCCGCTTGGTTTTCGGAATAAACAATGTTATTCAAAGATTGTCCAGACATCATACTTTGCGCGACATTCGCCTCAGCCAATGCCATAACACTTGCAGTATCGGCAATCAAGAATGGTTTAGAACGCTTTTTAATGCAAACAATGCGTTGACCACTGCGCAGAACCATATCGCCAACGGCTTCTACAATCAACAGACGACCGTCTTCACCATCTGTACGGAACCCCACAGGTGATTCACCGCCTTCGACCAACAGTGATACAACCGGACGTTGTGTCATAGAAATAACTTTGTCGCCAAAATCGATATATGTGAACACGCGGTCACGCCACACGCGTTCCGGCGCAATAACATAATCATCTGGGTTTGGAACAAAGATGTCCAGGTCAAAACGGAACTCCGACGGGTCGATTTTCATTGTTTTTATCCAATCATAATTTTCACCGTCAACACCGACAATAGTGGCTTTGTCTGCGGATTTTTTAAATATGGAATTCATTGTTCCTGTGTTTGTTGCCGCCGCCGTTGTTGCGCCAGGCAGGCGTGCGTTTCCATCCAAAACAACATCAACCTGGGAATATGTGATTTCCGATGCGTTTGCAGGTTCACTGCGCAGATAGAAAGTATAAACATTTCCAGATTTGCCCGTCACAATCATATTTGTATCCGAACCCATATTGTCAGGCTTTGGTGTTATATAAAGTGTTCGTCCACCTTGGGTGCCATCAATAGAAAACAAACCATCGTTTCCAACAACAGCATCTGCAATCTGTTCACCATTCGGCAGGTTCACCATAGTCACCATTCCATTACGCAGTTTGACCGGCAACACCGTTCCAGACACCCAAGATAACTGTGCGTAGCCGGGCTTTACACTGCCCGCGGTCATATTGGCGTTTGGATTATTCCATGCGGTTTGAATTCCATACTCGCGTGGTTCCGCATTTGCGACACCAATGCACAGTGCGCAAATCAAAGACAACTGTATTCCAATATATTTTACTAACACCATTTTTCCTTTCCTTTCTTAATTCTATTACGACCGATATGCCGTATCCAGTGGATCGCCGTCACCACTTTCGATAACGTATTGCGAAACCTTGATTCCCAATGGATTATTCAGCCTTTCTTGCCAAGATACCGTTGGGTTTGCACTTACATCCAATCCTATGCGGATTGTATAATTTTTTTCGTCCGTTTGTCCACCATTATATTTGCAATAATATCTGACCGATACAGTGTATTCGTTTTCCTTGAATTTCCGGAAAGAACCAGGCGATTGCACAATAATTGGGCATTCAAATGCAAATTCCGGAATGTCACGCATTATCGCATTGTACATATCTGTTTTTTTAAACTCTTTATACACAGCGGGACTGGACCACATTGCGACGACACCATCTGTGCCCCATTTTTGCCGCATATAGGCAGTGTTTGATGTGACATCATTTCGTTCGCGCAAATATTCCGTCACAAAGGCGCGCATATAACTGTCCATATTTGTGGACACCGGGGGCATTTCTGCGATTTGTATCAACGCATTTTGTTCAGGACGCGCAGTCACAAAAAATATTTCGGGCCGATCAAGGGGAAACATTTTTTCAATCGTCATCGCCAGCACAAACAGCGCAACAACGGTTCCAGCGAACACGAAGAGCAACAGTCTTGATAGTAAAACGGGCGGTTCTATGCGGTTTTGCACGATTATCCTCTCCTTTTGCTTTTATTGATTGTAGAAAAAATCTATTGCGCAATGCAAGTAAAAAAGTACATTTTTTTGAATGAAAATGAATTTTTTATAAAAGGCCCTAAATCGATTCGGTATAAAAGATACATTTTTGTATGATATCGATTCGATAAAACGCGTAAAACAGTTAGTTGGAGTAGGTCGGCTATGATGAAATTCCTAAGATTTGCGGCCGGTGTATTGGGCGGCCCCCCCCGCGTAAAAAGCACTTGCGTTAATATTTTTGGATGTTATAATACGAACTGACTGGACGGATGTTCAGTCGGGGCCTGTCGAAGGGCCGATACGGAACGTTCTGTTTTTTACGTAGAATGTTTTGTGTCTGAAAGAGACCCCTGTTGTCGGGGTGCCGGTAGAGTATATATGAAGGCTACTGGGATCAATTGCGTGTATGATTTTTGAACACCCCGACCGTCAGAAGTGGCGGCCATTTTTGGTGACGCAGTTTGGTGCTTGTACGCTAAAGGCTTGTCGGGTTGTTGTCGTCTGTGTCAATTTACGCAGACAGAGATGGTATGGTGGTTGTTACCCCTTTTTTTCGCCACCATACCTTTCCCTTTTTTAGTGTCTTGATATTTTTCCTGTTGATGTACGCAAGGTTCAAAAAACCACTTGCTTTAATTTTTTGAAATAATTATAATATTTGCGCTTGATTTTTTGCGAAAGTGTGCTACGCTTTCGCGGAATATGGTAAGTGCGTTCGGGCCGAGTGCGTGGGTTTCTGGGGATTTTTCCATCTTCAGGGGCATGGTTCAATGGTAGAACATCGGTCTCCAAAACCGCAGATGAGGGTTCGATTCCTTCTGCCCCTGCCACGGTTTTTGGGTTCTGGGTCGTTCGTAATTATCAAAAGAGTTAAACATTAAAGAAACTGGGCGTTTGATGAAAAAAATACTTGAGTTTATACGTGGTGTTCGCGCAGAATGGTTCAAGATTGTTTGGCCGAATCGCACTGATGTTGTTCGCGCAACTATTATGATTTTGGTGTTTTCTGGGCTTGCCGCGTTGTTTTTCTTTGTTGTGGACAGTATTTTAAACGCACTTGTTGGGTGGATTTTTTAAACAATAAATGCCAAGGGAATGTGTTATGGAAGATAAAATGCAATGGTTTGTTGTAAATGTTCATACAGGCTGTGAAGACAAGGTTGCACGTGGTTTGCGCGAACAAATCGATAAACGTCGTTTGAATGCATATTTCGGTGAAATTTTGGTTCCAACGCGTGAAGTGACCGAAATCAAGGCCGGCAAACGCGTCAAGACCGAAAAGAAATTCTTCCCGGGTTATATCGTTGTGCAAATGGTTATGAATAATGAAACATTTTCATTGGTCAAATTGATGCCCCAGGTTGTAATGTTCCTTGGTGCGCGCCAGAAACCCATCGCGGTCAGCGAAGAAGAAGCGCGCCGCCTGCTGAAACAAGTAGAAGAGGGCAGCACAGTTCCAGATGACATTGTTTATGAAGTTGGCCAAGAAGTTCATGTTATCGATGGGCCTTTTGCTAACTTTAATGGTGTCGTATCCGAAGTCGATAACGTCAAACAAAAGATGACGGTCACCATTTTGGTATTTGGTCGTGAAACCAGTGTTGCACTGGATTTTGAACAGGTCGAAAGAGTTTAACTGGTTTTTGAAAAAAACTGGCGGGCGCGTGCAAGGCGCGCAAAAAACACGTGGTAGATGCGCCACATCGAACCACAATCACAAAATAACAATGGAGTGAAAAAATGGCAAAAAAAGAACTGAAGGGGATTGTGAAACTTGTTGTCCCCGCAAAACAGGCAAATCCTGCGCCACCAATTGGTCCTGCGCTGGGTGCGGCGGGTGTGAATATCGCCGAATTCTGCAAACAATTTAATGATAAAACCGCTGATAAAGAACCGGGTATGCCAATTCCGTGCATTATCACTGTTTATACAGACCGCAGTTTCGAATTTATTATGAAATTGCCGCCGGTTTCGTATTACATCAAGAAAGCGTTGAAATTAAAGATTGGTTCTCATAAACCAGGGCGCGATTTCGTTGGTACTATTACCAAGGCGCAAATCAAAGAAATTGCAGAAAACAAAATGCCGGACTTGAATTGCTCTACCATTGAATCTGCGATGAATATTGTTGCAGGTCAATGCCGTTCAATGGGCGTAAAGGTGGAGGAATAAGCCATGAAAACTACAAAAAGACAAAAAACATGGGCTGAATTGGACACGAACAAAGTTTATGCGATTGCTGATGCGGTCGAGGCTTTGCGTCCATATTGTTCTAAAAAGTTCGATGAAAGTTTGGAAATCGCAATTCGCTTGGCAATCGATGTGACCAAGGCGGATCAAAATATTCGCGGAATGTTGTCTTTGCCAAATGGCACAGGCAAAAAAGTTCGCGTCGCTGTGTTCACCAATGACAAACAAGAAGAAGCCAAAAAGGCGGGCGCAGATGTCGTTGGCGGTGAAGATTTAATCGAAAAAGTTGCGGCGGGCAATATTGATTTCGACCGCGTAATCGCAACACCAGAAATGATGCCAAAGATGTCCAAGGTCGCACGCGTTTTGGGACCAAAAGGTCTTATGCCGAATCCAAAATTGGGTACGGTGACAAATGATGTTGCGGCTGCGGTTGCAAGTGCCAAGGCGGGTCAGATTGAATATCGTGCGGAAAAGAACGGTATTATCCACGCAGGCATTGGCAAAATGTCTTTCGCAACTGATAAATTGGTCGAAAATGCAAACGCATTGATTGAACAGTTGAAAAAGGTTAAACCTGCATCGGTAAAAGGTCAATATATCATAGGTGCTGCGGTTGCAACAACCCAAGGTCCAGGCCTGCATATTGATGTAAAATAGAAAAATGTGGTTTGGGGTACGCCCAAGCCACAAACGAGATTTCTGTCCGTGACTGATGGTGCGGAAACGCTTAATTTCCATCATAGACAAAGACAATTCTTTGGGACAGGAAAAGGTCCCATCCCGATGAAAATCGGATGGAAAGTTTAACAAAAGTTGGTTTGTGTGGTTCGCCACCCAAATCAGAAGTAAGGGTAAAAAGATGAAACGCGAAGAAAAATCAAACTTGATTTCAGCGTTGCAGTCGACTTTGAAAGAAGCAAACGGTGTTTTCGTCGTTGAAAACCACGGGCTTACCGTCAAGGAAATGGAAGGTTTGCGCAACGAATTGCGCCCACTGGTTTCCGTTTTCAAAGTCGTTAAAAACCGTTTGATGAAATTGGCATTGCAAGATACCGATTTCGTTGCTGTATCTGACCTTATGAAGCGTCCAACTGCGGTTGCTGTTGCAACAGATGGTTTGGCCGTGACAAAGGTTTTGGTCAAGTTCGCTGAAGAACACCCAAATCTGACCATCGTTGGTGGTAAGATGGATGCGGGTATCTTGGGCGTGGACGACATTGTGCAATTATCCAAGCTTCCTTCGCTGTTGGAAATCCGTGGCAAGATTGCGCGTATCTTGGTCGAACCTGGTTCGCGTATTGCACGTGTTTCTGCAGAGTATGGAAAAAAGAATCAATAAAATTATTGGAAACAAGGTTCCAATAATCACAAATAGGAGCAAAAAATGGCAGACATTCAAAAATTAGTTGAAGAATTGTCTAAATTGACCGTTTTGGAAGCAGTTGAACTGTCCAAAGCGTTGGAAGAAACATGGGGCGTTAGCGCCGCCGCTGCAGTGGCTGTGGCTGCTGGTCCGGCTGCGGGTGCTGCCGCAGAAGAAAAGTCAGAATTTGATGTTGTTCTGACGGACGTTGGTGCAAATAAATTGGCCGTTATCAAAGTTGTGAAAGAAATCACAGGTTTGGGTCTGGGTGAAGCCAAAGCATTGGTTGAATCTGCACCAAAGACAGTGAAAGAAGCCGTTGCAAAGGCAGATGCGGAAAAAATGAAAGCCGACATCGAAGCCGCAGGCGCAAAAGTGGAATTGAAATAATTGATTTCACGTTAGAACCCCACAAGGGTTCAAAAAATAGGTGTCACGACTTTCGTGACGCGCCCAAAGCCCGCCAAAGAATCAAATTCCTTGGCGGGCAACGGGCGAAAAAAGAGACTAAAACAGTTTCGTTTGCAAAACGCACACAAAAAAAGGATTGAAACCCATGGCAGTTATCCAAAAACTTAGAAAATCTTTTGGTAAAAGTTTTTTGCAAACTCCGCTTCCTGATTTGATAGAAATTCAATACGATTCCTACAAGGATTTCTTGCAGGCCGATGTTGCGCCACAAAATCGCAAAAACAAAGGCTTGCAAAGCGTATTTCTTTCTATGTTCCCGATCAAGGATTATGCGGGTGCCGCAGAATTGGAATTTGTCGAATATACTTTGGAAAAACCTGCGTACAATGTGAAAGAATGCCTTGCGCGCAAGATGACATATTCCAGTAAATTAAAATTAAAACTTAGATTGATTTTATGGGATGTCGCAGAAGACGGAAAAAAGACTTTGCGCGATATCAAAGAACAAGAAATATTTATGGGTGAAGTGCCACTTATGACCGAACGCGGCAGTTTTATTGCGTCTGGTGTCGAACGCGTTATCGTTTCCCAAATGCACAGAACCCAAGGTGTCGTTTTTGCAACAACTAAAGAGGCCAAAGTTGCTGGCAACCCAATTACATATACTGCACGTATAATTCCAGAACATGGTTCTTGGATTGATTTTGAAGAATCCAAGGGGGTTATTTATGTGCGTATTGACCGCCGTCGCAAGATTCCTGCGACTGTGTTGTTGCGTTGTTTGCCTTGTGCCGAAGATGAAAAGAAATGGGCGGCAGAACCGCGTAAAACAACAATTCGCGGGATGTCAGATACAGAAATTTTGTCTGTGTTCTATAAACGTATCGCCTTAAAGAATAACGGCAAGATGTGGGTTGGAAATACATCGGTGTTCGAAGGTTTGGATAAATATCGTTTGAATTATGATATCTTGAATCCAAAAGATTCCAAGGTGTTGGCGGCCAAGGGCGACCGTTTGAATGCAAAGCGTTTGTCCAAGGCAATGACCGCATCCAAGGATTTTGGTATTTTGTCTGATGCACTGATTGGTGAATATCTGTTTGATCCTATTATGTCGGGCGAAGATGTGGTTTATCCATCTGGCACAGAAATCACGGAAGAAGTTTTGGCGGACATCGAAAAATTGGGTGTCAAAGAGATTTCCCTGATTTCCATTGATAATACAACTATGACTGCGCATATGCGTAATACACTGGTTGTGGATAAAACCACAAATCGTGAAG
>JAZRUN010000001.1:0-4550 GCA_045652565.1 Candidatus Enterousia sp. | reverse complement strand
GGCGCGATGTCTTGCAATCCGTCTATTGGTGGACCGGGCAAGTCGCAAATGGTCGCAGAAATAGATGCTTTTGCGGGCGTAATGCCGCGTGCGGCTGATATGGCGGGAATTCATTTCAGAACACTGAATGCATCGCATGGGCCGGCGACACAAGCGCTGCGCGCACAAATTGACCGCGAACTTTATCACAATGCAGTAAAACAAATTTTATCTGAATATGAAAATTTGCAGATTATTTTTGATAAAGTTGAAAGCATAGATTTAAAAAACAAAATCGTAAACGGCGCATACCGCGCAAAGGCAATTGTTTTCACAACAGGAACATTTTTGCGTGGGCTTGTCACGATGGGCGCAGAAAAAATAGAATCTGGTCGCATTATGGACAACGGCGAATACCAATCGCCCGATACGGCGATTTCCGCTGTATTGCACAATTTTGGTTTTGATATTATGCGTCTTAAAACTGGAACGCCTGCACGAATATATCGTGATTCGATTGACTTTTCTGTATGTGAAGAACAATATCCAGACAGCCCACACGATTGGTTTTCTGATGGGTGTGCGGCGGATAATAATACTGCGGTTTGCTATATTACACATACAACTCTTGAAACACACAATATTATTCGCGAAAATATTTCAAATGCGCCAATGTATAATGGCGATATTCGGGGTATCGGCCCGCGTTATTGCCCGTCACTGGAAGATAAAGTTATGCGGTTTCCAGAACACACTTCGCATCATGTATTTTTAGAACCCGAAGGTTTAAACAGCAATTTAATTTATCCAAATGGTATTTCAACAAGTTTTGGTCGTGATGTGCAAGATAAATGGATTCGCACTATCCCAGGTTTAAAAAACGCGCGTATTGCACGATATGGTTATGCAATTGAATATGATGCAATTGATGCGCGCGCGCTGAATTCGTGTCTAATGTCGCGTGATAACTCTGGACTCTTTTTTGCGGGTCAAATAAACGGGACATCGGGGTACGAAGAAGCCGCCGCCCAAGGTTTGGTTGCAGGCGCAAATGCCGCCGCTTTTGCACTTGATTTGCCGATGCTGAAATTGGACAGAACAAATTCTATGATAGGCGTTATGATTGACGATATAACAACACTTGGCGTGGACGAGCCGTATCGTATGTTCACATCGCGTGCAGAATTCAGATTAAACCTGCGCGCCGATAATGCGATTTCTCGCCTTGGGAAAACAGGTGTCGATATGGGTTTAATAAAATTGCCGGCTTTTTTGAACAAAATGCAAAAAAAGGCCGGGAAAATTTCCGAAAATGACAAATTTTATGCCGGCTATATTATGCGAAATAACCGGGAAATTGAATCTTATCAGCGCGATAAAAATATAAAAATCCCTGTGAATTTTGACTATGACGCGCTTTCGGGGCTTACGAACGAATTGCGGGAAAAGTTAAAACGCACGCGCCCAGAAACCATTGCGGACTTAAACCGTATTCCGGGTATGACCCCTGCCGGTGTAATGGTTGTTTTGCGACGAATAAAACAGTAATTTACAAAACTTGAAAAATCATTATTTATACGGTATAATCCATGTGCATTGGGTGACGCCCGGTGTGGGGTCTAGAAAACCTCTTAACATATCAACTCCACTTGGTTGGAGGGTTGCGAATACATTGAATAAGCAACGCTGTTGTATGTTACAGTTTTTCTAGCCTCCAACCGTCAATTCGTCATTGACGGTGTTTTTATTAAAAAAACTAAAAAGGAGATTAAAAATGGTAGTATTAGTTGATTCCAAGTATATTAAAGGCAAACGATATTGCCCGAATGTTTGGCACATCTGTGCATCAAATACATAAATACGAAAGGGGCGCTGAAATTATTCCAGAAAACATACTGATGTCCGTTTTTTATCATGGCCTTTGTTTAATGCGTTGTAAAAAAGGAACCCCGAAAAAATGTTAAAAAAAGACCGGCATTTGCCGGCCTTTTTTACTTCTTTTTATTTTCTTTTTTTAAATAGCCTTCTAACCAATGATTATCAAAGTTTAATGTTCGAACATCGTGGTTATTTAAAAGCCTTTTTTGCAATGGAATCGTTGTTTTTACACCTTCGATAACAAATTCATCCAGCGCACGTTCGGCACGCATTATACAGGCAGAACGAGAATGTGCGTGCACAATCAATTTAGCAATCATAGAATCGTAGGTTGGCGGAATGGTATAACCAGTATAGACCGCGCTGTCCACACGCACGCCAAGCCCACCAGATGGCGCGTAAAGCGTGATGTTCCCGGGGTTCGGAACAAAAGTTTCCGGGTCTTCGGCATTAATACGAAATTCTATTGCGTGACCGTGTGGAATGACGTTCGCCTGGGTATAGCCAAGTTTTTCGCCCGCCGCTATACGAATTTGTTCGCGCACTAAATCAACCCCATACACCATTTCTGTCACAGGGTGTTCAACCTGCAAACGAGTGTTCATTTCCAAGAAATAAAATTGCCCGTTCTCGTACATAAACTCAAAAGTACCGGCATTAGTATAGCCCATCTTTTTCGCCGCGGTTTTACAGATTTCAATCATATCATCGCGTTGCTTTTGGGTTAATGCCGCCGCGGGGCATTCTTCCATAACCTTTTGATTCTTGCGTTGCAGCGAACAATCGCGTTCGCCAAATATCACAACGTTTCCGTGCTTGTCGCCCAAGACCTGAAATTCAATATGACGCGGATGCAACAATAATTTTTCCATATACAGTGTATCATCGCCAAAGCCTGTGCGGGCTTCGTTTTTTGTAATCTCGAACGCCTCGGCCATTTTGTCTGCGGACATCACAGGACGCATCCCGCGTCCCCCGCCGCCAGCCGCCGCCTTTAACATCACGGGGTACCCAATCTTTTCGCCCCATTTAAGTGCGTCTTCCAGTGTATCAACGGCACCATCAGAGCCAGGAACAACCGGTAGTCCGCATTCGATTGCGGTCCGTTTGGCATTTACCTTGTCACCCATTTTATTTATCATCGCGGCATCAGGGCCAATCCAAATCAACCCGTGTTGTTCAACCTTTTGTACAAAGTCTGCGCGTTCAGATAAAAAACCATATCCTGGGTGTATCGCATCTGCATTGGTAAGCAACGCCGCCGTAAGTATTGCAGATTCATTCAAATAAGAATCACGTGATGTGGCCGGCCCGATACAGACAGATTCGTCCGCCAGTTGCACGTGCATTGCATTGCGGTCCGCAGTTGAATAAACTGCAACCGTTCGAATACCCATATCGCGACACGCACGAATTATTCGCAGGGCGATTTCGCCACGATTGGCAATTAAAACTTTTTTAATTTTCGGCATAATAATTTTTACTCGATAATAATTAAAGGTTGGTCAAATTCGACCGCCTGGCCATCGGTCACCAAAATTTCTTTGACGACGCCGTCTTTATCGGATTTAATCGGATTAAAGGTCTTCATTGCCTCGACCAACACCACAGTATCACCGGCTTTAATCTGCGCGCCAACCTTGGTAAAGGGTTTGGCCCCAGGTTCCGGCGCAAGGTATGCAACACCAACCATAGGCGACTTTAACGCATAGCCAGAAACGGTCGTATCGGTTGGTTCACTGTTGGTTTGTTTTGTTGTTTCAGATGTCGGGAAAGACGGCATCACAACACCAGATTGTTTCGATAAATGTATATGTTTGCGGTACACACCAAATAAGAACTGACGTTCTAAATCCAATTCAGTTATCCCCATATCATCCATAATCTTGGACATGGATTCTACGGTTGCACGAAATGACATTTTATTATCCTTTTGTAGAATTACTTAAATCATATCCTTTAAATTCTAGCATAAAACCACAACTTGTCAAGGCACAGGGTCAAAACCAAACCCGCCACCAGGCCGACAGCGCGATATCCTGCGCATTCCCATAATTATTCCGCGCACCAGACCATAGCGCGAAATCGCGATTTTTGTATATTCGCTGCACGTTGGGTCAAAGCGGCAGACCGCGCGACCACCAAATATTGGCGATATGAATTTTTGATAGAACACTATCAAACAAATTCCGGTCTTGCGTGGAATATTATTTAACTTTTTCCAAATTTTTGGCATTTTTTGGTGCATATTTTCGTGTTATGTATTTCAACGCCTTCAGCATTGCTTCACGGCCAGATTCCCTGTCCGCGTCCAAAATAGGCGGGCGCGCAATAAAAACATAATCAAATTCTGGCGCAAGTAAATCGGAATAAAATCGCACCCAATCACGCATTAGACGCTTTGCGCGATTACGATGAACGGCAAGTTTAAAAGTGCGTTTTGTCGCCGTAAAGCCGATACGCGGGTCGCCTGTGAAACGCGCCCGTTTGGCGCGCACGACAAAATATGCCGAACGTGCGACTGGATCGGCATCTGACATTAAAAAATCTGTGTGTTTTTTTATCGTGTTTCGCATAGCACACAAATAATAGCAAAATATATATAAAGTCAAACAAAAAAAACGATTCGGATGACTTGATTTTTGATTGTTTGACGTTTATAGTTGTCGTAAATCAAAACCAAAAGGCGCGCA